>NZ_JAXCHV010000041.1:0-28508 GCF_035984795.1 Cryobacterium sp. MP_3.1 | reverse complement strand
ACGCGGCCTGGATCAACAAACCCGCCGCTCAGGAAGAAGCGCCGAAACTAGCCGCCTAAACTCACGCTGGCCTCATTCACCTTGACAAATTCCGGCACGGCAATGAGTTCCACCAGCAGCAGAGGTACCGTGAGGAGCCAGTCGACGTAGCGGTAGCCCTCGTTGAATCCTTCGCCGACCGCCTGAGTGTAGTCGGCCTGGCCGCCGACGCCTTCCGTCACGAAGGCCGCCTTGAACGAGTCGAAGATGCGGAAGTAGTGGTAGGCCGCGATGCCGCAGACGACGATGGCCACCGTGATGGCCTGGCGATACCGCGGCAGGATGCGTGCCAGCGAGATGAGCAGAAAGACCGCCGTGAACAGCTGGGCGGCGATGACCAGGGACAAGGAGTTGTAGACCGTGTCGTACTGGCCGGGCGAGAGAATATCGGGAATCATGATCTACTCCATCGGTTTTGACGGTGCCTGATTTGCCTTAGTCACTAAGTGACTGACTCAGTAAACTACATTTTCACCTTGTTTGGGGTGAATTGGGTACGATTACTTCACAACGCCGCGTGGGCGGGGCTTGCCCCCACGTAGGCCGGAGGAGACATGACCCAACCCGAACCGCTCGCGCATACCCTCACCGGTTTTCCGGCGGCGGCCACTGCATTCGTGAGCGCCCTGGACGCCAACCGCCAGCGCATCGCGCAGGATGTCGGCGTGAGCGCGACCGAGCTGCGCGCCCTGTTCCGGGTGGGTCGGTCGGTGAGCATCACGCCCAAGGAGCTGGCCGCACACCTAGGCATGACCACGGGCGCGATCACCGCGATCGCCCGCCGGTTGGTCGACGCGGACCTGCTGCACCGGGTGGATCACCCCGGCGACCGGCGCAGCCTCTACCTGGAGTTGACCCCGCTCGGGCACGAGGTGATGGGCGGCATCCACCGGGACTTCTCGGAGATGCTCGCCGCCTCGACCAGTAGTTTGAATGCCGATCAGCTCGCCGCCTTCACCGAGGCCCTCACCTCGGTCGCCGCCGAGGTGCGCAGCCGGTCTGCGCGCCCCTGATGCTCAGAGCAGTGACGTGCTCGTTGCCGGAAACGGCACGCTGAAACTCACGCCCCATTGTGCGTGCCGGGTGCTTTACACCGCCTCCTCCCCCACTGCGGCACCGTTGGGTTCCGTGAAATTCCCGTATGTCTTCCGTTTGGGGACCGGTCTTGCGCCCGGGTGTCCGTTAGGACTGAAGAATGACTACTCCTGACAGCCCCACATTGGAGCCCCTTAGACCCAGCGATCTGGGAATGAGGTCTGGCTCATGACTCTCACCGCGATGATGCCGTCCCTCCGGCGTACGCTCGCCGATCCGCTCAACATCGATGCGTGGCCCGAATCTTCACACGCCACCACCACTGATGTCGTCGTCTCCGGCGTGTCCATGCTGCGGCTCGTCGACGTGTGCCAAACCCCGTGCGTGCACACTGCTACCGCCGTCATCCCCGGCACTCACGGGCGGAGATCGCCGTACCGGGACGCCGCCGTCGTCGTCGTGCAGGTCACTGCGGTTCTGAGGAACTTCGACGCCGCACGTGTGGTCCTCATCGACGCGTGCCTGGACAGTGTGGACGCGACGTGGCGGGAAACCCGACTCATCGGGCGAGCCTCGACGGTCAAGAGCAGCACCGCGATTCTGCTCTCCGGCGAATCTCACGAAACCCCCGGTCTCGGTCGCGGCATGGTGGAGCTGCCCGACGATCTCCGTGAAGGTGACTTACTCGCCATCCCCTGTATGGGTGTTGTCGCACTCCGCGATATCCGGGCGCGGCCGCAGTTCGAAGTCGACACAGTGGCACCCCCCGAGCGTGACGCCGTTGCATTGACCTGGCTGGCACAACTCGCATAACCGTGAGACCGGGTCAGCCGGCCTGTTTTTCGGTGTGAGACTGGGCATACCGACGCTGTCATGGGGGAAGACTCCCACGTGTGAAGGTCTCGGAGACGGCGATGGGGCGCAATGCAGGCACGAGAGTGGAAGAATCCGGTGTTGGTCACCGGCGCGACCGGGAATGTGGGTCGGGTGGTTGTGCAGGAGCTTTTGGATGGTGGCGCCCGCGTGAGGGCGACCGGTCGTAGCGTCGAGTCGGTTCGGCGGGTATTCGGCGACCGGGTGGAAGCCGTTGCTCTTGACTTCACCGACCCAACTACCTGGGAAGCCGCCTTTGTTGGGGTGCAGCAGATGTTCCTCATGCGCCCGCCGCACTTGGGGAAACCAAAAAGTCAGATGATCCCGGCGTTGGAGTACGCCCGCGACCACGGGATCTCGCAAATCGTGTTCCTGTCGCTGCAGGGAGCAGAGAAGAACACCATCGTGCCGCACGCGGCGATCGAGGCGTGGCTTCGTGACTCAGGCGTGGCATGGACTTTCGTTAGAGCATCCTTCTTCCACCAAAATCTGTCCACCACCCATCTGACCGATATTCGCGATCGGGACGAGATCATGGTCCCTGCACGCAACGGAGCGACGGCATTCGTGGATGTTGAAGACGTCGGAGCCGTTGCGGCCGCCGCGCTTCTGGATCCGTCAGCGCATGTGAACACCGCGTGGACGGTGACCGGGAATGAAGCGGTGACCTACGCACAGATTGCCGAGATCCTCACCCACGAACTGGGCCGGCCGATCCGCTACGCGCGGCCCGGCATCCTGCGGTATATCGTGCATGCCCGCAGGAAGTTAGGAATGCCATGGGGCATGGTCCTCGTCACTGCGGCGATTTACACCACCGCCCGGCTGGGCCTGGCCGCGGGCCTGACCGACGATGTCCGTCAGGTCCTCGGTCGCGACCCTGTCGGGTTCGCAGTGTTCGCCCACCGCGACCGCTCGGTGTGGACTCCGCGATAGTTCGTCGCGATCGTGTCCGTTGGATGCTCGTGAGGAGTATCACTGTCGGTACATTCGCGCGCCCCACCGCCACTTCCCGCAATTCATCTATTCGGGCCCCCAACGACGGCCTTGCGGCAAGTCGCTGGAGGGGTCAGCCGCCGTACGCGGCCATGATCGCGATGCCGGAGCCGTTGTCG
The DNA here is from genome assembly GCF_035984795.1 of Cryobacterium sp. MP_3.1. Classification (NCBI taxonomy): domain Bacteria; kingdom Bacillati; phylum Actinomycetota; class Actinomycetes; order Micrococcales; family Microbacteriaceae; genus Cryobacterium; species Cryobacterium sp. MP_3.1. The sequence continues at coordinate 25,446 of NZ_JAXCHV010000041.1, read as the reverse complement.
CCGCAGACGTCCCCGACGATCGTGCCCGCCGCATCCATCTCGGTCGGTGAGTGCTGCTGGTGGAAATAGCCGGGCACGACGACGGGCGAGGACATCCCCTCCACCAGCGCGGGCAGCTGCAGGGCGATGAGCCCGGTGGCCGTGTCCTGCAGCTCGGTGATGATGCCCACGGCCTCGTCCATCTGCACGCGCCACTCCTCGGCGCTCACGTCGCCCTGGAGGTAGCCCTGGTCGGCGTTGAGATAAACACTCATGTACTCCGACAGTTGCGTGCAGGCGTCGGTGATGAGCGGGTCGGGGCTGAAGACGTCAGTGGTGAACTCGCCCGTCAACGCGTACTGCGAGTCCGCTGGCACGGAAATGTACAGCTGCATCGGTGCGGATTCGGACGCCGGAAACAGGTAGGTACGGGTGCCCTGGCAGCCGCCGCGGCGGTCATTCTGCGTGGCCCCGCTGAAAGAGAGGCTGAAATTGCCGCTGACGCAGACGAAGCTGACCCGGAACGACGCTGCGCCCTCTGGCACGTCGATGATCTTCTCGACTGGACCGACACCGTTGAGCTCGACGGCCGGCCAGTCCGCCGTGTTCACGCTCTCGGCGCTCTCGGTCGCACCGGCATCCGGCGGCGACGCGGTGCACGCCGTGAACGTGAGGGCCACCCCGAGCAGGCAGGCCACCGATCTGACCAGAGCTGGTTTGGAACGACGCATAAATCCCCCATATCCGGCGCCGGACACGGCGCCCCGCACGACCCCCGTGCACGCCCGACTCTACGTGAACCACATGGGATACGTGACGAACAAGCCAACCTGGAGGTCGACGCACCACCGGGACCGGCGGAGTGGCCGAGCTGGCGGCGTCGACGTTTGATCGACGTTCGGGCGCCATGGTCGATGGCCCGATTACCCTGGAGAGACTTCCCGGAGTCTGAACCAATTAGCCACGCTCAGGGCTCAGCCGAGCGCTAGCGGGAGATCGCGGGTCCGGTTCGGTTCGGAGCCCTTGGAAGAAGGCCCGGATATTGGCGCTGACGAGTTCGGGTTCCTCTTTCGCCGTGAAGTGACCACCGTGAGGGAGTACGGCGAAGCTTCGAATGTCGGTGTAAGTACGATGGGCAAGTTCAAGGGGGTATCCGAGGTCTCCTGTTCCGACGGCGATGCCCGTCGGGACGTGAACGGCGCCACGCTTCTCGCGGTGCCGCAGGTGGTAGTAGGAGCGGAATGATGACCCAATGGATTGGGTGAACCAGTACAGCGAAATCGTTCGCAGAAGGTCGTCGCGAGAGAACTTTTCATCAAGAGTGAGTTCGGTCGGGCCGCTGCGTCTGTCGCTCCAGGAACGAAACTTTTCGAGAATCCAGGCGGCAAGGCCTGCGGGCGAATCGTTCAAGGCAGCGGCGACCGTGTCGGGGCGGGTGCTTTGCAGATGCGCATACGCGGTCTCGTCCGCCCATTCGGCGTCGAGCCACGCAATAAAGGCCTCTTCTGCCGCGGAAAGGTCTTCGCGATCGTCAACCTGGGGCACTGCGGGGTGGGTGACGAAGATACCGAGCACCGAGTCCGGGAAGAGTGAGGCCAGGCCATGACTGACGGATGCGCCAATGTCCTCATGATAGGTGCCGTATCGGGCGTACCCGAGGACATCGGTCATCAACTTGTGTATCGTTCGCGCCGTGCTTGTGTCGGTGAAGAATCCGGTGGGGGCGTCGGAGAACACGAACCCGGGTAATGAGGGAATGACGAGGTCAAAGTCGGACAAGAGAGTGACGAGCGGGAGCATCTCGGCAAACGAGTACGGCCATCCATGGCTCAGGACAAGAGGTACAGCATTGGGATGGGATGACTTCACATGAACAAAATGGACTGACTGTGAGTCGATGTCAGCAGTAAATTGCGGGAATGAGTTCAACAGGCGTTCCTGAGCACGCCAGTCAAACTCGGCTTCCCAGTAGGTGACGAGATTCTGCAAGTAAGACTTCGGAACTCCAGCAGCCCACTCCGCCCCAGGAGTTGGCTCCGGCAAGCGTGTACGAAGAAGCCGATCCCGTAGGTCAACAAGATCCGACTCAGGCACCTTGATGTGGAAACTCTTCATCGCAAAACTCTACCGATGGACTCGTCCCGCCAACGCGCGCCATAGATGGGCATGAGTGGCCAGTAGCAACTCGGTGGAGTGGTCCCCGTCTTCGATGAGCACGGTGATGTCCAGCCCCACGCCGAGGATCGTGGCGGTGGCCGGCGCCAGATCGTGAAGCATTCTGTTCTGGACTCTTCGATCTGGCCCAGATCGATGCTCGACTGTCCCGATATGCCCAGAGGGTATCCGGGATTCTCAAGTAGTGTGCCCAGCAGGGAGGTGGCCGTATTGACGACAAAGCAGAACTTGTCGGTGTTGGTGCCGCAGTCTGCCGTATGGCGCGCCTACGCGACCACGTTTGCCCTCGCCGTCGCGCTGATCGGTGGACTACTCGCGATGCATACCATCAGCGTCGACCACGGTATGGGTGCTCCGATGCAAAGCATGAGTCAAGGCGTCCACCCGGCTGGCGAAGCTGCCGTTGGAGGAGATGGCGACAGTACATCGAAATCCTCGGCAGGGTTCATCACAATGCTCGCGTGCGTCCTGGCGCTGCTGAGCATCACAGCGCTCCTGGCTGCCGTCGCTCCAGCGATGAACCGGCCGCTCACTCCCCCGGGGGCTAATACCATCGTTCGATCCAGCTCGCCGGGCTGGTCCTTCTCCTTACCTCCTCCATCTCTCATCATCCTGTCGATCAGTCGAGTCTGATGTGCATCCCAGCTCATCCCGCACATCACTCAGACCGCACTACGCACCCTGATCGAAAGAGAAGAACAATGACTACTCGCACTATCGCGCTCGCAACGACCGCAGCCATCGCAACGGCCCTACTCGCCGGATGCACAACCACACCAGCCATGCCCGGCAACGGCATTGGACAGAACGAATCATCCAGCCCAGGCGCTGGTTCGTCGCCGTCAGCGTCAAACGCACACAACAACGCTGACGTCATGTTCACCATGATGATGATTCCCCATCACCAGCAGGCCGTGGAGATGTCGGACATGATCATCACCGAGAGCGGCATTGACTCTCAAATCACCGAACTCGCGCAGAAGATCAAAGACGCTCAGCAACCCGAGATCACCCTGATGGAAGGCTGGCTCGACACCTGGGGGGTCGGAAACCCCAACGACATGATGGACGACATGGATCACGGAAATGGCATGATGTCGGACGGCGATATGTCGGAGTTGGAATCAGCCACGGGGGCCGACGCGGGACGAATCTTTCTGGACCAGATGATCCAACATCACGAAGGCGCCATTGACATGGCCACGGACGAAGTCGAAGACGGCCAAAGTCCAGACGCGGTGACGCTGGCCGAAAACATCATCACGAGCCAGACCGCCGAGATCAAGGTCATGACAGGCCTTCTCAACGCTAGCTAACCGCAAGCAGGAGCGCTCCCCGTACCGGTGCACTTCGGTGTGCCGGTGCGAGAGCGCGGCCCTGGGACACTCAATTGTGTGTGCCGTTCGACGGGTCATCAATTGGCGTACCCCAGAAGTAGCAGTGCGTGCGGCCCTACATCGCCGCGGTGGAGCTGATGGGTAGCACCCCGCCCGCTCTGGCTCGATTTCCACAGGAGCTCTCTGACCCACCAGACGGCCGACAACCTGACACCAGAATGCCCGCGAAGAAGGCAAGAACCGTCACTTAACGTCGTGGTAGGCCTGCTGTCATTCGGGCAGGTGTCCCGTGACGGCCCGCCCTCATCGTGCCCTTGGTCGAATGGCCGATGCTGGCGGATCAGTCAATTTGTCGAGGAGTCGGTGGTTCTTCGGACGCGTTGAGGCGAGCTTTTCGGAATCCGCTCCAACCTCCCCCGGGCTTCAAGATCGACTTTCGTGAATCGCACGTAGTTGGTCAGACGACCGCCTGGGAAGGCAGGGTGCCCCGCGAGGGCCTTCTGCGCTTCCTGCACGATGAGCTGCAAGGGGACTGAGCCGTCGTCGGCGGCGAGGCATCGATCGTCCCCAAAATGACCTCAACGAGGAGTTCATACTGCTCCAGGGCGATGGTCCACCCGTCCAATCCATCCGGGCGGGTTGCGTTGAACATCTGCACCCGGCCACGTTCACGGGCACGCTCGTCCTCCTCGATCGCACGGGCGCTCACCCGCTGCGAGTGCGGATCAGCCATCATTTCGTGTACCCCTCTGTTGATCGAACCTTGTCAGCATGGCACTTAGCGCAGAAGCCAGAAGGGCAGTGGTCGACGAATCTGCCTTGCAAAACCAGCGCGACGGCTAAGAACGGCGATGCCTTGACGTCACCGGTGCCGAAGCGGGTGAAGAAGCTCCTCGGCTACGCCGAACCTGGTGACACGGTCGTCGTGTGGCGAATCGACCGGCTCGGCCGCTCCGTCATCGACGTCCTGGACGAGGTTAACCTGCTGCGCGAGTCCGACGAGTAGTCATGAGATTCAGCCTATTGACCCCGACAACTCGCGGCCGGAGGGCCACCGATGTTCAACCAGATCCCACCGTTGACGCCACCGCCGGCTCGGGCCGTCGACGCGTTTCAGTCCCGGTTGATCTCCAGCCCTGGCCGGCGGGTGTACTTGTCTCGCAGGAAGGTGCCGTGGGCTTCGACCGACCGCAGGTCGGTCGAATACAGGGTCTTCTGGATGCGCAGGGCCTCGGCGTCGAGGATGCGCACCTGTTCACCGAGTGCGTCCCAAGCCCGTACCTGCTCTGGCAACCAGGTTTTACGGAATTTGTGGCCCGGGAGGTTTCGATAGGCCTCCAGAAGGCCGGGAATGTAATCGGTGATCATCGCCTCGACGGTGAACCTGTCGTCGGTCGTCGTCCTCAGCTGTGCCCATTTGGAGAGGATGTCATCGATCTTGGCGACGACCTCAGCCATCTCGCTCGAAACGCGGCGACCGAGGTGCCGCCGTAGGGAGGCGACCTGACGCCGGTCCTTCGCAAGCTCTTTGTGCACGGCGACGCGATACTTGTCGGTGCGCGGATCGCCCTCGATCGCGCGCACGGTGCGCCGCGACGACATGATCTCGAATCGGCTGGTGCGCGCCGTGCGACCGCCGACGATGTAGCCGCCGACCAGCAGGATCGACCAGCCGCCCCAAGGCCCGAACAGGGCGTCCCCCGCGACGGCCACGGCCCCAACGGCCGCGAGTCCGAGGGCCGAGAGGATCGTGCGGGTGCGAGACATGTCGGTGCGCCAATCCTTGTGGGTGCGTGGCTGCGTCTGGATTTCCTCATTGTCTCATCGCAGCCTGGGAACGGCGACGCAGGCCGCCCGACACAGGCCGACAGGGCGTTCAGACCGTGACCGGGTCCTGGAGCGCGGCGAAGGTCTTGTCGCCGATTCCGGTGACATTGTGGAGATCCTTGATGCTGGTGAACCGGCCCTGAGCCTCCCGGTAGTCCAGGATGCGTTGGGCCATGGCGGCAGGCCAGATTGAGGTCACACAGCACCGTCACGATGGTGGTGTCTGACGCCTCGTGGACTGGCTCAATGTCGGGGATCTCGACTCGATTGTGCTGCTCGACCTCGGCACCAGCAGCCGAAGTCGAGATTCTGGCGCATTTCTGGTCACGCCAACCCCCGGGATTCCGGGCTTCGAGCGACGGGCGCGCTAATGTGCCACTTCAGTGGGCGACAAAATGAGGAATTCACCGGTGACCGGCGTACGAAATGAGAAGCCAATTGGATCGGCGCCGCGTTCTAGCGGTTTTCGGACATGGTTCCACAGCGGAGCCGAAACGAAAAAACCCCCGCATGACCGGGGGTTTTCTTACTGCTGGGGTACCTGGACTCGAACCAAGAACAAATGATAGCCGTCTCGACCTCTTCGTCCACCCGCACTGGGCCGGAATCCCGCGGACTTCCGCGGTTTTCATGGGTCTAGTGTGCGCGCTGGCACGGACGAAGACGGGCTCATTCTGGTCACGCAGCGAGGTATCTGGTTCGTTTCTGGTCACACCGCCGACCGGTTCTGGGACTGCCGGGGAGCTAACCTACACGGGCTGCCCTCGGCAAAGCGCGACCTGAGGTCAGAGAGAGGTGGTGTCCGTTGCCGGCGGGTTCTCGTTAGGAGTATCGCTGTCGGTGTACTCGCCCTCTGCCTGCGTCTCGTCGGCGTCAATCTCCGGCGTGCTGGCCGCTGCCTCGGAATCGGTGTACTCACCATCAGCGTCGTCGTTGATTTTCATGGTTCTCCCTCTCGAACGAACAATCAGTCTATGTCGCTGGACTGGCCAAGGACAGGCTTACGTGATGTGCCGTGTCCCCTGTCCGCCTGCGGACGACCCTACGGGATCCGGGAACGCTGCCCTTCGACACCCCGGCACAGTCGAAAGTAGTCCCTTAGACGTAGTGCAGCTTTCACTTCAAAACGGCGCACTGTCTGGCGTTGGCTAGCTTCCCCCTGGATCAAGAACGGGCCTGGCTCATGCGTGAGTTCGCCGGCTGCAGCTACGCAGATATCGCGATCGAACTCGTCGTTCCAGAGTCGACAATGCGCGGATTACTCGCCCGATCGCGTCCCACCCTCGCCGACGATCTGGCCGCCTGGCTCTAGCCAATAGCCGACGCCCGGCCGATGGACTCCTGTTCTATGGACCGCGGAGGAACTGCGGCGGCCGGCGCGCGCAGCGCCGCCCGCGACGCCCTTTGCAGGAAGCGCGTTAGCCGTCTGCGTCCGTGGCTCGAGCCGAATAGATGCTAGTCGTGCTAACGCACTCGTCGTCAGAATCTTCGACGCCTATAACGGGACCGCGCCAAGGGAATTCGTTTGCTCGCGCATGCACCCGGGCGCTATCAAAACTGAACCCACCACCTGGATGGCCTACGACCGTCAATTCGATCTGGTCTACCGATTCGAGTTTGCCGGAGAACGCGATGTGCGCTAGCTGTTGCGCCAGAGTCTCCTCAGCCTGATCGATCGGAGCATTGAGAAGAACGCCTCCGAGTTCACCCAAACTTGAAAAACCAGAACTTGGCACAGATCGCTTCCCGTCATCAACACGATCGTGGTTAGTCGCTTGATCCCACGGCACGCGCGCCTCCCCCATCTCTATCCATGCGCCGCGACCGTCCGATTGTGGCTGAAACGGGCGTCGTCTCGTTCATCTTGACGCAGGCATCACTGATTCGTGGTGACAGGCGTCTTGTCTTTCACAAAGAGCATCGTGAAGACCAGGGCGACCAGAGCAGTACCGGCTAGGAGGAGTAGTCCGACGGCGTAGCTGTTTTCCGCAGCGTTGTAGGTGGCCCCCATCACGAGCGGCGGGAAGTAGCCGCCCAGCCCGCCGGCCGCACTGACGATGCCACTCACCGCGCCCACGTTGGCTGGTGGAGCGTTTCGTCCGATCCAGGCGAACACTCCCCCGGCACCGAGCCCCAGTGCCGACGCCATCGCGACAAAGGTGACGCCGGCAGGGATCTCGCCGTCCGGGCGGAGGTTCACCACCCAGGCGAGAACTGCAACCGCGGCGAGCGAGCCGATCACCACCGGTTTCGGCCCGATGCGGTCGGCAAGGATCCCACCGACGGGGCGGAGGATTACGGCGGCAACCGCAAACCCCGCCGTTCGGGTTCCGGCGGCAGTGAGGTCGAAGTCGTAGATCTGGCGCAGGTAGGTGGGCAGGTAGGTGGAAAAGGCGACGAATCCGCCGAAAACCAGCGCATACAGAAAGCTCATCTGCCAGGTCACGCTGAGCCGGGCAGCAGCAGCGAGCTTGGGCAGGAAGGGATCAGTGCTGGCCGTGAATCCTGGGGACTCGGCCATGTAGAGCCACACGATGACGGCAACAACGATGAGGAGCACCGCGAGGATGAGGTGAGTTGGAACGTATCCGAACCAATCCACCAGGCGAGGCGTGAAGAATGCCGACAACGCGGTACCGCCCATCCCTGCCCCGAACACCCCGGTAGCGAAGCCTCGACGGCTCGGCGGGTACCAGTGACTCACGAAGGGGATTCCCACGGCAAAAACGGTTCCGGCCACGCCGAGCAACAGCGCGGCGGCCACCAGGAAGACGTATGCGTTGAGGGTTCCTGCAATCGCGACGAGCACCAGCGCAGGGACGGATGCTAGAAGCACCAGTGCGAATAGGATGCGTCCGCCGAAGCGATCGGTGAGCACGCCCACCGGGATCCGGCCGATCGATCCGACAAGCACGGGCATCGCGACGAGCACTGATGTCTGGGCCGGGGAGAGGCCCATTGATTCGGTGTAGCGAATGCCCAGCGGCGACACGCTGGTCCATGCCCAAAAGCACACGACGGATGCGAGCGTCGCGAGGGCGAGGTTGGTCCCTCTACTGTGGTGTGCCCTCTGCCGTGCAGAGGTTCTCGAGCCCATCGGTGTGTCCATCGCCGCTGCTCCGATCAGCGCTTATCGGGAGTGCGATCCTTGGTGCCGATGGGCGCCCACCCGCGCCGCGCCGGCCGTACCTGCCCGGCTTCTCGATCCCTGGACCGGTAGACGATGTAGGGCCTGAACAAGTAGTGCACAGGCGCGGTGAAAGCGTGCACCAGTCGGGTGAAGGGCCAGATTGTGAACAACAACATGCCGACGAGGGTGTGGATGTGGAAGGAGAACGGAGCGGCAGCCATAGCCGTGACATCGGGTTGCAGGATGAACAGGGATCGGAACCAGGGCGACACCGTTTCCCGGTAGTTGTGGCCGTGCTCGCCACTGAAGACGCTGGCGAGAGTGGTCCAGAGGCCCAGGACGATCGCAGCTGTCAACACGACGTACATGATCTTGTCATTGGTGGTCGTGGCCATGAAAACCGGCCCCGTCTTGCGTCGTCGATAGATCAGGATCACGATCCCGCCGAGAGTGCATACCCCAGCGACTCCCCCGACCAGCAGGGCGTTGAGATGATAGAAATCCTGGCTCATCCCGAAAAAGAGAGTCCAGGACATGGGGACCACCAGGCCGAAGAAATGCCCGGCGATGACGGCTAGGAGCCCGAAGTGAAATGTCGGGGATCCGATCCGCAGGAGGCGGGATTCGTAGAGTTGGGATGACCGGGTGGTCCAACCGAATTGGTCATAGCGGTAGCGCCAGATGGTCCCACCGATCAGGATCGCCACCATCACGTAGGGGAGAATGCCCCAGAGCAGCACGTCCCACATCATGAGCCGCCGTTCAGGGGAAGCAGACGAGGGTCGAAGGGTTCGAGGCCGACGCTTTCGGCCGGTGGGCCGACGCCCGCCATGGTTTGCACGGCCTGTCGATCGGCGGGTGATGGGCCGGGAAGGGTGGCACAAATGCCCTCCACCACGGTGGCGTACGGTGACTTGTGCTCGGTGAGCGCGAGTCGGAGCATTTCGACACTGGGGCGGTATCGGATGAGCAGATCGCGACCCGCCATCGGGCCGGCCAACGCGGCGAACTCGAGAACCAGCGGTAAGAAGTCGGGCAGCTCACCGTGGGTGTTGGTCAGGTAGTCACTGCCCCGGTACACCTGCTTGAACTCAGCCAACACGTCACCCCGGCGACGGGTGTCGCCGTCGGTCCAATACGAGAGATAGAGCGGATGGTGCTTGCTCAGGTCGAACGTCTCCACGTAGGAACGCTCCAGGGTTCCCAACGCGGTGTTCTCGAGGTACCCGATGAACGCTGTGAGATCCGGTGCAGCCGGGCCGTGTTCGGCCAGCGCGGACCGCATCAACGCGCACCGTTCCAGGAGTTTGGCATCCGGGTACGACAGACACCAGGACGCGGCCTGATAGAACACGCGCTGCGCCAGGCTGTGCGCGGCGGCGGCTCGATCGCGCCTCATAGCGAGCCGCCCTTTTCCGTGGGCGGGCGCAGATCGCCCGGCGACGGGGCCGCAGCGCTTGGTCGGTCGCGTTTCTCGGGAAAAAGACCGGTCGGGCTACCGTTGCCGTCCCAGTTCAGTAGATTGACGCGGCCTCGGAGGGCCTGCTCGCCGGAGGGAGTATCGGACGTCTGCCGGTCTTTCAGCGCGTAGAAGTTTTCCACGGCCACGGGTGTTGGCCTGCCGCTCGCCTCACCGAACGGCGAGTCTTCATACATGCCCGGACCACCCTCAAAATCGACCGAGCACCCCATCTCCTCCAGGTCGTGTGCCTGCTCGACGTGTGCCTTGGGAATGACGTAACGCTCGTCATACTTCGCGATCGCCATCAGCCTGTACATCTCGTACATGGAGCCCGGCGACATCCCCACGGCTGCCGGAATCGAAGGGTCGGGTTCTTGTTCCATGGTGATCGCCCGCATGTAGGCACGCATCGCCGCAAGCTTGCGCAACACCTCGGTGATCTTGTCGGTGTCGCCGGCGGTGAACAGCTCGGCGAGATACTCGACGGGGATGCGGAGGGCGTCGATGGCGCCGAAGAGATTGCTGCTGTCTTCGGCGTCGTGGCCCTGCTCGCTCAGCAGGTCGACGATGGGAGACAGCGGCGGCACGTACCAGACCATCGGCATGGTGCGATACTCCGGGTGCAGCGGCAACGCGACTTTGTACACCTTGGCGAGCGCATATACCGGTGACTTCTTCGCTGCGTCGAGCCAGTCGGTGGGGATGCCCTGGTCGAGGGCGGCTGCGGCCACCTCGGGGTCGTTGGGGTCTAGGAGTACGTCCATCTGCGATTCGTACAGGGCGGTCACGTCCGTCACCGCGGCGGCGTCGGTGACCCGGTCGGCGTCGTAGAGGAACAGACCGAGGTAGCGAAGGCGGCCGACACAGGTCTCGGAGCACACGGTGGGAAGACCCACTTCCACCCGCGGGTAGCAGAAGGTGCACTTCTCGGCCTTACCGGTTTTGTGGTTGAAGTAGATCTTCTTGTAGGGGCAGCCGGTGATGCACTGGCGCCAGCCTCGGCATTTGTCTTGGTCGACGAGGACGATGCCGTCTTCGACGCGCTTATAGATGGCGCCGGACGGGCACGATGCCATGCAGGAGGGGTTGAGGCAGTGTTCACAGATGCGCGGGAGGTAGAACATGAAGGTCTGCTCGAAGGCGAATTTGATCTTGTCTTCCGACTCTCGCCGCACCTTTTCGACGATGGGGTCGAGGTGCCCCATCTCCGGGGCGCCGCCGAGGTCGTCGTCCCAGTTGGCCGACCAGCTAATCTTGGTGTCCCGACCGGTGATCAACGATTTTGGTCGGGCCACCGGGAAGTCGTCTCCGAGCGGAGCGTCGATCAGGGTTTTGTAGTCGTAGGTCCAGGGCTCGTAGTAGTCCTTCAGCTCGGGCTGCACGGGGCTCGCGAAGAGTCCGAACAGCTTTTTCAGCCGTCCACCCCCCTTGAGCACCAGTCGGCCCTTCTTATTCAGCTGCCAGCCGCCCTTCCAGCGTTCTTGGTCTTCGTAGCGGCGCGGATACCCTTGTCCCGGCCGGGTTTCGACGTTGTTGAACCAGACGTATTCGGTGCCGGCGCGGTTTGTCCAGGCCTGTTTGCAGGTCACCGAGCAGGTGTGGCAGCCGATGCACTTATCGAGGTTCATCACCATGCCCATTTGAGCCATAACGCGCATCAGTACCGCACCTCCTGGGAACGCTTTCGTATTGTGGTGACCATGTCACGCTGGTTGCCGGTGGGTCCCAGGTAGTTGAACGCGTAGGACAGCTGCGCATACCCACCGATGAGGTGGGTTGGTTTGACGAGCAGCCGGGTGGCCGAGTTGTGGATTCCTCCGCGGCGGCCGGTCGCCTCGGACTTCGGCACATCGATCGTGCGCTCCTGCGCGTGGTAGACGTAAACGACACCCGCGGGCATCCGATGGCTGACGATTGCTCGGCACACGTACACGCCATTGGTGTTGACGCACTCGATCCAATCGTTGTCGGAGACCGAGATCGCCGCAGCATCCGTGGGGCTGATCCACGCTGTCGGACCTCCTCTGGACAGCGACAGCATGAAGAGGTTGTCCTGGTACTCCGAGTGGATCGACCATTTCGAGTGCGGGGTTAGGTAACGCACCGTGATCTCGGTTGTTCCGTTCGGGCCAAACCGCGGTTCGCCGAACAGGCGCTGCATATCCAGCGGTGGTCGGTAGATTGGCAGGGCCTCGCCCAGGTCGCGCATCCAGTCGTGGTCGAGGAAGAAGTGCATCCGACCGGTGAGGGTGTGCCAGGGCTTCAGCCGCTCGACGTTGATCGTGAACGGGGAATACCGGCGCCCACCCGTCTCGGACCCGGACCACTCCGGGGATGTAATCACCGGAACGGGCCCCGCTTGGGTTTGTGCGAAGGTCACCCGCTTCTCTTCGGAGCCTTCGGCGAGGTCGGCGAGCTTCATGCCGGTCTGTTCTTCCAGTTCGCGGAAGCCTTGCACGGCAAGTTCGCCGTTGGTGGTTCCGGAGAAGCTCAGGATGGCTTGGGCGAATTTCGAATCGGTATCGATGGCCGGGCGACCGTTGCCCGCCCCGCCGAGCATCAACCCGTTGCTCTGTGCGAGCCGCTCAATTTCGTGCTCCACCCGGTAGGTGATGTTCTTGACGGTGAAGCCGCGTTCCTCCGCGAGCGGTCCGACCGTGGCGAGCTTCTCCGCGATCGCGGTGTAGTCGCGCTCAACGATCGAGAAGACCGGCATATTCTGACCGGGCACCGCCGGGATATCCGTGTCCCGCCAGTCGCGGACCACTCCACCGGGCTGGGCGATCTCCCCCGGCGTATCGTGTTGCAGCGGCACACTGACCAGGTCCCGCCGGGTGCCGAGATGCGTCTTAGCCTGGCGGGAAAACTCCTCTGCGAGCAGACGGAACGTGTCAAAGTCGGTTTTCGCCTCCCACGGCGGGTCGATGGCGGGACTGAAGGCGTGCACGAAGGGATGCATATCGGTGGAGGAGAGGTCGTGCTTTTCGTACCAGGTGGCAGCGGGAAATACGATGTCCGACAACAGGGTTGTCGACGTCATCCGGAAATCTGCGGAGACAAGGAGGTCCAGTTTTCCTTCCGGTGCCTCGTCGTGCCATTTCACGTCCCGGGGTCGGGCGGCGTTCACGTGGTCGGTGCCCATCACGTTGTTATGGGTGCCGAGGAGGTTGCGCAGAAAGTACTCGTTGCCCTTGGCCGACGAGCCGAACAGGTTCGAACGCCAGAGCACCAGCGTGCGCGGCCAATTCTCGGGAGCGTCGACATCGTCGATGGCCGGGTTCAACCGCCGGTTCTTGAGGGCGTCGGCGATCCAGGTCGGGGCATCTGGCGCCTCCCCCGCATCTACCGCCGCTTGGGCCTCATCGGCGAGATCAAGCGGGTTGCGGTCGAACTGCGGGTAAAATGGCATCCAGCCGAGCCGGTTCGACTGAGCGAGGGTGTCCGCGGTGTGCATTCCATCAAAATGTCCTTCGGCGAGGGGGGACTTGAGGGAGTCGGCCGAGTACCCATCTGAGCGCCACTGATCGGTGTGCATGTACCAATACCCGGTCCCGATCATGGTCCGCGGCGGTCGGCTCCAGTCCAAACCGTTCGCGAGGGAAATCCACCCGGTGATCGGACGGGTTTTTTCCTGACCGACGTAGTGCGCCCAACCGCCGCCGTTACGCCCCATGCACCCGGTGAGCATCACTAGCGAGAGCACCGCGCGGTAGGTGGCGTCACCGTGGAACCACTGACAGATGCCGGCGCCCATGATGATCATGGACCGCCCCTTCGATTCCTCGGCGTTGCGGGCAAACTCGCGCGCGACCCTGATGCAGGCGGCAGCCGGCACACTCGTGATCTCCTCCTGCCAGGCCGGCGTATACGGCGTCGACGCATCGTCGAAGTCGGTGGCCCAATCGCCGGGCAGCCCCGGACGGCCAACCCCGTACTGGGCCAGCATCAGGTCGAACACTGTGGTGACCAGGTGCCCGGCCACCCGCCGGACCGGCACACCCCGGGTCACCACCGAGCCCTCGCCGGAGGGCGCCTCGAAGCAGGGCATCCGAATTTCGGCGGTTTGGACGGATGCGCCGCCGCCGGCCTCGTCGAGAAGGCTCAGAACCGGGTCGACACCCTCCAGGTCAAGGTTCCACTTGCCCTTGCCCGCCTCCCCGTACCGGTAACCGATGGACCCGTTGGGTACCACTGGAGCGCCGGTGGCCGAGTCGATCAGAACCGTCTTGAAGGCGGCATCAGGAGTGTTCGCCTGGTCGGGTAGGTCGTTCGCCATCAGGAATTTAGTAGGCACGAGGCCACCGTCAGCGTGCTCCTCGATGCGGACGAGGAAAGGCAGATCGGTGTAACGGCGTACGTAGCCGTTGAAGTACGGAACCTGCCGGTCCACAAAAAACTCCTTGAGCATCACGTGGCCCATCGCCATCGCGAGCGCAGCGTCTGTGCCGGCCTGGGCGGGCAGCCACTCGTCGGCGAACTTCGTGTTGTCGGCATAGTCCGGACTGATCGCGACCACCTTCGTGCCCCGATACCGCACCTCTGCCATGAAGTGCGCATCGGGCGTACGTGTCACTGGAACGTTCGATCCCCACATCATCAGGTAGGTGGAATCCCACCAGTCCCCCGATTCAGGCACATCGGTTTGGTCGCCGAACACCTGCGGAGAGGCCACGGGAAGGTCGGCGTACCAGTCGTAAAACGATGTCATCACCCCGCCGATGAGCTGAATGAATCGGTTTCCCGCCGCGTGAGACACCATCGACATGGCAGGAATCGGGGAAAAGCCGGCGCACCGGTCCGGACCGTACTTCTTGATCGTGTGAACGTGGGCGGCAGCGGCGATCTCAACCGCCTCCTGCCACGGAATGCGAACGAGCCCGCCTTTCCCTCGCGCCTGCTGGTAGCGACGGCGCCGTTCAGGGTCCTCTACAACGTCTGCCCAAGCGAGCACGGGATCTTTCAGCCTCGCCTTGGCCTCCCGGTACATCTCGACGAGCACACCTCGGCCGTACGGATACCGCACCCGTGTTGGCGAATAGGTGTACCAACTGAATGCGGCACCCCTAGGACACCCGCGCGGCTCGTACTCCGGACTGTCGGGGCCGACCGAAGGGTAATCGGTCTGTTGCGACTCCCAGGTGATGATGCCATCGCGAACGTAAACCTTCCACGAACACGATCCCGTGCAGTTGACCCCGTGGGTGGAACGCACCACCTTGTCATGACTCCACCGGTCACGGTAGAACACATCACCCTTGCGCCCGCCCTCACGGAACACTGCGCGTCCATCATCTGTCTGGTCCCACCGCGTGAAAAAACGGCCAAGCGCCAACATGGTGTCCGACGCTTTCCCGTCCAAACCGGCAGGCACTGAAGCAGCTGCCATGGCCAAATACTATATTTAGCCCTCCCGGCACGCTAGCGATCAGTGAGTTTTTGTCACGCCGGTTGTTTCCGGGTGCACCGTGCACCACTGCGTCCTCCTCGATCAGAGGGACGAGAGGGTGTATCGCATTTGGTGGCCGGGCAGGGTCGCTCCTCCCCCACGGTGGCCTCGCGGGCCAAGGCCCAGCGGAAAGGACCGTTCGTGAGGGCAAACTGACAATCGCTGTGCACGGATCAACGCCAAACACACGCCCCGGTGCTCAATTGAGGTGCAGATACTCGGTCCCGAAGGTGAGGTCGCGGACGGACTTGCAGAACCCTGCAGCGCCCGTGCTGGCCGGCCCAAGTGCCAGCACCGTGGCGGCCAGCAGCAACGCCCCGCCAACCGCGCCCATCCCCCAGAATCTGGTGGTTGCCACGCCAAGGGAGCGTGAGCCTGATCAGCGGGAAGGTCCTTCGAATTTTTCGTGAGTCATCGAGCCTGGAATTTCGGGGACCGGTGCTGTTAGTGACCGGCGCCCGGGTCGCCCACCAGCTGAGCGTGAGGGTCGGTGCTGGCCTCGTTTAGGCCCACGATCACGGCGCGCTTGCCGTGGCGTTCGTACTTGTTGGTGGTCGCGTCCAGCGAGGCCACCGTGGAGGCGTCCCAGATGCGTGAGGCGGACATGTCGATGACCACCCGCTCGGGGTCGTTGGCGTACTCGAACTGGGTGGTGAGGTCGTTGCTTGAGGCGAAGAACAGAGCCCACTGACACCACCGAGGGGGTTCGCAAGCTGGTCGCGCTCACCGTTGGTGCGGTCGAGCGCAAGTAACCGTGCCGGCGAACCAAGTCGTTCCTCAGCGTCATTACCAGCGAGCGGAGATCGAGTTGAGGATTGTGGAGGTCAGCACGGTGTGGCGGTAGAACAATGTTCATGAGAGTTCTCATCGGAATGGGCAGGTCAGCCCGGGTTCCAGCGGATCGTTGCGGCGGGTTAGCCGTGCTTCCGGTCACGTCTTCCGGTCGGTGGGTGGCGGGGTGTCCTTGAACAGGTCCGCTAGCCAGTTCTCGCCCCGGGGTGCGGTGTCTTTGGATTGGCTGACAGGCGGGGTGTCCATATTCTCGCTCGCGGAGCTTGTCACTTGCAGCGGGGGTAGTGACGGTGGCCGGCCTGGACGGCTGCGGGTGCCGGCGAGGGCAATGACTTTGTCCAGTTCTCCGCGATCCAACCACACCCCCCGGCAGATCGGGCAGACGTCGATCTCAACGCCGGCTCGGCGAGCGACTGCCAGCATGGCTCCGTCGTGAGGGCAGTTCATGTGTGCTCCTTTCTGTGGCTGAACACTACGGCGGCTGGCGAAGCGGGCGAATACCCCAACATCACCAAAGGATCAGGGGTTTCGAAGAGAACAAAGGGGTGAGCGGGAACCACGCGACGCACAGTACCCCCCATACGCTGACCCTTCCGGCGGGAGCCGGGAGCCGAAGTGTGGCGCGCGTGGCGCTAAAAGCCTCGACGTATACCTGCGATGGCGTCAGCTCCACACCCGCCGTGCCTGCATCCCGAATTACCTCGGCGAGCATCGCCCAACGTCGGCGTTCACTCGATAGTGAGAGGACGGCCGGATCGATGCTGAATCCACCACGTTCTGGCTGCGCGTGCACCCCGACGTGCGCGGTCCGTTCGGCCAGCACTCGCACGCCGGCAAACAGTCCCACCCAGCGGTCCCTGTCGCGGGGAAGAACGACGTGCACACACAGGTCATCGTGGCGGGTGAGCTTGAGGAGGTCTTCAGGCCACAGCACCCCATCCAAGACCAGGCGGCCGACCGGCGCTTCGTACGCAGGGCCGCGGAGCTGGCAGTCGCGGGGAGAGTGCGTCATTGTGATCAGCTCGATTCCGGGCACGGCCGGTCGTGCAGCTGCACCCGAGCGCCCCAGTCATCGACCGGATGCCACACCCCGGTCGCCTCAGTGGTGCGATCGATCACCGTGAGGGTGTCCCAGAACGGGCCACCCTCGACGGTGAGGCACTGCCCACGATCTACCCTCACGCCGTTGCTCCAGCCGCCCAGCAGCGCCCGCGCTCCTCCCCCGACCAGAGTCTCCGTGTCGGGTTGATCGATGACCGCCCGGACCGTGACCGGGATATCTCCTGCATTGCGCAGACTGCCGCATCCCGGCACCGGGCCCCCGCAGGCGTCCTCAACGCCGACGGTCCACGCGACGCCCAAAATGCCGGCTACCGCGAGCAGCGGCGACGCAAGCACCGCCGGCGTTACACCTCGACGGCCTCTCCGCACTGTCTGCGGTTGAGAGTACAGATCCACCGAGGGGTCCAGGTCACGCATCGAAGCGATCCTTTCCGCCCCCGGCGGGCACTCGGCCACGGCGGCCGAAGACCGGCTCAACCGCAGCAAGTTCCTCGTCGGTGGCGATCCGGAACGCCCCTGCGGCCTCGGCCTGCACTTCGCGTCGGCCTTGACCGCGGGTGGCGCGGAGGCTGGCCACGATGGACACCGTGATGATGGTCAAGACTACGGCCAGGCTGATCGTGGTCGGGATGTAGAAGACATCCAGCAGCAGCATCTTGATACCCACCCAGATGAGGACGAACGCGAGTCCGATCTTGAGGTAGATGAACCGATGGATCAGGTCCGCGAGCAAGAAATACATCGCCCGAAGCCCCAGAATGGCGAACGCGTTCGCGCTGAAGACCAGGAACGGTTCGCTAGTGACGGCGAAGATAGCCGGGATCGAGTCGACGGCGAAGATGATGTCCGTGATTTCCACCAGCACCAGCACGGCCAGCAGCGGGGTCGCCACCACGATTCCTGCTTTGCGGATCAGGAACTTCTGCCCGTGGTAAGCGTCGGTCATCGGCACGAACCGGCGAAACACCTTGAGGATGCGAGATTTCTCGGGGTGGACGTGGTCGTTGCGGGAGCGGAACATCCGCCACCCGGTGTAGATCAGGAACGCGGCGAATACGTACAGGATCCAGGAGAAGTTCTCGATCAGCGCGGCGCCGGCGGCGATGAAGATCCCGCGGAAGATCAGGGCCCCCAGGACGCCGAGGAATAGTACCCGGTGCTGGTACTCGCGTGGGACCGCGAAAGCGGCGAAGATGATCGCCCAGATGAACACGTTGTCGACCGCGAGGGATTTCTCGATCAGGTAGCCAGCGAAGTACTGCTGCCCGAATTCTGCCCCCCACAGCGTCCACACGAGCACGCCGAACGCGACACCGAGAGTCACCCACACGATCGACCACACGGCGGCTTCCCGCACACCGATCACGTGAGCTTTGCGGTGGGCGACCAGGTCGACGGCGAGCATCAGCAGGATCACACCCAGGACAGCGAACCACGCCCACAGGGGGACAGTCATGACAAAGACCTCCAAGAAATTATCGTGAAGGTCTCATCGGCCTGGCGGCCCTGCGCACCGGAACCCGCGGCGGGAACGTATTGACGATGCGGAGCGAGGATTACTCCCCTTCTATGGCTATTCAACACGAGAAGCGTGCTTCACGTCAACTGGGCCAGCTGGTCGCACGGCTCCGGGATCACCGCCGTGATGCCGCGACTGCGTAAATGTGAGCGGATCGCGCGGGACGAATGGGCCCTTGTCGCCTCGGACCGTATCCGGCCGGGCGGCGGGCGGCCGATGTCGTGCTCCCCAATCCCCTTCTGTCGGCTGGCTGGCTCCTGAGCACGTGCCCGCAGATGTCAGTTGTGTGTCCCCACCACCGCGATGAGCTCGCGTGCCTGGGCGACGATGGCGTCACGCCACGCCTCGAACGTCGCATCCGTCACGGCGAACTCGGTGTGGAAGTGCTGCATGTCGGGGGTGTGGATGTGCCCTGCCGGGATGTCGAGTCCTGCCCGATCGCGCAGCAGCGTGTTGCGGTAGGCCGACTCATTCGAGAGGTAGGTGCCACCTCCGCCGCTGCGCGCGCAGGAGCCCTGGGGTGGGGGCGTCGGCTGGATGGCGGGTGGGTATGTGTCCTCGCGCTGGGAAGTCTCCTTCTCTTCACCTGAGTCGCATCTGGGGAAATACCTGTAGTTCGTATTCCATAGCACGCCGAACGCAACCGACTCGTCTTCCCACGAATCGCCCGGCGGACGGGGAACTTCCGAACCCGTGCGTGCCGCGATCATCTGCTCGATCGGCAGCGTCGACGCGGTCCACTGTGGCGGATCCGTCAATATGTCGCCGCCACCCCAACGCTCCAGCACCTGGGTGTTGCAGCCAGGATTGTCCTTCGCCAGCTGCGCGGCGCCGGTCAAACCGGCAGGTGGGCAGGGCGCGAAGTTGTCGTTGCCGGCAACGTCGCCGTGGTACCGGCCGTTCCACTGCTCCAGCGCAAACTGCGACCCGCCCGCCTGGCTCATGGTGATTGACGCATCCAACCGATCGTCGCCGGGCTCCATCAGCGGCCCCACGGTGTCGTCCAGATATCCGCGCTCGAACTCGGGGTAGTTCACTGGCAGCGTGTACGCCTCATAGCGCACCGTGGTGCCATCGGGAGCCGTCGTCGTCGTACCGTCAATCGCCAGTACGGTCGCCCCGGACGGATTACCGTAGCGAATCTGATTGCCGGCTGTTCCCGCCGCGCTGCCCGTGGCGCCACCGTCGAGAGTGAAGGGATCGATTCCGCTTACCAGCACCCGCGCCACCTGGTCGCCGGACGGCAGATCGACGTCGCGCATGCCACGGGCCGCCCGGTCGAAGGCATCGACCAGAAACGCACGCTCTTTGGTGGAGAGGGTGAAGTCCGGGCCCCACTGATGCAGCACGGACATTGCCTCCAGCCGCGTCCAGTACAGCGGTCGGTCGTCGCTCGCCGGCAGGTCACCGGTGACGCCTTCCGTCGATTGAGCTCGGGCGACAGCGTCCTGCCACAGCAGGGTACCCATTCCCTCGACGACGGTATTCGCATCGGCAAGGGACACCTGTACGCAGACGTCTTTGGCGAAAGCAGCGGTGAACTCACCGAATCCGGCGCCCTCGACCATCATGCGTGCGAACGTACGATCGGCGGGCTGCGACGGATCGGCCTCGTCCGGCATAAAGGCCGTGAGGCGCTCCTCTTCGACTGTGACGGGCAGCGAGGCATCGGTGCAGCCTTCGGGTGCGATCCCGGAGACGATAGTGCTGAGCTCGTCGGATGCCGGCTTGAGGGCGGTCGTTGACCGCTGCTCCGGGGTGGCCACTGCTGGCGAGCATCCGACCAACAGTACGGAACCGAGCATCAGCGCCAGCCCGGCAGCGACAGGCGTCGTCTGACGCGAGCGTGCACCTGGTTGACCTTGCTGAGAGCGGCCGGCTAAAGGGCGCATGCAGGACTTTTTTCCGCGCGGCCGCGGGGCGGCATAGCGCTTGGTCAAAGAGTGAACTCGAATCATTACTTGCCTTTCGTTCACCTATGACGCTACGAACCAAGCCGCACCTGCACATCAGACTCCAGTCTCGAAAAAGAGCGACGAGGCAGTACTAGGGTCCACACCCGCGTAGTACTCGTGTGCCGGCCGCCGCAGTCTTTTCGGGTACGCAGTACCCGCTGCTGATCGACCCCTCACCGAAAACGATCGTAGGCGGCGCGTCAGATGGGAACGTAACTGTTGATATGTTTCGCGACCCGGAGCGCGTGGTGACGCAGCGTGGATCGCGCGCCATGGACAGCGCCTGGGCCCAGCTATCGCGCATGGTCAAATTGTGCTTGATGCGCTGAGACCTCGTCGCGGTGAGTGTCGGACCAGAACTTGAGCTACCGGACCGTTTCGTGAAGTGACAGTCCGAGGCTGGTGAGGATATGACCGGAGTATTCGGCCGAGAGGGCTGGATCACGGCCGCCCATGCGCGTGTGACCTCTGCTACCGGCGACTGACGCATCTTTGTCGAATGCTAGTCAGGAGCACCCCTGACAACGCATGCTTGAGTGAATTGATCCACGACATGGAGGGAATGCGATGTCCGGCACTGACTTGGGCGACAACGATCAGACCCGCAAAGACACCAGTTACAGCCCGGCGAGCGAAACTGAAACGCAAGCCAAACAGGCCGACGCCGCACCGTCAACGCTCGACCCCGAGATTGCCGACAAAGTGAATGTGGCGCCGGGAACAGGCGGTCCCGATGACGTTGGAGACGTCAAGGTAAATGAGGAGGACATCAATCTGCCGCCGTTTGGAGAGACGGTGGAACCTCCGGATTGACCCCTACTCTTTCCTGAGCAAGGGTTGGTCGCTGATCGGACCTAGCTGATCATCGCTTGTTCGTTGTCGCTGACGGGGTGTGTCACACACTTCGTTGCCATATCGCGAAGGCTCACGTGCGCGCTGGCTGCAGCCGCTCGCAGGATCAGGAAGGCCTGATCCATGGGTACGCCGTGACGTTGCGCGAGAACGCCCTTAGCTTGCTCGATGAGCACGCGTCCGTCGAGCATGTTTTGCAGCCCGGAGTGAACAGCCTGGTTCTGCTGAAGTTTACGGTGCTGCTCGACGCTTTTAGCCGCGTAGCGAGCCATGGCTGCCGCCAATGCGGCGTCTCGATCTCCGAGCGGTCCAGGCGCTGCAGAAAACAAATTCATTGCACCAAAGCTTTGCTGACCGAAACGCAGGGGAACAGCGTGGACGGCGTGGAAGCCGCGTTCTTCCGCGATGTCGGCGAAGGCAGGCCAAGTCCCTTTCACGCGAGCGATATTGGGGATATCGACGGTGTTACCTGAACGGTACGCCTCAAGGCACGGGCCATCGTTGGCGCCGAGCTGTCCCTCCTCCACGTCACTTGCACGTTCACTAGTTGACGCGGCAACATGCAAAACCCCGCGGACATCTGCGAGAAGGAGGCCAGCGGCGACAGCAGACGTGTAAGTTGTGCAGCCCTGAACTAGAACGTCCATTGTGTCAAGGACGTCGTACCCGGGCTTCAATGTATCCGCGAGAGCCCGGAACACCGCAGCTGCGCTTTTCGTCTCATCATGAGGGGACATTCGCTCACGCTACAGCGAAAGTCACCATTCCTGCACCTGTTTTTTTCGCCCGATGCAACTCTTCTCAGCTCTCAGCATGTCTCGTTCCTCAGCATCATGACGCTGCTAACGGAATTGCCCTAAAATTGAGTTTTGGTCAGCGTTTTGGGCCGTGTTGTATCCGTATACTCAACGAGTGAATTCAGCCGATCGAGATCATACGCCCGACCCGGTGGGTCCTTCCGCCCAGCCATCGAGCAACTCGATGCTGCTGGCGGACGTCGGCCGCCAGCTCCTCGAAGACGAACCGGATAGTGACTTGGTTGACGTCGCGACGAGCGGGAATTTGGTCGCTTTTGAGGTCTTGGTACGTCGCTATCGGAATCTGATGCACGGCTACGCCGTCAGGATCCTGAAGTCGTCTGCCGATGCTGACGATATCGTGCAGGAGGCCCTGATCACTGCATGGGAAAAGTTACCAACCTTAAATGATGGCGCGTACGTGAAGGCATGGTTAATGCGTGTGGTGCGCAATAAATGCCTGGACCGGATGCGTAGGAGCGCCCCGGTGACTGCCGAGTATGACGATGACACAACAGAAGTCCTCGACACCGAGCCTTTCAAAGTCGTCGAAACGTTGCTCCAAAATGAGGCATTGGCCCTGGCCCTTGCCAATCTGCCGACCAACCAGCGCCGCGCCTGGCTAATGCGCGAGTTCTCCGACTGCAGTTACGCCCTCATTGCAGATGAACTCGACATCCCGGTATCGACTGTTCGTGGTCTTCTAGCGCGTTCACGCAGAAGCCTGGCAGGGGCGTTGGCCGACTGGCGCTGACTGTGTTTTCATCAACTCGAAAGGGAGCCTCCTCGGCAAGCTCATCATCAACGGTACGGAAATTGAATCTGACGTGCGCTCCGTTGACTTGTAGGTCGATATTGGCGGCAAGCTGCGCCGGGTGAGAGTTCGGTGTCTCTGGGTCTTCGTGCCGCGCCAGTATCGCAAGTCCGTGTCAACGACGCCCGACGAGATCTAAGGTTCGAACTCATCGACGCAGCCGGATTTGGACTTTGATCCACGACGTCACGGCGTGGCTCCTCGCCCTCCGGTACGCCGGCTCGAAATCTTGACTTTGGCTCGTCCGGGGTGTCAGCTATGTGAAAGCGCGAGTTGAGCAGGGGGCCCACTCGCGTGTGGGGTGCTCATGAATCTACGCAACAGCTTCACCTCACGCCGCGGTGTCCGATGAGCACCGCCGCTACGCCCCGTCAAATTTTCGACCTAGTCGACTCGTTACTCTCTGACACGTGGCCTGTCCTGGAACGCGACGCAATCGCGCTTCTCGAGAGGCATTCCTGCGACGTTTTTCTCGCCCACCGAAACATTGAACGCGCGGTTCGGGTCGCGCGTTGGCACTGCCCCGAGCTAGACATCTGGGGTGCCTGGACGACCTGTCCCCCGCACGGGATCGGGCTCAGCGTCTATCTGTCGGACACCACCGCCACCGGCCCCACCATCTCGCCCGGGTACGGCGCCCTGACCAACGAGTTCACCACTCATCTGGGCGCGCCAGAGATCATTGACCGCAACCCCTGCAGCCCCCGAACATCGTGGACTCGCCACAAACTTGCCGTCAGCGTCGACTCTTACACCCAAGAACACGAATGCCCTTTGATCAAACTGACTATCCAGCCGCTGACCACAGTCATCCAACACCACGTCACCACAACCAACCAAACCGCCTGAAATCTGGGGTACTGTCCGGCACCTCTTTACCCACCCGTTGGCTGAACTACCGGAAAGTTGAAGGCAAGCAGCCCTGGACTTCTAATCCAGGCGAGGTCGTTCAAGCGGACGTCTCAATCGGTCCACCTAAAACGAGAGCCAGTGATGCACGACACCATCAGCGATGTCGTGCAGCTTTGAACTACTTGTGCGCGCGTAGGTGCGGAGCAGGGAGAACGCTTCATCAATGGGCATCCCGTGGCGCTGCGCCAAAACACCCTTAGCTTGCTCGATGAGTATCCTGCTCTTCAGCGCTTGCTGGAATTGACCGTTCACCGTGCTTGATTGCGGATGGTTTGATGCTGAACGAGGCTGATCGTTGCCACTTGAGCCAAGGCCAGCGCCAAGGCTGCGTCCTGGTCGCTAAACGGTTCGCGGTTGGAACTAGGGACTGCCCCCGGTTTAGTTGACTCCTAACCTGTGGAGATTCGTCTTCGCTGGAAAGATGTCAACATGCCCAAGCCCTACCCACCCGAGTTCCGCCGTGACGTGGTCGCGGTCGCCAGGAAGAACGAAGCACCGCTGAAACAGATCGCGAAGGACTTCGGAATCTCCGAATCCTGCCTGGCGAACTGGCTGAGAAAGGCCGACGTCGAAGAAGGCGTCAAGCCGGGCGTGACCGAGAAGGAATCCGCCGAGCTCCGCGATGCCAAGAAGCGCATCCGGCTGCTCGAGCAGGAAGCCGAGGTCATGCGCCGCGCCGTGGCCTACCTATCCCGGGACGTCAACCCAAAATGATGTACCCGCTGGTCCGCGAAATGGCCGTCGACGGTGTCCCCGTCACGGTGACATGCCGGGTGTTGAGCTTCTCTAAACAAGCGTTCTACCAATGGAACCGCAACCCCATCTCCCAGCGCGACTGGGACGACGCCCACCTCACCAACGCCGCCTGGGACGCTCACCAGGACGACCCCGCATTCGGCTACCGCTTCATCGCCGACGAGCTCCACCAGGCCGGCCTCACGGCCGGCGAGAACCGGGTCTGGCGACTCTGCTGCCAGCAACGACTCTGGTCCGTGTTCGCGAAGAAACGCGGCCTCACCCGCAAGGCAGGCCCGCCCGTGCACGACGACCTCGTCGAGCGGAAATTCACCGCGACACGCCCGAACCAGCTCTGGCTCACCGACATCACCGAGCACCGCACCGACGAGGGCAAGCTCTACCTCTGCGCGATCAAGGACGTCTACTCGAACAAGATCGTGGGGTACTCCCTCGACTCGAGGATGAAGGCGTCCCTGGCCGTCGCCGCGGCCCGGAACGCGATCGGTCAGCGCACCATCGACGGCACGATCCTGCACTCGGACCGAGGCTCCCAGGGCGAATTCAACTGGTCGTTGCAACACCGACTTGTTCGCTCAATACTAAGTGCTCTGCCCAGACCTCGGCCGGTGTCTTCCAGCCCAGCACTTTC
>NZ_JAXCHV010000040.1:0-28663 GCF_035984795.1 Cryobacterium sp. MP_3.1 | reverse complement strand
CGAGGAATATGAAAGCAACTACTACGCTGAAACAAACGGCCCGATAAATATCGAAGCCGCCAACAAAACGGCGGCATGAAACCCGGGACGGTTCAAACCCCGAAGAAAACCAAAAAGGTTTCACCCTGATCGAACTCCTGGTCGTGGTGATCATCATCGGCATCCTCGCCGCCATCGCCATCCCGGTGTACTTGGGTGTGCAGGACAATGCCAAGGACAGCTCGGCGCAGTCCGACGTCTCAAACCTCAAGACGGCCGTCGTTAGCATGCAGACGGGCACAGGCACACTCCCAACGGCTACCGCCGTGATCACCGCTGGCGTGCCGACCACCGAAGCGGGCAACGCCGGCGCATCCAAGGGCGCGAACACCTCCGCGCTGAGCTACAAGGCGGGCACCGGCAGCGCATTCTGTGTGGCCGGAAAGAGCACAAGCTCCGGCGCTTCCGTCTTCTACGCCCTTGAATCGGGTGGGGTTGTAAAGCTAGTCTCACCGGCTACTCTTCCAACTGCTTGCACGGCTCCGTAGCAGTAGATAGGCCCGAAATGCGTCGGGCGCACCATGTGGGGTGTTGCAGTATGCGGCACCCCACGCGGTGAGAAGAGCCGCACCTTGCACTAAACAACGCCAGGAGTTGTGACATGAGTTGGATCCGTGCTCGACTCGGGGACGGTCACATTCGGCAGTCGGGTCTCACTCTCATCGAGATCATCGTTGCCATGATGGTGTTCGCCATGATCTCGGTGTCGGTGGCATATGCCCTTACGTTGTCGCTCACGATGGGCAGCGATAACCGCTCCCGCACCGCGGCAGCCAACTTGGTCGCGCAGGAAATCGACCTCAGCCGGGCCGTCGAGGATCTCTTCACGCTGGTGGACGCCGACAAAACGTCCACGATGAACGGCACGACCTTCTACATTCACCGCACAACCAACTGGGTCACGAGCACGAGCGCCGACGCCACCTGCGGGTCCGGCGGTGGCCAACTCAAGTACAAGCGTGTCAACGTCTCCGTCACCTGGGCTGGTATGCGAGCGTCCACGCCCCCGGTTCGCGCCGACACAGTAATCGCGCCCGGTACCCGAATCAATAACCCGACGCTGGGAACCATTCTGGTATCCGTGCGCGGCGCATCGGGAGCTGGCAACGCTGGTGTAACAGTCACGGCCGCCCCGGCCACTCCTGCAGCGGGCGCCGTGGCTCTGACCGATACCCCTGAGCCGACAGATGCTCAGGGCTGCAGCTATATTCTCAAAGTTGTACCCGGGAACTATAACGTGTCGATCACGGCGGCCAACTCTGTCGACGTGAATCAGAAGGCCACCCCGTTGACCTTCGTTGGCGTTACTGCCGGCACGGCAGCGTCGGTGTCATTTCAATACGATAGGTCCGGTGCCTACACCGTCAATTACGCGTCCAACGCCCCCGCGGGTTCGACCGTGATTCCGACGAACCTGGACACCACGTTCAAGAGTACATACCCCCTCTACACGCCGTCAGCCGCGACTAACGCCCTCTCCAAGGCGTTCGCGCTGCACGCGTTCCCCTCCGGTTACCGAGTCTTCAGTGGCAAGTATGTTGCGCCAGGCGCCAGTTTGCCCGGGTGCCTTTCGCCAGACCCCGCCGAATGGACCACTCCCGGCGCAGACGGTGCGGTGGGCCCTGTTGTTCCGGCCGTAGCGACGGTGCCTGGAGGTAGCGTGGCGACCGCGGTGCCGATGGGACTGGTCACGGTTGCCGGGCTCAACGGGCAGTTTCTCAAGGCGATCTCGCAGGCCCATGCGCCGGGAACGGGAGCAGCGGGCTGTGCGGACACCATGACATACACCTTCGACAAGCTCACCAACGACTCGGTCTCGGTAGCTCTCCCGTATGGGGTCTGGAAACTTTACCGAGGCAGTACCTCAGCTACCGCGACGATTTCGGTCTCGACCGGCCTGACTGCGCCGCCGCCGTCGACCGTGTCGGCTGGCCTCCTGACTCTCGACCCGCGAATTGTGGTGGCCCCGTGATCACCGCCGGCCGGCGCCGATTGACGGGCGGCGAGCAGGGCCTGAGCCTGGTAGAGCTTCTGGTGGCGATGCTGTTACTCGCAATCGTGGCCACGATGATCTCCGGCCTTTACTTGAGCACCATGCGAACAGTGTCGCAAACGCGCATGGTGAGCGCCAACAGCCGTGAGGCGTCGAACGGCATGAACGAGGTATCGCGGGTCATCCGCGCCGCGACAGAAAATCCGGTCTCCGGAGCGGCCAACCAGCCGGCGCTCGAATCGGCACTCCCGGAGTCGGTCACTCTCTATGCCTACATCAACTTGGTGTCCTCCGCTGAACTGCCAGTGAAGATTCGGCTCTCCCTGGACACCAGCCGTCGGCTGATCGAAACGCAGTGGCCGGCCATCGAGTCGCCCATCGGCTCGGGCTTCTTCGCCTTTTCGCCCACGTCGAGCTCGACGAGGATCATGGCAGGAACGGTTGCGGCGCCGAGCGGCAGCGCGCCTTCCCTCTTCACCTACGTGCTCAAGGACGGAACTGAACTCACAGCGCCTTCCGCTGGGCTCACCCTGGACCAGCGAGATACGATCGCCGCGGTGAAGGTCACCATGACCCTCCAGGGCAGTGCAACCGACTCTCGATCAGCGGTGACGCTTCAGAACACCGTCGGCATGCCCAACGTCCCAGTCTTCCGGACGGGGCCCTGATGCTCACGATCAATCGCATTTTCGCTCGTCTCCGCGTGGCCGGCACAGATGACGGTGTCGCCCTCCCTATGGTGATCGGTACCGGGATGGTCATGCTGATTCTGGTGACAATGGCCTTGACGACGTCCGTGAGCGGACTCATCAAGGCCAACTCCGACCAAAACTGGAGCGCAGCAGGCTCCGCTGCCTATGCGGGTGTTGAGGAATACGAGAGCCGGCTGGCAAACGACAATGCATACATGATCTATGGCAACTCGGCCGCACCGTTCAGCAACACCAGTACATTGAGCCTCCCAACTGGCACCCAGGCCAACCCTGCCTTCGGCGTGGGGGCGACCGGAACTTGGGGAGTAGTCGAAGGCAGTGGAGGGCGGGCCTCCTACCGTTACGAGGTGGACACCTCGCAGTACTCTGACTCTGGCATCCTGCGCATTCGCGCCACCGGCCGGGTAGGGGACGCCACCCGGTCCATCGTCGCCAACTTGAAACAGCAAGGTTTCATTGACTTCCTCTACTTCACCGACTACGAAATTCAGGATCCCGATCAAAACGGTGACGACGTGGCAACCTGCGAAAAGTATGCCTGGCAGGGTCGGCCCGGACCCAACCCGCCCTACAGTCAGTGCAGTGATATTGCGTTCGGCAATGGTGACGTCATTAACGGGCCGCTGCATTCCAACGACACCCTCCGGGTCTGCCAGGCAACCTTCAACGGAATCGTAACCACCTCCAACAACCCCGCGACCGGCCTGCGTTACCTCAAACGGGATTCGAATGGCGCCACCTGCACCGGTCAGGTCTTCTCTAAGGGCAACCCGACTTATAGCCCCAAAATAGCCATGCCCCAGACGAACTCGGAGATGAAAGACGAGACCCGCTCCGACCTGCCGATCGCCGTGGTGGCTGTGCCCGGATGCCTGTACACGGGGCCCACAAGCATCACCCTCACCAGCGATGGCAAGATGACCGTGAAATCACCGTGGACGAAACAGACGAATGTGGCTGGGGATCCGGCAACGTCCGGTACAACACCGGCCGTATGTGGTAATCCGGGAGCCGGCACCAACGGGTTAGCTTCCTCCACCGGCGCGACAATCGATGTGCTAGACCGCAATCTGATCTTTGTGCAAAATGTTCCCACGACTGTCGGGAATCCGAACACCTGGCCGACCAGCGGCACCTTGATGTACCCCAGCGGGTATTCGAACTCCGTTTGTGCAGCCGGAAACGGCATCGGGTATCCGCGAGCCAGCGAGTTCGTCGACTCGATCTCGTCTTCCTATGGCTGTAGAAACGGCGATCTTTTCGTGCAGGGTACGCTACGCGGCGCTATGACTCTCGCCGCGGAGAACTACGTCTACATCACCGGCGACGTCACCTACGCGACTCCGCAGGATGACGTGCTCGGACTTGTGGGCCAGAACGCTGTGTGGGTGTGGAACCCCGTAAAGTACTCGAGCAGATCGTACTCAGCGCTCCTTGGCAACGATCGAACGATCAATGCGGCCATCCTTTCGGTTTCGCACACCTTCCAGGTGCAGAACTATGACCGCGGAGGCAGCCAGGGCATCTTGACCGTGAAAGGAGCAATCTCCCAAAAGTTCCGGGGAATTGTTCGCAGCGGTACCAACGGGTATACAAAGGCCTATGGCTACGATGACCGATTCCGTTACGTCGCGCCGCCGAAGTTCCTTTCGCCAGTGTCGACCACCTACGGCGTGAACGTCGTGGTCGAGGTGAAGCCGGCCTTTACGGCTAAGGGAGTGCCGATTCCGTGATCGAGCCGTTGTTGGCCAGTTTTGCAGTCCTCGTTACGGTGCTAAGCTCCGTGCTTGGTCTAGCCGTCGGATCGTTTCTGAACGTCGTGGTGTACAGGGTGCCGTTAGGTATGTCGGTCGTCACCCCGCCCAGCTCCTGCCCTCGCTGTGGCGCGGCCATCACCTCCCGGGACAACATTCCTGTGCTGTCCTGGGTTCTGCTTGCCGGCAAATGCCGTAGCTGTCGTACGGCAATCTCAGTACGCTACCCACTCGTCGAAGCTGGAACGGGTGCGGCGTTCGTTGCTGTCACATTGGACCTGATCTCGGACGAGCCGACGAGTGGACGCGGAATCACGAGCGGTTTGCTGGTTCTGGGTGCGTACCTCTACCTAGCAGCCGTGAGCATCGCGCTGGCCTTGATCGACGTTGACGTGCATCGTCTCCCGAATTTGATCGTGTTGCCGGGGTATGTCGTCGGCACCGTCCTGCTTTCACTGGCTGCACTGTCATCGGGCGATCTCGGGCCGCTCCTGCGTGCCGGCATTGGCCTAGCGGCGATGTGGTTCGCATACTTCCTGATGGCGATCGTGTACTCCGGCGGTATGGGTTTCGGCGACGTTAAGCTTGCGGGAGTTCTCGGGCTGTTCTTGGGTTACTTGGGCTGGGGAGAGCTGGCAGTTGGATCATTCGCGGCGTTCCTTCTCGGCGGTTTCTACGCCGTCGGACTGCTCGTCGCTCGACGGGCGACGCGAAAGAGTGGTATTCCGTTCGGTCCCTGGATGCTGGCCGGCGCGTGGGTGGGAATCTTCTTTGGTGACCGAGTGTGGGACGGTTACTTGACGCTTCTGGGAGCGGTATAGCAATGAAGGACTTCATCAGCAATAGAGGAGCACTCAAGTGGCCACGAACGTCGTAGGGATTGACATCGGCACGGTGTCGGTGCGCGCTGTTGAGGTGAGCAACCCGGGCAAGTCGCAGCCGACGCTGCTGCGATACCACGAGGTTCCACTGCCGGTGGGATCGGTGAGCCGGGGCGAAGTCGTCGACATCGAGGCAGTAGCCGCGGTCTTGAGGCAACTGTGGTCGGCAGGACGGTTCAAGAGCAAGAACGTGGTGCTTGGCATGGGGAACCAGCGGGTGCTCGCCCGCGAGTTGTCTGTGCCGAAAATGCCGCTGGCACGCATTCGGGAAACCCTGCCCTTCGAAGTGCAGGACATGCTGCCGATCCCCGTCGTTGAGGCTGTCCTCGACTTCTACCCGATCGCGGAGGTGGAAGGCGAAAATGGGCCCATGGTACGCGGCCTCCTCATCGCTGCAATCAAGGCGGCAGTCCTGGCCAATATCAAGACCACCGCCCTCGCGGGGCTGACCACAATCGACGTTGACCTTATTCCCTTCGCGCTGAGCCGATTGCTGCTTTCCCGTCCCGGCGTCGAGGGCACGGTCGCCCTGGTCGATATCGGGGGGAGCACTACGAGTGTCGTCATTGCCACCGACGGCGTTCCGCAGTTTGTCCGAATCATTGCCACCGGCGGTGATGACATCACCCAGGCGCTGGAACGTGACTTCGAGCTAGAAGCCGCCCAGGCCGCCGACCTGAAGCGACGTCTTGGTCTGGCGGTGGGTGCGGTGGCTGCCGTGGACAAGGTAGCGGTCGAGGTGATTTATAGAATCGCGAAAGAGCAGCTTTCGAGCCTCCGTAACACCATCAACTATTTTGTCAACACTCGCCCCATGGACTCGGTGCGCCTAATCGTGCTGAGCGGGGGTGGCGCACAATTGCGCGGCCTTCCAGAGGCGCTGGCTGAAATGACCCGCCTGTCGGTTGTCGTTGGCGACCCGCTATCAACCGTCGTTTTAGCGCACGAGCTTGACACCAAAGAACTGCTAACCAACGTGTCTGCCTACTCGGTGGCCCTCGGCCTCGCACTCGGTCGTGCCGCGTGAGTCGGGCAGCGAACAACGACTCGCTGGTGGTCGGAGGCGAACCGACCGTAGACCTGCTCCCGCCGGAAGTGAAAAAGGAGCGGGCCGCCACTGCGGTCCGTCGCCAGCTGGGACTCGCTGTCATTGGAGTAGTGGCTATCGTGGTCGTGGGAACGGCGGCATCGTTCGCAGTAGCCCTGCAGGCGCAGGCTCAACTGACGAGCGAGCAGGCACTGACTCCGGCGCTCCTGGAAAAGCAGTACGAGTTCATTGAGGTGCGCACGGTACAACGTGAAGTTGATTTGATCGAGGCTGCCCAGCAGGTGGGCGCCTCGACCGAGATCGACTGGAAAGAGTACCTCCAGGGCGTACAGGCCATTCTGCCGGCCAGTGTGACGATAAATTCAGTTGCCGTCGACTCCGCGACACCACTGACGAGATATGTCCAGCCCACCGCACCGCTGCAGGGCGCACGAGTTGCTACGGTCACCTTCACCGCCACTAGTTCCACCCTTCCCGACGTGCCGACTTGGCTGGACTCCCTAGCGACACTTCCCGGGTTCGCCGACGCTCTACCTGGGTCGGTGACCCGTGACGATGCTGGGGTCTACACCGCCGAAGTCACCATGCACATTAATGACGCCGCGTTTGCGCACCGCTTCGTCACCGAGGGGGAGTAACTGTGGATAGAAACAAGCTTTGGATGATCGGGTCCGTCCTTGTCATGGTCATCGTGATGGTTGTCGGTGTTTTGCTGGGCATCCAACCCCAGTTGGCCGCCAAGGCAGCTGCCGATGAGCAGCGCAAATCAGTGGCAGCCTCTAACGCGAGCCAGGCCACGGTTCTTGCCCAGCTTGAGAAGGATTTCGAGGGACTGGACGACCTGAAGGACGACCTGGAGCCGCTGCAAGACTCAGTGCCGAACACAACCGAGATGCCCGCGTTCGTCAAGCAGCTGGGCGCTCTTGCTGAACGAAGCCAGGTCGTCCTGACTGGATTTACCGTGTCCGATGCAGTGCCCTATGCGCCAGTCGAGGTTGTCGCCGCCGCCGAGGATGCGGGTGAAACGCCAGAGCCCAGCGCAACAGGAAAGGCACCGACCAACGGCGCAGTCGATGCCCCTTTAGCCGGCGTGCCCCCTGTGACGAGTGCTCAGATTACGGCCGGCAACTTCGTTTCCCTCACTGTGACCGTGACGGTCAACGGCAGCTACGGAGACGCCCTCGAATTTGTCAATGGTCTGCAGACCGGTGAGCGACTCGTCCTCGTGTCGGGCGTCACCACCACTGCCGAGACGGTAGAGGAGGGTGAATCGAATGTCACCGCCCTCATCACCGGACTCGTCTACGTGCTCCTGCCTGACGCGGCCACTGAAGCGACCCCGGCTGACTGATTCTCACCGCGGCAGGTTAACCGCCGCGCGCCCCGCGCTTCCGTCGACTTGACCCCCGTAATTGCTACAGTTGCAGCACAGAGCTACGGCCACGAGGCTCACGAGGAGTGCAGCATGACCGACACCACGCCCCCCGAGGGCAACAAGAACCACAACCCGGATGCGCCCACCGAGCACATCTACGACGACCAGAACCCGGAGCCCACCACCGTGGCCGACCCGAGCAAGACCGTCGACCAGCCTGTGCGCGAACCGGTGGCCGAGACCTCGACGCCGGAGCCTGCCTACGTTCCCGGCGAGCCGATCGACTACGAGCCGGCCACCCCGGTGACGGTCAACGCGTCGGAGGCGCAGACCGAAAAGGTCGAACGCCTCACCGCCGAGCCCACCCCGGCCGAGGTCGCCCGCGATGAAGCAGCTGCGGAGCAGAAGAACTACACGCCCACCTACGTGCCCACCCCGGCAGCCGCGACGGTCCCCGCCGCAGCCGCGCAGCCCACCGTGCAGCCGCCGGTGCAGCAGCAGACCCAGCAGTTCTCGCAGAGCCCGGTGTACGTCACCGCGCCCACCCCGCCCAAGACCCTGGGCAACCGGGCCGCCGGCATCCTCATCGGCCTGATTGCCACCGCGGTCTTCGCCGGCGTCTATGCGGTCATCGCGTTCTTCATCTCCGCCGCCAACGCCGCCACCGTCGCCGACGCCACCACCCGGTTCACCGACTTCCTGGTGCTGCCGGTCTTCTACGTGCCGGTGATCTTCTTCTTCCTCGCCTTCGCGCTGCTGGTCGCGGTGCTCAACCGTGCCGGCTGGTGGGCCTACGTGCTCGGCGGCTTCCTTGTCGCCGTGGTCGTGTACTTCTCCTACATCGGCGGCGCCCTGCTCGCCGTGCAGGCGTGGAACCTGACCCCCGCCGAAGCGGCCCGCTTCGTGAGCACTCAGTGGTTGAACCCCGGCGCCATCGCCGCGGCCGTCGTGGCCCGCGAGGTGCCCATCTGGTTCGGCGCCTGGATCGCCCGCCGCGGCCGCAGCATCACCGCGAAGAACATCGCCGCCAAGGCCGAATACGAGCGTCAGCTCGCCGAAGGACCGCAGCTCGCCCGTCCGGTCTAACCGCTGGCAGTGCGGGGGGAGCACAGAATGCGCGATTACCAGAAATATGCGACCGTCGTCGCGGTTTTCGCGACCGTGCTTTACGCCGCACTGCTCGTGGCCGCGTTCGGCCTGATCAGCCTGGCCACCAACCTCGAGGTCATCGCCGACAGGTCGGCCGGCACCCTGGTGGGCCCCACCATGACGGCCGTCGCCGTGCTGCTGGTGCTGCTCATGCTGATCGTTCTCGGCGTCAACACCCCACCCGACAAGCAACGCGTCGTGGTGGGGTTTGCTGTTGCCACCGGCATCGCCGCGTACGGCCTGTTCATCGTCACCGGAGCCATCCTCGTGGCCGCCGGCAACGGCCAACCCTTGGGCGTGCTGCTGTTCGCCGGCAGCATGCTCGCCAGCCCGTTCGCCCTCACCGTGGGTGCGCTGGCCTTTCTCGTCGCGCTCGTCTACTCGATCCTGCTGGCCTCGCACTACGGCGAGCACGGCCGGCCGCTCTGGCCGTGGGAGCGCCGCGGCGAATAGCACGTCACCCCGCACCGCCAGCTCTACTGACATAGGAACTGAATGCGCCTCAAGCTCACCCTGGTTCGCCCCAACGGCGCCGCCAGCGACATCATCGTCACCGCGGATGCGGCAGCCACGATCTCCGAAATCGCCGGCACCATCAGCCGGGTCGACGCGCAGACCACGCACTCACCGGACCGGTTCCTCACCCTGCGGGCAACGCTGCCCGGCCAGAGCGTGCCACTCACCCTGCCGCCGGACGGACCGGTGGGGGAGGCCTGGATCGGCTCCGGCGCATCCGTGAGCCTCGCCGACGCCGGTGTGCTCTACCAGGCCCCGTCAACGCTGACGGCGCAGCCGGTAGCCCAACTCAAGGTGCTCTCCGGGCCGGATGAAGGCCGCGAGTTCCCGCTGGCGCCCGGCAGCCTGCTGGTGGGCCGCGACGCCGCCTGCGACATCGTGCTGCACGACAGCCTGGTATCGAAGAAGCACGTGCGGCTGGAGATCGGCGAGGCCGTGGAGGTCATCGACCTCGGCAGCGCCAACGGGGTCGTCGTGGACGGCGGCATCGTGGGCCGGCTGCGCATTGCCAAGACCGAACGGATGCTGCTCGGCGACTCCGAGGTGGAGATCAGTCTGGTCGCCGGCGCCGCGCCCGAAAGCGCGCCCAAACCCGGCCCGATCTTCTTCAACCGGTCGCCCAAGGTGGAGAAACGCTACATCGGCCAGGAGTTCGTCTCCCCGGAGGTGCCCACCGAGAAGGAGGACGCACCGTTCCCGCTGCTGGCGATGATCACCCCGCTGCTGCTGGGCGGGGCGATGTTCGCGCTCACCAAGAGCCCCACCACCCTGCTGTTCTGTCTGCTCTCCCCGGTCATGCTGATCGGCAACTTCTTCACCACCAAGGGCCGTGACAAACGCCGGATGGCCAAGGCCGTGGCCAAGTTCAGCGCCAGGCTCGAGGTCCTCACCAATCGGCTGGCCACCGAACGGGTCATCGAGCACGAGCTGCGGCTCAAGGAGTCGCCCTCCACTCTGGAAGCACACGAGCACGCCATGAACCGGGGGCCGATGCTCTGGACCCGCCGTCCCGAACACTGGTCGTTCCTGAACGTGCGGCTCGGCTGCGGCACCATGAACTCCCGCAACACCATCTCCGACTCCAGCCGCGGCGACATGCTGCCGGAGTTCGAGGAGAAGCTCACCGAAGTCATCAACGCCAATCGCACCCTCGACGGCGTGCCGCTGATCGACAACCTCTACGACTCCGGCGCACTCGGAATCGCCGGCTCACCCGCCCAGGCGATGGGCTCGATCAACTCGATCCTGGTGCAGCTCACCGCACTGCACTCACCGGCCGAACTTGTCGTCGCCTCCCTGGTCACGCCCCGCTGGTCCCGTGAGCTGGAATGGCTCAAGTGGATGCCCCACACTTCCTCCCCGCACAGCCCCATTGAAGGAAGCCACCTCGCCGACAGTGCCGCCAGTGCCAGCGCGGTGCTTTCCGGCATCGAGGGTGTTGTGGAGCAGCGCCTCGCCCAGGCCAAGGCCAGCCGCCGCGGCGCCATGGTGCAAACGGATGCCGCGCTCGAGCGCGGCGGCGAGGTCGGCGCATCCGGCACCAAGGAGGGCACCAAGTCGGCCATCCCCGCGATTGTGCTGCTGATCTCCGACGACGTGGCCATCGACCGGGCCCGGCTCGTGCAGCTCGCCGAAATCGCCGCCGACGCCGGCGTGTACCCCATCTGGATCGGCCCGACCGTGGCGGCACTGCCCGCCGTCTGCCGTACCTACCTACACCTGGGCGACCAACCCGGCATCGCCACCGTCGGTTTCGTGCGCCTGGGCGAGACCATCGACAACGTCGTCACCGAGCAGGTCGACTCCGCCGCCGCCCTCGAATTCGCCAAGCGGATGGCCCCGGTCATCGACGCCGGCGCCCTCGTCGCCGACGCCAGCGACCTGCCCCGCACCGTGTCGCTGGTCACCCTGCTCGGCCACGACATGGTCGAGACCAGCGCCGCGGTCATCGACCGGTGGCAGCAGAACACCTCCATCCACGACCGAAGCGGCGGCACCCCCAAACCGCGCCGGGCCGGCAAGCTGCGCGCCATCATCGGCTCCGCCGGTGTCGACGCCATGCACCTGGACCTCCGCACCCAGGGCCCGCACGCCCTCGTCGGCGGCACCACCGGCGCCGGCAAGAGCGAGTTCCTGCAGGCCTGGGTGCTCGGCATGGCCGCCGAGTACAGCCCCGACCGGGTCACCTTCCTGTTCGTGGACTACAAGGGCGGCTCGGCCTTCGCCGACTGCGTCACCCTGCCGCACTGCGTGGGCCTGGTCACCGACCTCAGCCCGCACCTGGTGCGCCGCGCGCTCACCAGCCTGCGCGCCGAACTGCACCACCGCGAGCACCTGCTCAACCGCAAGAAGGCCAAGGACCTGCTCGAGCTGGAGAAGCGCGGCGACCCCGACAGCCCGCCCGCCCTGGTGCTGGTGATCGACGAGTTCGCCGCCCTGGCCACCGAGGTGCCCGAGTTCGTCGACGGTGTCGTCGACATCGCCCAGCGCGGCCGGTCGCTCGGCATCCACCTGATCATGGCCACCCAGCGTCCCGCCGGCGTGATCAAGGACAACCTGCGCGCCAACACCCCGCTGCGCATCGCCCTGCGGATGGCCGACGAGTCCGACAGCACCGACGTGATCGGCACCAAGGAATCCGCCCACTTCGACCCGGCCATCCCCGGCCGCGGCGTCGCCAAGACCGGCCCCGGCCGGCTCGCCCAGTTCCAGTCCGCCTACGCCGGCGGCTGGACCAGCCGCGAACCCGAGCGGGCCGGCATCGACGTGCACGAGCTGCGGTTCGGCGCGGAAAGCCGTTGGGAGGAGCCGCGAGCGGTCGACTACGTCGACGGGGACCGCGACCTCGGCCCCACCGACCAGCAACGCCTGGTCACCACCATCATCGGCGCCAACGCCGCCACCGGCATCCCCGCGCCCCGCCGGCCGTGGCTCGACGAACTCGCCGGCGCCTACGACCTCAGCCTGCTGCGGCAGCGCACGGATGCCGAACTCCTTCTCGGCGTCTCCGACATCGCCGAGCAGCAGCAGCAGGTCTCCGCGTACTTCCGGCCCGACATCGACGGTCACATCTCCATCTTCGGCACCGGCGGCTCCGGCAAGTCCGCGGTGCTGCGCACCCTCGCCTGCGCGGCCGCGATCACCCCGCGCGGTGGCCCGGTGCACGTGTACGGGCTCGACTTCGGTGCCGGCAGCCTGCGCATGCTCGAGCAGCTGCCGCACGTCGGTTCGATCATCATGGGTGAGGACGTCGAACGGGTCGTGCGGTTGTTCCGCACCCTGCAGGGTGAAATCGACCGCCGCAAGGCGCTGTACGCCGAGGCGAACGCGTCGAACATCACCGAGTACCGTCAGCTGGCCAACCAGCCGGCCGAGCCGCGCATCCTGCTGCTCATCGACGGGTTCCCCAACTTCCGCAACGACTTCGAGATCGCGGCCGGCCGCGCGCAGTGGTTCGACGTGTTCAAGGATATCCTCTCCGACGGCCGCCAGCTGGGCATGCACGTGGCGATCACCGCCGACCGGGCCGGCGCGGTGCCCGCGTCGATCTCCTCCGCGATCCAGCGCAAGGTGGTACTGCGCCTGGCCGACGACGGTTACGGCATGCTCGACGTGCCCGGCGACATCCTGAGCATCAAGTCGCCGGCCGGCCGCGCCATTGTGGACGGCTTCGAAACCCAGATCGCCATCCTCGGCGGCTTGTCGGCGCAGTCCGCGCAGTCGGCCGCCACCAAGCGGCTCGCCGACGCCATGCGCCGTGCCGGCGTGGCCGAGGCGCCGTCGATCGGGGCGCTGCCCAAGGAGTTCCCGCAGGCGCAGCTGCCCGCCCGGATCGGCGACCGGGTGGTGCTCGGCCTTGGCGACATCGACCTGGGCCCGGCCGGCTTCGAGCCCAGCGGCACCCTGCTACTGGCGGGCCCGCCGGCCAGCGGCCGCAGCACCGCCATCGAATCGATCGCGCTGGCGTTCAAACGGTTCGAACCGGATGCGCGCCTGTACTACTTCGGCAACGCCCGCTCGCCGATCTCCCGGCTGGGTTTGTGGACCGAGGCCGCGACCACGGTGGACGCCATCGCGGCGTTGGCCAAGGACCTTGCGGCGGCGGTCGCCGACCCCGACACCGAGGGCCGCATCGCGGTGTTCGTCGAGAGTCTGGGCGACTTCCTGCAGACGCCCGCCGACGGCGGCATCCTCGAACTCACCCGGGCGGTCAAACGCAGCGATCACTTCTTGCTCGCCGAGGCCGAGACCAGCGCCTGGAACTCGTCCTGGCCGCTGTTCGGGGAGATCAAGAACGCCCGCCGCGGACTGCTGCTGCAGCCCGAATCGGTCGAGGGCGACATCCTGCTGAAGACCGCTCTGCCGCGGATGAACCGGGCGGAGTTCCCGCCCGGCCGCGGCGTGCTGATCGCTAAGGGCAACTTCGTGCGGGTGCAGCTCCCGCTGCTCTCGTGACCTTCTGTTCCCGAAGCGGACATTTGCGTCCGGCACGCCGGCCGTAAATGTCCGCATGGGCAACAGTTCGCGTCATGGGGACCGCTGCCCATCGAACCCGTTCACCGGGTTCGGTACTGTTCTAACAGGCAGCCGGCCCACGCGCATCCGTCGCAACGAGGCCGGTCAAGCCGAACACTTAGGGGGAACCGATCATGAGTGATCTCATCATCAACCTGGAGCTGCTTCATCAGCTGCGGGACGACCTGGACGCCGTTGTGAAGGAGTTCACCAACGCCGACGACTTCAGCGACGACGTGGCCATTGCCACCGGTCACGAGAACCTCGGTGACCACGTCAGCGATTTCGCACACAAGTGGAACGACAAGCGCAAAGCCATGACCGAGGCGGTCGAGGGTCTGCGCAAGAAGATCGAGGGCATCACCGACGGGTTCACCCAGGTGGATGACGGCCTCGCGAAAGCCCTGACCGACGCCACTCCGCCGCTGCAGACCGCCACCCCCCTGTGACCCACCCCATGCCGTCCGCCTGCCCGGCCACCCCGAGATCTTCCCGCAGCCTGCCGAAGGAATCATCATGACCGACACCGAATTCCGTGCCCTCGAGGGTGACCCCGACCTGGTGCGCACCAAGGCGCAGCACTACGCCGAGATCGCCAACGCCATCGCCCGGTCGGTGACCACCCTCAACTCGATCAAGTCGGTGGAGGGCATGACGTCCAAAGCCATCGACGCGATCCGCGAAGAGGCGGGCAACGTCGCCGACGACATCGGCAAGGCCAAGGACCGGTACGCCGGCACCGCTCAGGCCCTGATCACCTACTCGGCGCAGCTGCGCCTGGCGCAGGATGCCGCGACCACCGCCATTGCGCACATCGACGACAAGGAAACCGCCGCCGACACCGCCGGTCGCACAGCCACCCGCACCGCCGCCACGGCCGAGAGCGCCACCCCGGAGTCCAGCGCCACCGACACCGCCGCCGCCGACAAGGCCGAGGATGCCGCCGAAGCGGCCGGCCAGGCGCTGCAGGCGGCCCAGGCGGAATGGCACTCGGCCCTCGCGATCAAGAACCAGGCGGCCGAGTCGGCGATCACGGCCATCCTCGAGGTCGTCGAGGGCAAGAAGAGCCAGGACCTCAACGACACCTGGTGGGACGACTGGGGCGCCAAGGCGCTCGACATCCTCAAGACCATCTGCGACTGGGCCGGCGTGTTCGCCGTCTTCCTGGCCTGGGTGCCCATCCTCGGCCAGGTGCTGATGGTGCTCGCAGCCGTCGGCGCGGTGCTCACCCTCATCGAGGCCACCATCGCGGCCGTCAACGGCGACGGCAGCTGGTGGGCAGTCGCCGGCGCCGCGGTCGGTGCGGTGATGTCGATCTTCGGTGGCAAGATCTTCTCCGTGGGCGCGAAGTACGTGCGTGCCTCGATGATCACCAAGGCCGCCGCCAGGCTCGACGGCGCCCCGGCATTGACCCGCCAGCTCAGCGGGGTCGGCCGGCACAGCAAGGCGTTCATGAGCATCGACGACGCCGCGAAGGTGGTCAGCAAGCCGTTCAAGGATTCGGTGCTCGGGGCCTTCAAGAAGGACCTGGTTCCCGATGGTGCGCCCGTCAAAGCGATGGAGATGTTCAAGGAGGCGGCGAAGAAAGCCCTGCCGACCCTCGACGATTTCACGCCCTCCAGTCTGCTGAGCCTGAACGACGACCTGATGGACTTCTACCGGATGGCCGGCAAGGCGCCGCAGATCCTCGATACGCCGCTCGTCGTGCAGGGTGTCTCCCTCACGGTGGTGCAGATGCACACCTCGGTCACGGCCGTGCAGAGCCTGATGGAAAACCCGATCGACCCGTTCCTCGGCGAGTACGCGCCTCTGGTGCACCAGGTCGAGAAGACCTTCGGGAGAGACTAGACCGATGACATTTCGCAATTCGCCTTCCACCAGGGACATTGTCGACCTCAGCGTTGACGCCGACGCCACCTGGTATCCAGTTCCGCTCGACCGGTCTGAACAGCTGCTCTGGGGTGAGACCCTGGCCGCCGAGGTGACCGGGGCCGGAAGCAGCCGGCGCACGCTAGGCAGTCAGCTCGAAGCGCTGCAGATCCGGCTCATCGGCATCGGCAACCCGCGGATGAGCTGTGCCGTCTGGATCCCGTACCCCGAAACGGGCCGGGCGTCCAGCGCGCTGGCCTTCCAGCTCAACGACCTGCCCGCCGGCACCTCCGAAGCGGCCGCTGACAGCTACCTCGCCGAGCTTCGCGCCGACGAGGGCCGCCGTACACCCGGCATCGAATACCTGAGCGTCACCACCTGGGAGGGTGAGGTCGCGGCCGGTCCGTTCGTCGCCGCGCACAACCTCATCGCCCTGCGCAACCCGGGCGACGACGAAGCCGTCATTGAGGAACGCACGGTCTTCGCCGTCTTCCCGCCCGGCGCCGCGCAGATGGTGCAGCTGGTCTTCTCCGCCGAGAGTGTCGGCGCGTTCGTCAACATGCCCCGACAGACCGAAGAGGTTGTCGCGGCCCTGCGCATCGAACTGGAGGCGACCGCGTGACCCGCAAGGTAGTCAGCCCTGACCAGACCTTTTCGATCATCCTGCCCGGGACCTGGGCGGTCATCCCGTTGCAAGACGAAGTGGCCATGACCAAGCGCATCGTGGCCCTGGTGAAGAAACAGGTCGGCGGCGGTGACCGTGCGGCCCGCCTGCGCCGGCAGACCCGCGACGAGTTCGTGAAGACGGCCCAGCAGGCCCGGGATGCCGGCGCCATTTCGTTCGCTCTGTCGATGGAACTTTTGCCCGGCGTGCCGTTTCCCGCCGCGATGATCACCACTGTGGAGACCTGGCCGGTATCGGCATCCGCAGAGCTGGACCCGGCCGACCGGCTGCGGGCCATGGTGCCCGATGCCGTGGTGCTCGAGCAGCGCAGCGGCCTGGTGGCCCGGCAGGCCGAAAGCGCCCGGCAGCGGGTGGGCCAGGAAACGGTGCCGTCGCTGCGGGCCACCTATTGGCTGCCGAGGCCACAGACCGACGATTTGCTGCGCATCACG
The DNA here is from genome assembly GCF_035984795.1 of Cryobacterium sp. MP_3.1. Lineage (NCBI taxonomy): Bacteria > Bacillati > Actinomycetota > Actinomycetes > Micrococcales > Microbacteriaceae > Cryobacterium > Cryobacterium sp. MP_3.1. The sequence continues at coordinate 11,695 of NZ_JAXCHV010000040.1, read as the reverse complement.
ATCTCCGCGCCCATGGTCGACGATGCCGACCTCTTCACCGAACTGTTCGACGCGATCGTTGATTCGATCACCTGGAAGGCCGAGACCCTATGACCCAGAGCACCACCACGCCCGAAGCCACGACCGGTCGCAACACCCGCGGACTGTTCCTGCTCTCGACCGGGGTGGTGTTCGCCATCGCGGCGGTGGTGATGCTCTTCATCACCGTGGTCGGTATCTCCACCTTGCAGTCCGACGCGTTAGCCCGAATCAACGAGCAGAACCTGTCGTACCGGGCCGAGTTCGGTTTCGTCGAGCGGGAGCTCTCGGTGCTCTCCGCCATGACCGCGGTCCCGGCCATGCTGCTGATCGTCGCCATGTGCTTCCTCATTCCGGGCTACCTGCGTCGACGCGGCGTGATCGCCGAACGTGACACCACCTTCTGGCGCGGCGGGTCCCACACCGCCAAGTACAAGCCGCTGCCGCTGGGCCTGCACGCGGCGTGGGCACTGCTGCCGTTGGCCGCCTGGGTGCTGCTCGTCGTGATTCCGCTGCGCAACCTCATCGGCGGTACCGCCTGGCCGGCAGGTCTGAAGGACGAGAACTCCTCGGCGGTATGGATGCTGTTGGCCGCATACGGCGGTCTGGCCGCGGCGCTGTTCGCGGCGATCGTGGTGTCGCTGATCAAGAAGGTCGTCTACACCGCGCGTGTTGCCCGGCACCCGGAGGCCGTAGACGGCAGCGCCGGTAAGGGTCTCTGGCGTTGGGTGACCTTCCGCTGGCGCTTCGACCTGTGGCTGGCCGGACTCGGCGGGGCCTTCGTGGGCCTGTGCTGGATCGCCCTCGGCTTCGACGACACCCCGTTCTTCGTCACCACCCTGGTAATCGGCCTGGCCCTGCTGGCAGCTGGCCTGCTGCTCGCGGTGAACTACTGGCGTGCCGGCGAGCCCCTGGGCGCGGGCGAGTCCTACTCCTAACCCGGGTCTTCACCTCGCGCCGTCCGTTGGCCGACGCCGTCGAACGCAAAGGCGGAGATCCTCGGCCGGGGTCGGCGTGTCGTGGCGTGCAGCCCGGCGTTTCCCGAATAACTCCGCCCCTATTGACGGATGCGGCTCACCTCGGTCGTGTCGGTCGGCCAGCGACGGGGGAGAGCATGGGGAGTGCTGCCCATTCCGCATTGCGACCTGGGTTCGTTAGGTTGTACATAGTCGGTCGGCCTGAGGGGGTTGGCCCCGAACTACTAATAAGAGGAGCAGTAACTCATGGCGAATATGAACGTAACTTACGGCGAGATGAACGATGCGTCGCGCAGCCTGATCGCTGGCAAGGACGACCTCACCGCCAAGCTGTCCCAGCTGCAGAGCCTGGTCAACAACCTCGTCGCCGGTGGCTTCGTCACCGACGCCGCGTCGGGCGCCTTCCACACCTCGTACGAGCAGTTCACCAAGGGCACCACCGAGGCCGTCAACGGCCTCCAGGGCATGTCGGAGTTCCTCACCCGGGCGGCCACCGCCCTGGAGAACGTCGACAGCGAGCTCGCCCGCGGCATCGGCGGCTAATTTACGCTTCTTCAGACCAAAGGCGTGACCGGATTCCGGTCACGCCTTTGGTCAATCCGCACCGCCCCAAGCCACAAGCCCAACCCCGAGCAGCCAACCCCAGGGAGACCGCATGTACGGCGATATGGCGGCACTCGGCCGGCAGTCCACCGAGCTGCGCACCCTGGCGGAGGACACCCGCACTAGGGCCACCACGCTGCGCTCCGCCGTGGGAACCACCTGGGTATCGTCCGCCGCGGCGACCTTCATCGACCAGCTCGGCCAGCGGGCCAACAACCTCGACGCCTCCGCCACCTCGCTCGACGAGGCGGCCGACGCGATCGACGCACACATCCGTTCTGTCGAAGCCGTGAAACAGGCCATCGTCGAAGCCGAACAGTGGATTTCGGAGCGCTGGAACGATGCCGCCCGGCTGGTGGGAAACACCGTCGAGGTGATCACCGAGGGCGCCGAGAACGTCTTCGAGTTCTTCGGCACCGAGGTGCCCCGCGCGCTCGTGAGCGAAGCCGACGAACTTATCCGCACGGTGCGGGAACTGCCGACCCCGGGCTCGCCCGGCTGGCTCGACCTGGCCGACACCTTCCACCGACGGGGCTGGTAACCATGGCTTTTTCCACCGCACCCACCTCCCCGGCCACGCCGGCCCGGTTCGGCCTCACCGCCGACCAGCTGCACCTGCTGCAGAGCCGCTGCCCCGACCTCACCCTGCCGGCCGAGTTCTACTCCGCCTGGGCCGCCGAGGTGCCCGAGATCGAACGCACCGAGCGGATGCTCGTCGCCGAACTCGGTCTCATCGACCAGGGCCTGCTGCGCGCGGCGCCCACCGACACCCCCACCGCAGCCCCCATCGACACCCACTCCGACACCTTCGCGGCCCGGGTGCACCCGGCCGTGCTCGGCTTCCTCGGCCTGTTCACCGAACCCGCCCTGCTCCTGGCCGTGCACTCCTGGGGCGGCGGCCGCACCATCGCGCAAACCATCGCCGTGCGGGCCGGCTTCGCCGCCTCCCTGGTGCGCGGCCAACGACTCGACGACCACGGCAGCCATCCCGCCAACGAAGACGCCGTGGAACTCTCCGCGTTCCCCGTTTCGGCCCTGATCGGCGAAACGCTGCGCTCGCTCGTGCGCCTCGAACCGAAAAACCACCCACGGCCCCCGCAGGGCAGGCCCGCCGCCGCCGTCGTGCTACCGCTGACCCTGGCGCAGGGCATGATCGGCGCCATCCGCACCGGCAACCCCGAGATCATCCACGCCGCCGCGCTCGAGGTGGGGCTGCCGCAGGCCGAACACGTCCTCGAAGGACCTGCGTTCGGCATCGACGCCGGCTACAGCGTCGCGGCGACCTCTCTCACCGGCGACAGCCTGGCCGTGCACTGGTTCCGCAGCACGACCGGCTGGTTCCAGATGAGCGCCGACACCCCACTGGTGGGCCGCATCGAGTCCACCGTCGACTTCGTCGACTCCAGCCGGGTGCGCATCGAGACCACCGGCCCGGCCGCGATCACCGGCCAGGTCACCACCGCCATCGGCTCGCTTCTCGGGGTGCTCCGTGGCTGAGCCCACGTTCACCGTGTCCGGGGGAGCGGGCGGCATCGGCGCGAATCTCGACGACATGCGCACCGAATCCGGGCACCTCGCCGCGATGGCCCAGCAGCTCGTGGACCAGGCCCTCACCGCGGCCGGCATCGCCGTGGACGGCGACCTGCTGGCCTCCGCCATCCTCTCGCCGATCACCGCGGCGGCGGCCGAGCAGCAGATCGTATTCGCCACCGGCCAGATGCTTCTCTTCGCCACCGAGGCCGGCGTCACCGCGGTGTTCCTGGCCGGCGCCGTGGATGCCTACGAGGCGGTTGACCGCAGCCTCTCGATCCTGGCCGACGCGGCCGCGAACACCACCACCTTTTTCATCGGGGTGATGGCCGTGCCGCTGGCCGTGGGCCTCGCCGCCGTGGCCGCCGCCGATGTAGCCCTGGTCTACGTGGCCGGGTACGGCGGTGAAGCGCTCGAGTCGCTCGGTGAGGGCCTAAACGAGACCCTGGCCGACCCGTGGAAACTCGCCCTACCCGGGGTCTTCCTGGGTAGCCTGGCAGCGAACACCGTCGACGCCTACGACTCCGACGAGGCTCAGGAGACCGTGGCCGGCACTCTCGCCGACCAGCTGGCCCAGCTCAACGAGCTGGCGGGGGAGAACGCCTGGGCCGTCGACCTGATCGCCCAGGGCGCCCCTGGGCTCCTCGCCGGTCTCACCCTGCCGCTCGCACTGGTCCTGGGTCCGGCTCGCACCCGGCTGGCGTTGACGGCGCTCACCGGGGTGCCGTGGCCGCCCACCAGCTACGAACAGGCCCTGCAGGCCATCATCGGCGGCGGCAACAAGGCCGGCCTCTTCGACGACGGTCCGCTACTCACCCGCGACGACCTGATCAACCCGCCGGAAATCATCGGTCCGGATGTCGCCACCCCCACCAGCCTCGAGGGACTGTTCGCCGGGTCGGCGCAGATCGACAAGTACGACACCTCCGCCGCGGGCGACGAGGACGCGCTGGCGCGCATCCGAATCACCGAGGTGCCCGGCAACCCGCCGAGTTTCATCGTGCAGGTGCCCAGCACCCAGGTGTGGGACCCGGCCGCCGGCAGCACCCCGAACGACGTCACCGCAGACACCCACGCCATGCTGGCCCAGCAGACGGCGCTCTCCAGCGCCGTGGATGCGGCGATGCGGGAGGCCGGCATCACCAACGAGAATCCCGTGATGATCCAGGGCTTCAGCCTGGGCGGGATCGTCGCCGGGCAGATGGCGGCCGACCCGAGCCTGAACTACAACTTCACCCACGTCGTCACCGGGGGATCACCCGTCGCCAACTTCGACATCCCCAGCGACGTGCAGGTGCTCTCGCTCGAATTCGACGAAGACCCGGTGGCCAAGCTCGACGGCCACAACAACCCCGACGCCGCGAACTGGACCACCGTGCAGGCGCCTGCCCCGTCGCTGCCGGGCGACAACGGTGTTCCGGTCGGTATCGCCGGCGAACAGGGCGCCCACAACGCCGAACGGTACGCGATCACGGCCGGCGAGGTCGAGGGCTCCTCCGATCCCAGCATCGCCGCGTGGACCGACTCCGCGGCGGGGTACTTCCCGAACGCGGGCGACAAGCTCGAAGTGACGATGAGCACCGACCCCGAAACCCACATCACCACGACCACGACAACCAACACCGAAACCGGTGCGGTCGTGTCCGAAACCACCGACTACGGAGCGCAACGCCAACCATGAACGGCCAGAACCGATCGTTGACGACCCGCCGAACGGCTCTGCTCGTCGTCGCAACCCTGATTGCGGTGACGCTGGGCGGATGCGTCGCCGTCGGCAGGTCCGGCCAGCCCGCGTCCACGTCTCCGAACGACCCGGCATCCGACAGCCGGACGACGGCGCAGGTCACCGACGAGCTGGGCCAGCTGCCCGGAGTGAGCGCCGCGTTCGTGTCGACCGGGCCGGTGGGGCTGCCCAACCAACTGGAACTGACCGTCGGGCTCAACCTCGACGCCGGTTACCCGGGGGACGTGCCCGCCCTGCTGGACTACACGCTCGCCATGGCCTGGTCCGCAACCGTTGAGCAACCCACCACCACGGCGGCCGTGGCATTCCGGGACGGGGATTCGGCACTGGATCTGGCTCCGGCCGCAGCTGCCCTCGGCTGGACGGGCATGGCCGGCCCCACCCTCGCCGTTTCCATGGACGAGATGGCCGACCGGTACGGTCCCTGGCCCGGCCCGGTGCCGGAGAAGCCGGCCGCGCTGGGCTGACCCCACGGCTCGATACCATGGCGTAATGACTTGTGCCATTTTCACCCCCGAGCTGCGCGCGTGACGCGCACCGGTTCTGTACCCATCGTCGACCCGTCCGAGCGTCCGCAGCGGGTGCCGCACTCCCGGTTCGAGAACGTAATGGCGCTGTTCATCGGCACCTTCGCCGTCTCGTTCGGGCTGTACCTGCTCAAGGAGGTCGGCGTGGCCACCGGCGGCACCGCCGGCATCGCGCTGTTGGCCAGCTACGTCACCAGCTGGTCGTTCGGAGTGTGGTTTGTGCTGGTCAACCTGCCGTTCTTCGCGCTGGCGATCTGGCGGATGGGCTGGCGCTTCACCGTGAAGACCCTCATCGCCGTGGTGCTGGTCTCGGTTTTCTCCGAGGTGCACCCGCTGCTGCTGGAGATTCAGCACATCGACCCGATCTACGCCACGCTGCTGGGCAGCCTGTTGGCCGGCATCGGTCTCATCGTGTTGTTCAGGCACCAGGCCAGCCTGGGCGGGGTCAACATCCTCGCGCTGTACCTGCAGAAGAGCCGCGGATGGCGCGCCGGCTACGTGCAGCTCGTCGTCGACGTGCTGATCGTGCTCGCCGCTTTCGCGACGCTGCCGTTGCCGATGGTGCTGCTCTCGGTGGTGGGTGCGGTCATCCTCAACATGATCATCGCCATGAACCACCGCCCCGACCGCTACTTCGGCTGACCAGCCCGCTCGGCCCGGTCCGCTGGTTGAGCTTGTCGAAACCTGGTGACTCCGGGGCCGGCAGCGACTAAACTTGACAGCCATGGATGCATCCATCGAGTCGCGGGTCGACCGCGAGGTCGAGGCCTGGTTGCGTTGGGTTCCGCGGTGGCGGCCCGGCACGCACCGGGCACGCTCCAGACTCTGCCAACATTGCTTCGGCTCCCCGGTGCTGCGCGCCGCCGGACTCGACACCGATGTGCCACACGCGGTGCAGCACCCGCTCTCAATGCGTATGAAGACGCTCGTCGACGACGAGGTGGAGACGTACACCGCGCAGAGCCTGCCGCTCCTCAACCGCGAGCTGGGCCTCATCGAACTGCGCCGTGCCGCGCAGGCGTACCGGCCGCTCGAGGGACTCGAGCCGGAGTTCGACGGCATCGACCTCGACCCGCCCGCCGAGCCGGGCTCTCCGTACCTGTTCACCTTCGAAGAGTTCGTACAGCCCCTCACCGCCGATGATCCCGAGCTCGTGCCGCCGCCGCTGAGCATCGAGGAAAAGGCGGGCCTGCGGGTGGAGATGCGACTGGCGGATGACTACGCCACCCTGGTGGGCAAGCGGGTCTGCGCCGACCTGCGCGGGCACCGTACCGAGCTGCAGCAGGCCATCGCCGCGTTCGTGGAACCACAGGTGCAGGCGCTGCTGGCCGATCTGGGCAGCACGCTGGACCCGCACGGTACGTGAGTGGATCGGCTTGCGGGGTCTCGACAGGCTCGACCGACGGGGCTCGCTTGACCCGCCACCCCGGCGGGGTTTAGAATTATCCGGTGTGCGCTTTGTCGTGCGCTTCAGTTATGCCGCTTCGTTGTCTGACATCGGGTTGCACTTCAGACGCCCCGACACTCCACGCAAACAGGGTTTGCTCTCCGAGCGGCCCCCACGGCATACCCACCAGAACGACCGGAAGCAATTCCGTGATGTCCGGAGGGTCCAGATGAACTCGATGAGTACTGAGAAGTGCGATTCGAATGCTTTGACATCAGTCAGCTGTCACCGTGCAGCAAAAACAAGGAGTTATTAGTGCCCACCATTCAGCAGTTGGTGCGAAAGGGACGCAGCCCCAAGGTCACCAAGACCAAGGCTCCCGCCCTGAAGTCCAACCCCCAGCAGCGCGGCGTTTGCACGCGTGTGTACACGACCACCCCGAAGAAGCCGAACTCGGCTCTCCGCAAGGTTGCTCGCGTCAAGCTGTCCAACGGTACCGAGGTCACCGCCTACATCCCCGGTGAAGGCCACAACCTGCAGGAGCACTCGATGGTGCTCGTTCGCGGTGGTCGTGTTAAGGACCTCCCCGGTGTTCGTTACAAGATCGTTCGTGGCGCCCTGGACACCCAGGCAGTCAAGAACCGCAAGCAGGCTCGTAGCCGCTACGGCGCCAAGATGGAGAAGAAGTAATGCCTCGTAAAGGCCCAGCGCCCAAGCGTCCCGTTATCGCTGACCCGGTATACGGCGCCCCCATTGTTAGCCAGCTGGTCAACAAGATCCTCCTCGACGGCAAAAAGGGCCTCGCCGAGCGCATCGTTTACGATGCACTCGAAGGCGTCGTTGCCAAGAACGGTGCGGATGCTGTTGTCACGCTGAAGAAGGCACTCGACAACGTGCGTCCGACCCTCGAGGTGCGTTCGCGCCGCGTCGGTGGTTCCACCTACCAGGTGCCCGTCGAAGTCAAGCCGCACCGTGCGAACACTCTCGCGCTGCGTTGGTTGACCAGCTACGCCAAGGCGCGTCGCGAGAAGACCATGACCGAGCGTCTCACCAACGAGATCCTCGACGCGTCCAACGGCCTCGGCGCCGCTGTGAAGCGTCGTGAGGACACTCACAAGATGGCTGAAGCGAACAAGGCTTTCGCTCACTACCGCTGGTAGTCGTCCACGCCGGTCGAGCCTGCCGGGACCACGGTCTCGGCAAGCTCGACCGGCGCAAGGCCTGTTCAACCTCATCTATCACAAAACTTCCGGAGGACACCCGTGGCACTTGACGTGCTCACCGACCTGAGCAAGGTCCGCAACATCGGCATCATGGCCCACATTGATGCCGGCAAGACCACCACGACCGAGCGCATCCTGTTTTACACGGGTGTGAACCACAAGATCGGTGAGACGCACGATGGCGCCTCCACGATGGACTGGATGGCACAGGAGCAGGAACGTGGCATCACGATCACGTCCGCTGCTACGACGTGCTTCTGGGCCGGCAACCAGATCAACATCATCGACACCCCCGGCCACGTGGACTTCACCGTCGAGGTGGAGCGTTCGCTCCGCGTCCTCGATGGCGCTGTCGCCGTGTTCGACGGCAAGGAGGGCGTTGAGCCCCAGTCCGAAACCGTCTGGCGCCAGGCCGACAAGTACGACGTGCCCCGCATTTGCTTCGTCAACAAGATGGACAAGCTCGGCGCCGACTTCTACTACACCGTCGACACCATCATCAAGCGCCTCGGCGCCAAGCCGCTGGTCATCCAGCTGCCGATCGGTGAAGAGTCGAACTTCGAAGGGGTCGTTGACCTCGTCGAGATGCGCGCGCTGACCTGGCGCGGCGACTCCAAGGGTGACGTCGAGATGGGCTCCAAGTACGCCATCGAAGAGATCCCCGCCGACCTCGTCGAGAAGGCTGCGGAATACCGCAAGCTGCTCCTCGAGACCGTCGCCGAGACCGACGACGAGCTCATGGAGAAGTACTTCTCCGGCGAAGAGCTCACCGTGTCCGAGATCAAGCACGCGATCCGCAAGCTCACGGTCGCCAGCGAGATCTACCCGGTCCTCTGCGGTTCCGCGTTCAAGAACCGTGGTGTGCAGCCGATGCTGGATGCCGTTGTCGACTACCTGCCGACGCCGCTCGACGTTCCCGCCATTGAGGCGCACGACGCACGCGACGAAGAAAAGGTTGTCATGCTGCACCCGAACGCGGACGAGCCCTTCGCGGCTCTGGCGTTCAAGGTTGCGGTGCACCCGTTCTTCGGTCGCCTCACCTACGTGCGCGTCTACTCCGGTCGCATCGAATCCGGCGCCCAGATCATCAACTCCACCAAGGGCAAGAAGGAGCGCATCGGGAAGATCTTCCAGATGCACGCCAACAAGGAGAACCCGGTCGGTTTCGTTACCGCTGGTCACATCTACGCGGTCATCGGCCTCAAGGACACGACCACCGGCGACACCCTGTGCGACCCTGCCCAGCAGGTCGTACTCGAGTCGATGACGTTCCCTGACCCGGTTATCGAAGTTGCCATCGAGCCCAAGACCAAGCAGGACCAGGAAAAGCTGGGTCTCGCGATCCAGAAGCTGGCCGAAGAAGACCCCACTTTCCGTACCGAGCAGAACCAGGAAACTGGTCAGACGGTCATCAAGGGAATGGGCGAGCTTCACCTGGACATCCTCGTCGACCGCATGAAGCGTGAATTCAACGTTGAGGCGAACGTCGGCAAGCCCCAGGTTGCTTACCGCGAGACGATCAAGAAGGCCGTCGAGCGTCACGACTACACGCACAAGAAGCAGACCGGTGGATCCGGCCAGTTCGCGAAGATTCAGTTCGCGATCGAGCCGCTTGAAATCACTGCCGACAAGTCGTACGAGTTCGTGAACAAGGTCACCGGTGGCCGTATCCCGCGTGAGTACATCCCTTCGGTTGACGCCGGAATCCAGGATGCCCTCAACGTGGGTGTGCTCGCCGGCTACCCGATGGTCGGCGTCAAGGCGAGCCTGCTTGACGGTGCCGCTCACGACGTCGACTCCTCGGAGATGGCGTTCAAGATTGCCGGATCGATGGGCTTCAAGGAAGCCGTTCGTAAGGCAAACCCGGTTCTTCTCGAGCCGTTGATGGCCGTCGAGGTGCGCACCCCTGAGGAATACATGGGTGACGTCATCGGAGACCTCAACTCTCGCCGTGGCCAGATCCAGACCATGGAGGACGCACAGGGCGTGAAGGTTATCCGCGCACACGTTCCGCTGTCGGAGATGTTCGGTTACATCGGCGACCTGAGGTCCAAGACCTCGGGCCGCGCGGTGTACTCGATGACTTTCGAGAGCTACCAGGAGGTCCCGAAGGCTGTTGCCGACGAGATCATCCAGAAGAACAAGGGCGAATAACCCACCGGCCTTCGGGCCGAATCGCTTAGGCCTCCTGGCCCGAGTAACATAAGTACACAAATCCAGCAGTTCCACCGGGCGTAAACCAACGTCCGGTGGAGCCGAGAGTCCTGAGGAGGACCCACAGTGGCCAAGGCCAAGTTCGAGCGGACCAAGCCGCACGTAAACATCGGAACGATCGGTCACGTTGACCACGGAAAGACCACGCTGACGGCAGCTATCTCGAAGGTCCTTGCCGACACGTTCCCTTCCAAGACCAACGTTCAGCGCGACTTCGCGTCGATCGACTCCGCTCCCGAAGAGCGCCAGCGCGGCATCACGATCAACATCTCGCATGTTGAGTACGAGACCGAGAAGCGTCACTACGCACACGTTGACGCTCCGGGCCACGCTGACTACATCAAGAACATGATCACCGGTGCTGCTCAGATGGACGGCGCGATCCTCGTGGTTGCCGCTACTGACGGCCCGATGGCTCAGACCCGTGAGCACGTTCTTCTCGCCAAGCAGGTCGGCGTGCCGTCCCTGCTCGTCGCGCTGAACAAGTCCGACGCGGTCGACGACGAAGAGATCCTTGAGCTCGTTGAGCTCGAGGTTCGTGAACTGCTCTCCAGCCAGGGCTTCGATGGCGACAACGCCCCCGTCGTTCAGGTTTCCGCCCTCAAGGCGCTCGAGGGTGACCCCAAGTGGGTTGCAAAGATCCTCGAGCTCATGCAGGCAGTGGATGACTACTTCCCGGAGCCCGTCCGCGACAAGGACAAGCCCTTCCTGATGCCGATCGAGGACGTCTTCACGATCACCGGTCGTGGAACCGTTGTCACCGGCCGCGCCGAGCGTGGAACCCTCAAGATCAACTCCGAGGTCGAGGTCGTCGGCATCCGCCCGACCATCAAGACCACGGTCACTGGTATCGAGATGTTCCACAAGCAGCTCGACGAGGCATGGGCCGGCGAGAACTGTGGTCTTCTTCTTCGTGGCACCAAGCGCGAAGACGTTGAGCGCGGTCAGGTTGTCGTCAAGCCGGGTTCGGTTACGCCGCACACCGACTTCGAGGGCACCGCGTACATCCTGTCAAAGGATGAGGGTGGGCGTCACAACCCGTTCTACGCGAACTACCGCCCGCAGTTCTACTTCCGCACCACGGACGTCACCGGCGTCATCACGCTGCCCGAGGGCACCGAGATGGTCATGCCTGGCGACACCGTGGAAATGACTGTCGCGCTGATCCAGCCGATCGCCATGGAAGAGGGCCTCGGCTTCGCTATCCGTGAAGGTGGCCGCACCGTCGGCGCCGGAACCGTCATCAAGGTTCTCAAGTAATTCAGTAGACCTGCTCACTCGCTGAGCTAGTCAACAACAGGGTCGGTCCTTCGGGACCGGCCCTTTTGTCGTCCCCGGCCGCCCCTGGGTCGAGCGCGTTGCCCTGGCCGAGCGCGTTCCGTTGGTCGAGCTTGTCAGTGATGATGGATGTGGGGTCGGGTTGGTCTGACTCAGAGCTTGTCCGACGCCTTGGCTGTCTTTGTCTCGATGCG
>NZ_JAXCHV010000039.1:0-29999 GCF_035984795.1 Cryobacterium sp. MP_3.1 | reverse complement strand
ACTCGACGCAGCCACCCCGAGAGAGGCCCTCCATCAGCTACTCTCGGACCTAGAAAACGGCAGTGTTGCATCGACCGGTTGAATCCACCCCCGGCGCACCGGGCGCAATTGTCCGGACGGGGAACAGTTAGAGCGGGAACCAGGCGCGGACCTGGTCGGCGGCCGTGGAGAGAAGAGCGGCCGACTCGGCGGCATTGACCCTCGCGAGCAGCATCGCGCTCATCGAGAGCGACGCGAGGGTTCGCACCCGCTCGTCGGTGTTTTCGGCCGGTCCGCCGGCGAGGGCGTTGCGAAGTGCGGCGGCCAACTCGGTGCGGTACGCCTCGACGACCTCCCGGGCGGGCTCGTCGTGCGTGGCCAGACCCGTTGCGCAGTTGACCAGGAGGCAGCCCCGTCGGGGGGAGTCCAGTGGCAGCGTCGCCACGGCCTCCCGCAGTTCGTCGAAGTAGGCCAGCAGCTCCTGGCGGCCGGCACCATCCGCTTGCAGGCCGCGCAGGCGCGGTCGGATGACGGTGTCGCGGTAGTCGGCGACGGCGGCGTCGAAGAGTCCACGTTTGCTGCCGAACGCGTGGTACAGGCTCGACCGGTTTACACCCGTCGCCGTCTCGAGGTCGGCCAGGGATGCGCCGTCGTAGCCGCGGTCCCAGAAGACGTCGCGGGCGGATTGCACGACCGTGGTGCTGTCGAACGTCTGGAGCCGTCCCATGAGCTGTCTGCCTTCCGTCCGCGGACGTCTGGTCCGTGGGTATTACGAGCGGTGTTGCTGTGAATGTTCTGTACCGCTCGTTTCACTATAAACGATAGCCCAGCTATAGTAAAACGATCGGTGCAGAAAACCATCCGTTGAGAACAGGGACGCCCCCGGCACCGATCGCGAACAGTAAGGACTCTTGTCATGACGACAGCCACCAGCACTCAGATTCAGCTCGCCGCCCGGCCCACCGGTTGGCCCACCGCAGCGGACTTCAGCACCGCGGTCATCGACCTGCCCGACCTGGCGGCGGGCCAGGTGCGCGTTGTCAATGACTTCATCTCCGTCGACCCCTACATGCGCGGCCGCATGAACGACGTGAAGTCCTACATTCCGCCCTTCGTGCTCGGGGAGACCATGGGCGGCGGCGCCGTCGGCCACGTTGTCGAGTCGGCCGCGGAGTCCGTGCCCGTCGGCAGCCTCGTTGTGCACCAGTACGGCTGGCGCGATGTCGTGCAGGAGGATGCCGCGGGCTTCCGCGTCGTTCCCGAGATCCCCAACGTGCCGTCGTCGGCGTACCTGGGCGTGCTGGGCATGACCGCGCTCACCGCCTACGTGGGCCTGCTCGAGGTGGCCAAGTTCAAGGCAGGCGACACCGTCTTCGTCTCCGGCGCAGCCGGTGCCGTGGGCAGCATGGTCGGCCAGATCGCTCGCCTCAAGGGTGACGCTCGCGTGATCGGCTCCGCCGGCACCGACGAGAAGGTGGCCCTGCTCACCGAGAAGTACGGCTTCGACGCGGCCTTCAACTACAAGACCGGCGACCTCGCCACCCAACTGGCCGAAGCCGCCCCCGAGGGCATCGACGTGTACTTCGACAACGTCGGCGGCGACCACCTGAGCGCCGCACTCGGTGCCTTCAAGGATGGCGGCCGCGCCGCACTCTGCGGCGCCATCTCGCAGATGAACCGCACCGATGGCCCCACCGGCGTGCAGAACATGGTCAACATCGTCACCCGCGGGCTCACCCTCACGGGCTTCACCGTGGGCAACTACCTGCAGCACTTCCCGGCCTTCACCGAGCAGATGGGCGCCTGGTTCACGGCCGGCGACATCGTCTTCGACGAGACCGTCGTCGAGGGCATCGAGAACTCGGTCGATGCGTTCCTGGGCATGCTTCGTGGAGAGAACACCGGCAAGATGGTGGTCAAGACCTCTGACTCCACCGCGGCCGCCCACTAATCCTCGACCGCCGCACCCGATTCACTGAATTCGATCTAGGAGAAACATGACTTCCGTACTTTTTGTCGTCAGTGCCGCTGACCACTGGACCCTCAACGACGGCACCCTGCACCCCACCGGGTACTGGGCCGAGGAGCTCGCCGAGCCGCACCGCCTCTTCACCGAGGCCGGCTGGTCGATCACCATCTCCACCCCGAAGGGCGTCGCGCCCACCGTCGACGAGGGCAGCCTGGCCGCCGGGGCCACCGGAGGAGAAGAACGCTCCACCGAACTCCGCAGCTATCTCGACTCGATCCCCGCGCTGAAGAGCCCGGCCTCGATCGACGACGTCACTGCCGCCGACTACGACGTGGTCTTCTACCCCGGTGGACACGGCCCCATGGAAGACCTCGCGGTCGACACGACCAGCGGCCAGATCATGACGGACACCATCGCATCCGGCCGGATTCTCGGTGTGCTCTGCCACGCCCCGGCCGCACTTCTGGCCGCCACGGCCGCTGACGGCACCTGGCCGTTCCTGGCCTACCGCATGACCGGCTTCACCGACGCCGAAGAGGCCCTGGGCGGCCTCGCCCCGAAGGCCAAGTGGCTCGTGCAGGCGCGCCTGGTCGAGCTCGGCGCCGACTTCGTCGAGGGTGCCTCGTTCGCCGAGCACATCGAGATCGACCGCAACCTCTACACCGGCCAGAACCCGGCTTCCTCGGTGAAGCTCGCCGGTGCAATCATCGACGCGGTGGCCGCCCAGAAGTAGCACCGCTTACCCGTACCAGGCAGTTTCGCGAAAGCGGTCCTGTGGTCGCCTCACCATCCCGAGGCGACCACAGGGCCGCTTTCGTGCGAGGCTAGCGGCCCAGGGCTGCCAGAACGGCAGCCACGTCGGTGGCGTCGTTCCAGACGTGGAAGGCCACACGGGCGCGGCCCGCCCGGCCGGACGCGGTAATGCCGGCGGTGGTGAGTCGGGTCAGGTCGGTTCCGGCGGGATCGGCCCAGGTGACGATGGCCTGGTTGTTCTCGGCCAGCCCCAGTCCGGCGCAGAGCGCATTGCCCAGACCGGTGTCGTGGGCGTACACGGCGGCCGAGTCGAGTGAGCCGAAGAACTCGAGAGCCACCCGGGTGCCCACCCAGGCCGGCCAGGCCGGTGACACGTCGAAGCGTCGGGCGTCCGTCGCCAGGGTCATGGTCGGGCCGTAGCAGGATGCCCACGGGTCGTCGCCCGCGAACCAACCTGCCTGCACCGGGCGCAGCACCTCGGCCAGCGCGGGCAGCACGGTGAGGAAGGCCGCGCCCCGCGGTGCACCCAACCACTTGTAGGCGTGGCAGATGGTGGCATCGAAGTCGCCGGCGTTTACGGGCAGCCAGCCGGTGGCCTGTGTTGTGTCGCAGAGGGTGAATGCACCCACCGCGGCTGCGGCCGCCCGGATGGCCGGCGCATCCGCGATCACACCGGTGCCGGACTGCACCAGCGAGAAGGCGACCAGCCAGGTGCGCTCGGTGAGCGAGGCGGCGAGCTGGGCCACCGGAACGTGGCGTACCGTGATCCCGCGGTGCTCCTGCTGCAGGAACGGAAAGACCATCGACGTGAAGTCCCCGTCGACGCAGACGACCTCGCGCCCCTCTGGCACGGATGCGGCCAGCACTGCTGCCATCACCGACGCCTGCGACCCGATCGCCACCCGGTCGGTACCCACCCCGACCAGCCCGGCGTAGAGAGCCCGGGCCCGGTCGATTTCGGCCTGGTAGTGCGCGGGGGAGGCCAGGCCGCTGCCCCAGATGTCGGCGTCCTCGCGCAGGGCCCGCACCGTGCCCAGGGTGGGCAGTCCCGAGGTGCACGCGGCCAGGTAGCGCGTGCTCGTGGGGGCGTAGGCGGCCCGCACCTGGGGCATGGTCGGGGCGGGAGCCGGGGCTACGGACGGAACAGTGGACGGAACGGTGGATCGCATCCATCCAGCGTTGCCCCCTTCGATCCATTCGGCAACGCCCAGTCCTCGATCAATCAGATAACTAGTGGTTATGATTTGGGCATGCCCGAAAATCTTCACCGTGCACTCGACGTAGATTCCCATGCGCTGCGCATAGTGCACCGCATCAACGAGCTGGGCTCGATCACCGCGGCGGCCCGGTCGCTGGGCTACAGCCAGCCGGCCGTGAGCCAGCACCTCAAACGGCTCGAGGCCCGCCTGGGCATGCCGCTGGTGACCAAGGCCGGCCGCGGCGTGCGGCTCACCGAGGCCGGCCGCATCCTGGCCCGGCACGCGGCTACCGTGACCCAGGCGCTGGATGCCGCGGCGGGCGAACTCAGCGACCTGGCCGGCCTGCGGAGCGGCCGGGTGACCCTCGCCGCCTTCCCCTCCGCCTCGGCCACGGTGATCCCCACGGTGCTGCGCGGCCTCTCCCAGCGTCACCCCGGTGTGCAGCTGAACTACCTCGAGGCCGAACCGCCGGAGGCCGTGCGGGCCGTGCGCGACCAGGCCGCCGACCTCGCGATCACCTTCAGCTACACGGGCGACCAGGCCGACCCGCACCGGCAGAGCGCCCAGGGCCTCACCGTCGTGCCGCTCTGGCGCGACGAGATGCTCGTGGTTGTGCCCCGCGAGCACCCCCTGGCCGGCCGCGACCGCATCGACCTGGCCCTGCTGGCCGATGACCAGTGGATCGGCGGCTGCCCGCGCTGCCGGGCGCACCTGCTCGACCTCGCCACCCGCAGCGGCTTCAGCCCCAGCATCTCCTACGAGACCGACAACGTCGTGGCGGTGTTCGGCATGGTCGCGGCGGGCCTGGGGGTGGCGCTGGTGCCCGCCCTGGCCATCGCCGCGTCGCCGCTGCCGGCCGGGATCGTCGCCCGGCCGACCGCGGGCGGCGACTTCCGCACGATTCACCTGGTGGGAACGGAGGGCGCGGAGTCGATTCCGGCCGTGGCTGCCACCATCCGGGCCATCGGCGAGATCGACGCGGCGCCCTGGTCACTCGTGGGGGCAGACCGTGAACACCCCCCGGGCCCGGCGCTCGCTCGGTAGGATGAATGTCGTATGTCTACTACAACAGCGCACCCGTTCTCGACCGCAACCGGCACTGATGTGCGCGTGCGGTTCTGCCCCTCGCCCACCGGAACGCCGCACGTCGGCTTGATCCGTACGGCCCTGTTCAACTGGGCCTACGCCCGGCACAACGGGGGCAAGTTCATCTTCCGCGTGGAGGACACCGACGCCGCCCGCGACAGCGAGGAGAGCTTCACCCAGCTCCTGGACGCCATGCGTTGGCTGCGCCTGGACTGGGACGAGGGCGTGGAGGCCGGCGGGCCCCACGAGCCGTACCGCCAGTCTCAGCGCTACGACATCTACCGTGACGTGATCGCCAAGCTCATCGAGTCCGGCCATATCTACGAGAGCTTCGCCACCGGCGAGGAGATCGCCGAGCGCAACATCAAGCTCGGCCGCGACGCCAAGCTCGGTTACGACAACTACGAACGCGACCTCACCGACGCCCAGAAGGCCGCCTTCCGCGCCGAGGGCCGCGAGCCCGCGCTCCGCCTCAAGGTGCCGGACACCGAGCTCTCCTTCGACGACCTGGTCCGCGGCGAGATCACCTTCCCGGCCGGCTCGTTCAGTGACTTCGTCGTGGTGCGCCCCAACGGGCATCCGCTCTACCCGTTCGTGAACCCCGTCGACGACGCCCTGATGGGTGTCACCCACGTGCTGCGCGGCGAAGATCTGCTGTCCTCCACGCCCCGCCAGATCGCGCTGTATCACGCGCTGATCGACATCGGCCTGACCACCTTCGTGCCGCGTTTCGGCCACCTGCCCTACGTGATGGGTGACAAGAACAAGAAGCTCTCCAAGCGCGACCCGGAGTCGAACCTGTTCTTGCACCGCGAACGCGGCTTCATCCCCGAGGGCCTGGTGAACTATCTGTCCCTGCTGGGCTGGTCGCTGACCCACGACCGCGACGTGTTCTCCATCGACGAGATGATCGCCGCATTCGACGTCGTCGACGTGAACCCGAACCCCGCCCGGTTCGACCTCAAGAAGGCCGAATCGCTGAACGGCGACCACATCCGTCTGCTCGAACCCGCCGACTTCGCCGCCCGCGTCGTGCCGTACCTGGTGCACGCAGGCATCGTCACCGAGCCGCTCAGCAACGACGAGCAGGCCATCCTCACCGCTGCTGCCCCGCTTGTGCAGGAGCGCATCGCCCTGCTCGGTGAGACGCCCGACATGCTCGGCTTCCTGTTCGAGAGCGCCGACAAGCTCGACTACCAGCCGGATGCTCTCAAGTCGCTTCCGCAGAACGCCGCCGAGATCCTCACGGCCGCCACGGATGCCCTCCGGAACATTCCCGAAGCGGAATGGAAGCACGAGCTGCTGCACACGACCCTCGCGGACACCCTGATCGAGGGTCTCGGCCTCAAGCCCCGGGTGGCCTTCGGACCCCTGCGGGTGGCCGTGTCGGGTCGCAAGATCTCGCCGCCGCTCTTCGAATCCATGGAGATCCTCGGCCGGGCCGACTCGCTGGCCCGCCTGGATCGGCTATCGGCGACCCTGGTGTCATGAGCTCGGACGGTCTGCTGAGCGCCGGTACCGGCAGCGATACCGCTGCCGGTACCGCTGAGGCGCTGTATGACGTCGTCATCATCGGTGCCGGCCCGGCGGGCCTGGCCGCGGGGCTCAACCTCGTGCGCGCCCGCCGCCGCACCCTGATGATCGACAGCAACCGGCCCCGGCACTCCGCCACCCTGCGGTCGCACGGCTTCATCACCCGCGACGGTGTGCCGCCGCTGGAGCTGCGCCGCATCGGCCGCGAGGAGTACGAGGCCTACCCGGCCGCCGAGTTCCACATGGGTCTGGTGCGTTCCGTCGAGCAGTTGCCCGCCGCCGCCGCCGCCCGCTTCACCGTGTCCACCAAGGGCATGCGTGGCGAGAAGAACCGCGTGGTCACCGCGCGCACCGTGCTCATCGCCACGGGCCTGGCCGAGACGCTGCCGGCGCTGCCGAGCATTCGCGCCTGGTACGGCACCAACCTGCACAGTTGTATTGCCTGCGACGGTTACGAAGAGGCCGACCGGGCCCTGGCCCTGATCGGCGAGACCGACGACCTCGCCGAACACGCTCTGCTCATCTCGCAGTGGACCGACGACCTGATCGTCTTCACCAACGGTGTCGGCCAGGTCACCGACGCCGACGAGGCCGCACTGGCTGCGCGCGGCATCCGCGTCGACCGCCGCCCACTCAGCGACGTGGTGGGGGAGCGGGGAGCCATGACCGGCATCCAGGTCGCCGACGGCGAGTTCGTGGCCAGAGAGGGTGGGTTCGTGCGCCCCAAGTACGAGGCCGCCGCCACGTTCGCTGCGTCGCTGACCCCGACAACGGATGCCGCCGGCCTGCTCGTCGTCGATGCCCAGGGCCGTACCTCGGTGCCCGGACTCTACGCCGCGGGGGACACCACCCCGCCCGGCCCGGAGCAACTGCTGGTCTCGGCCGGAGAGGGAGCTCGCGCCGCGGTGGCGATAAACCGGGAACTTCTCGGCCCGCTCGCGACACACCCACCGCTCAATTTGGCTGGTCGCCCCGGAGTGGGATAGAGTTACTTTTCGGCGCGGTCCTCGGACATCGCCATTGGGGTATGGTGTAATTGGCAACACGGATGATTCTGGTTCATTTGTTCTTGGTTCGAGTCCAGGTACCCCAGCAGTAACAGGCGCAGGATTCCGCGGCGAAACAGCCCATCGCCCCTCCTCCCGAACAGGCCCAAATCGGCCGCTGTGACCAGAAATGGACCAGAAACCCCCGTGCGAGGACCCTCCGGCACTATGTTGCCCGGGAGAGTACGGACCGGTCCCGGCTCAGTCGGATCGCTCACGGTGCAGCGCGCACACCTTCTGGGTATGGACGCGACGGCACAGATCACCACGACGTTTCTCACCCAGCGTGAGGTCGCGGAGTTACTCCGGCTGCCCGAGCGTACCCTGGAAGACTGGCGCCTGACCCACACGGGCCCGCCGTATCTTAAGCTCGGCCGGCACGTGCGCTACGACTTTCAGGACGTACTCGCCTGGGTTCATG
Source organism: Cryobacterium sp. MP_3.1 (assembly GCF_035984795.1). NCBI lineage: Bacteria > Bacillati > Actinomycetota > Actinomycetes > Micrococcales > Microbacteriaceae > Cryobacterium > Cryobacterium sp. MP_3.1. The sequence goes on along the minus strand of NZ_JAXCHV010000039.1, from coordinate 22,013 downwards.
AGCACCGCCATGGCTAGGCCACAGATCGCCGCCGGCGTGCTGGGCCCCATAACTGTAGGTGTCCTTCCGAACGGCCGGTATAGAGCCCGAGCATCCCTCCGTGACGACGGCGGCGCCCTGCATCGCCTTTCCGCGGTCGCTCATACTGATGAGAACGCGCGCGCAGACGTTCGACGGCAAGCGGCGGTGCTCGGTACCGGCGGCACCGGCGCTCTCTCGCCCAAGAACACGGTCGCCCAGGTGGTCGAACTCTGGCTCTCCCAGATCGCCGCCCGTGCGAAGACCGGCAGCATCACCTACTCCACATACGAATCGTATGAGACAACTGCGCGCCTCATCATCTTGCCCCGCTGCGGAGGAATCAAGCTCGACCGCCTCACCGTCGGCCGCTGCGACCGCATCCTCCAAAAGATACTCGAGGAAGAATCCATCTCGAAAGCACGCCACGCCCGCGCAGTGCTGAGCCTCATCTGCGGCTACGCCGTACGCGACGATGCGCTGCCCAGCAACCCGGTGCGTGACGTCCAGCGTCTGCCGACAACCCCGAAGAAGGAGTCCACGCTCACCACGGTGCAACTCAACGGCATTCGTGACCTCATGCAGGATTGGCGAGTCACGCGCGCGGACGGTCCCAGACCCAACTACCGCATTCTGGTCGACGGCATGGAAATCATGCTTGGCACCTCAATTCGGATCGGCGAATGCCTCGGCCTGCGCCGCTGCGACGTTGACATGACCAAGAGGCCACCAACCCTCGTCGTCAATGGCACCATCGTGAGCACAAAAGCGGAAGGCATTCACCGGAAGGACACACCTAAGCGCTCCCGACAGCGACGCAGCATCGCCTTGCCATTGATGGCGGCAGCGGCTGTGCGCCGACGGCTGGCGCTCGCTGAGCCCGACCCGGAGGCGTCACTATTTCCAACTAAGACCGGACGCGCACTGAGTGTCAGCAATTACGAGCGCCTGTTGCGCGCATTCATTGCCGACGAGCGCGCGAGCCTGATCAAGCTGGGAGTGGACTTGGACGAGTACACCACTCATATCTACCGACGCACAGCCGCAACACTCGTCGAGCGGGCCGCTGGTATCACGCTGGCTTCTCGACTCCTAGGCCACGCGAACGAACAGACAACGCGGAACAGCTATGTGGTCACGGCTGACCAAGTCGACATCGTGACTGCCGAGATTCTTGATGAAGTGCTTGGGGCATGAGGAGGCTTCATCAGAGGTCGCCGATTGCTCCGTGATCGGGGTCCCTCGGTTTAGAGGCTTCGTGGCCGTATCGACCATCGTCCTGGGACGGTCGCTGCTGTCGTGTCGCGAGTCATAAGGCAACGGGGCTGTCAGCGGTCGCCGATAAGGTGATTCTCAAGCCCCGACCAGTAACCCTCCCTGTCTCCATACAAGGAGCAGCCCGGCCAATCAACGAAGGCACAGGTATGACGAAGCGTGTTCACGATTCCAGCAACTCCCTAATCAAAAGCGTGTACTTCGATGAGGAGTCCGCTTCTGACTTGCTTGACGTGTCGGCAGGAGGAAAGACGTCTGCGACAACAGAGCAGGTAAAAGAGCGCTTCGCCGACATCCACAGCAAGGCCGAAGCCGGCGTGGCAGCCAAGCTCAGCTGGTTCCCATTCTTTGGGGGCTCAGCAGATGTCAGCGCCGGCGTCAGCGCATCGAGCCTGGGGCGAAGCATTCTCAATAAGACGCTGTCGAACACGATACTTACTGATTATCTAGCCAAAGCCGACGACCACGACGGTGTCAAGCGCCTCACAGATTTGCAGGTCGTGGCACGCAAGGATTCGGCAGCCTTCATGAAGATGTTCACGCCATACATGGCGATGCTCAGGATGGATGACCTTCCAATAAACCTGGCGGGGCTGGGAGACGCACTCGAGGCAGCAAAGGGATACTACGAACTTGTGGGGGAAGATCCGAGTGGGACCAAGTGCATCCTAAGGTTCAATATTCGGGCGTTCCGGAACAGCTATGGGCTTGCTGACCTGGGCAGGATGCAACTCGTGTTCCATGGCATTCTCGTCGGCAGGGCATACGAAGCCAGTCTCACGATGGCCGCGGAGATGGCTCCCGGCGACGACGCGCCGGTTAATGTTCGGGATGTCCTTGATGACCCCGAAACGAAGGATGATGGTCGGCTAGAGGTCTACGACGTTCTCTTGGCAGGCGTCGAATATGCCAACTGAAACCAAGGTCATCGTTTACTACGGACCTTTGACCTGGTTTGAGCAGCTCGTCGGTAAGAAGAAAAAGAAGGAAGGCTTGCTGGAAGCCGTATTTGCACGTGATGAACGCCTTCGTCAGCTGCGGGTCGTGCTGCCAGATCAGGATGACACCGCGGCAGAGAATACTGCTCACCGGAAGCGTCCGAAGCGCCTAGTCGCCGAATCTGGCGATTACGCGAGTTTGCAAGAACATGCAATCACAAACTTTCCTGGTTTGGTCCAGGCCCAAAACCCGCGAGAACTGCACCTTCACAATCCACCAGAGCAAGTACACGAGCACTTGAGAAGAATCTTTCCTCGAGGGTTCCAGGTTCTTCGCTATGAATACCCTTCGGTCACACGCAGAACACTCGTGCAGTTTCGCGATGAGTTCGCACAGCACCTCGTCGGGCAGGAGAACGTGAAAGAATCGCTCTTGGCGGCTCTGTATCCGCTAACTCGGGAGACTCGCACAAAGCCGGTGGTCGTCATGCTGTACGGACCATCCGGAGTCGGTAAGACGGAGACAGCACAATTTCTGAACGGGTTGCTCGGCGGAACTCTCATGCGCAAGCAGTTTTCGATGTTTCACAATGAGAAATTTGCGTCATATCTGTTCGGTGGTGGACACGCTGAGTCTTCGTTTGCACATGACTTGCTAGATCGAGAGTCAGGGGTCGTCCTCCTCGCTGAGTTCGACAAAGCAGCGTCTGTGTTTCACAGCGCGTTTTATCAGTTCTTCGACGGTGGCGTATTCCAGGACAAGAACTACAGGGTCGACGTTGGGCGATCGCTCATTGTATGCACATCAAACTACGGCTCTGAGAAAGGGATTCAGGATGCCCTCGGTGATGCCCTCTTCTCGAGGTTCGACGCTCTCATCAAGTTCGAGCCCCTTTCCAATCACGGAATTACTGCTGTCATCGACCGCCTCGTTGAGGGGCGGTTCGAGACGCTAGAAGCGGATGAGCGGGAGGCCGTCAACGCGACGAAGGTGAAGGAGATGATGTATCGTCTTGGCGCGCGCGCGAGTAACGTCCGAAAGCTTGGCAAGATAACAGACGAGCTGATTTCGACTCTTCTGGTTCGTGCCGTCCTCGACCAAGATCCAACAACCACTCCGCTCACCACTACAAGCTCGGGCCCTACTGTGCATGGCGGGGCCACGCTCTGAACCGCTGAAATGATTGACGTATGAGCAATATCGTTACTCCTGCAGTCGGCCGCGGCGTGGAGCCATTCTCGATCACGATTTCGCATGTCGAGGAGGACGGCGCGGCGCACGCGGTGCTCGTGTTTCTGGAGCAAGAGTGCAACCTGGTCGGGTGGATTGTGCAAGAGGTCCTAGCGCTGCTCCCCAACAGGGAAATATGGCGGTTGACTCTCACAGGCGATGTCGCAGCAACAGTTAACGAAATCCAAGGTCGCTCAATGGCCAGCGCTTACACCACAGACCGAGGCACCGGGCATGTGGGTGGCGTCACGCTGCCGAGAGCGGACGGGACATTCGACATCGTCATTGGAATAGAGCACCTTGTCAATCCGATCGGGGATTCTCTTGAATTCGCGCGCCTCGCCGACAACGCCATCGCGACGGGGCGTCACCTCGGAAGGCACGAGGCCGGCCACGTGCTACTCAGCCTGCGTGGCGAATCCGCCGAGAACTATCGTGACCTGCCCTCATTGGATCCGATAGCTGCGGGACTCGCCCCCGCCGTTGCCGCCTTCATGGAAGATTTTCGAATCGAAAGGCACGTCCGCGAGCACGCACCGCCCGTATTTTCGCATCTCGACGGTCTACAGGGCTCACTAGAGCACCTATCGTCAGAGCTCATGGCGGCGAAAGCTTCCTGGAGTAGCAACTTTGAGGAAGCCATCGACCGCAGCGACAAGGTGATCGGTGACTTCGTCCGCGTAATCTCGTACCTTTCCGCCGAACTCGGACTGGATATCGACGGGCAGCCTGTGGTCCCGAACACAGCACCATTACATTGGGATCGCTATCTCGGGAATGAGTGGCTCGAATGGAGTGCAGCTTTTCACAGGCTCCGCCCGGTCGACGAAGTCATGGCCCTCAACGAGCTGTCTGAAGTCCTCGGTGAGCTGTGTGAGCTAGTTGTAGATTGGGCAGCGGAGATCGGCTATGCGCGAGGCCACGCTGAGGACGGAAGAGAGTATGCCTATTGGACTGAGGACAAATACTGACGCGGTTGAATCGACCGAAAGGAACGGTCGCTTAGATTCTCTAGAAGAGCAGGCCGTCCGCCACCGTTTGTGTTGTCGGCAGTTCCCCGCGGTCCGTGGCGTAGAAATATAGACGAGCCCGCAGCTCCCGCTTGTGCGGCTTTGACAGCCCCCGAAAGTCTACGAAACAGTGCCCAGGAGCCCTTGCTTGGCCCTCGGAAACCGCGCATAGAGAGTCATCGACAACGTGGCGCCCTGACGCGATCGCCTCGCCTACCGTAACTCCCCAGACGCCAAGTGAGGGGCTTTTGGCGTTATGCGTGTGCCAGTCCCGCGACTCTTGTGGTGTCCCCTTGGTCGAGCGTGCGTACGAGGGCATGTCCCGGTCAGCAGTGGCGGGACCGAACGCGTCGGTCTTGAGCTTGTCTCCGTCGAGCATGTGTTGCGTCATCTGCCGGTACAGAAGCTCTTCCGCATTGTGCATCAGCCGCTCTCCGTCCAGCAGCTCGACGTCCGGGGCGGTCATGCCTTTTCCGCCTCTACGAAAGCGATCGCAACAGTCAGGTCCTTCGTTACCGCGTGCTCGCCTGTGCTCTGAGTGCGCAGCAAGGAAAACAATTCGAACGTCGCATCGGGAAGAACTTCCACGCTTCGGACTCTGGCCGGGTCGGCCCACTCCACAAGCACTCCGCCCTCCTCAGTGGGAAACACGCCGGGACGTTCGATTTGGGCGTGATCGACAGCTCGGAGCAGCATCTGAGAGGCGTCCAGCGCTATGGAGGTAATCTGTTCGCCGCCGCCGTCCTCCCATCCGGGAGGCAGTGACGCGAATTCACTAAGACGCGCACCCCATGCAGTGTCATCGAACTGGACGCGCTGTATGGAGCTCACTTCCTTGAAGCGGAAAGGTTTGCCACCTTTCGACTGGAGTGTGCCCGAAATGCGGGTGAGTGGGCCCACTTCTGTGGAGTTGACCACTTCACGAAAATCCTCGAGAAGCTCCGGTGTTTGGCGATACCAGCCGTGTACCTGGCTGCCGTCTGCAATCACGATCGTGAACTTCTGGTCATCTGCGTCCAAGATGGTCACGCGACCAACGAGGCTCTCCTCCGTTGCTTGAAGCCCATTCGTCGCTGGCACGGGATCCGTGTGGACGAGGAAGTCTTCGATGCGCGACAACTGGTCCACCGCGAGTTTGCGTGTTTCGACGGTGATCGACACGGGATTGGCGTCAGGCGAATCTGGATAGAACTCGATACTTTGTGAAGGCCCGAGCGTGAGTCCGATTTGCGAGACCGCTTCTCGGAAGTCACTGTCTTCCTGTAAGGAGAGCGCAGGTAGCTCGGGAATCGGAGCACCAGAGTACGCGGCTACTATGATCGCGTCGGCCGCGTCCTGGGCTTCTGATTGGTAATGAACGTAGACCTGGTTTTGCTCGAAGGCCAAGAAGACATCGGCGCTGCCTTCGTCTATGCGCTCGATGGTGAGGCTAACCGAATTGCGAAGGTCGCTCGGTAGTTCCATATCGGGATTCTCACGCCGCCACTCGGCCACGGCCGCGATGCGAACGACATCCTGGTACTTCTGCAGCTCCACGAGCGAGTCAACGGGAAGACGTCCTCCGTCGAAGCGGGCACCGGTAAGGCGCACACGCTTCACACCCGGTTTTCGCTTATCTCCCACATCGGACATGTTAGTGGCGTGGCGCCTCTCCGCGAGACCTTCTCTCCTTGTCCGGACGGGTATCTCGCCACAGCATGGTGGCTAGGGACAGGTCGAGGTGCGGCCAGATAGTTCTCAGGTCTCTTCACAATGAAACCTGTTGATGGGGCCAACCTTGGCATTCAGTGCGAAAGAAGATCCCTAGACCGGAACCGCCTAGCCTTGTGCGGGCAAAGGAGAAACGCTGCGAGAATAGAAATCGACCTCGAGTTCGCGACGTCTACTTACGTCGTTGATAACGAATAGCGCAAAGTCCTCGTCGCGATCATCGATCATCACTTCTTCGACTGCGTGGGCGGGAGGTTCACCAGGCCAGGCCGTCTGACGGGTCGGTCTGTCGCGTTCCAGGCGCGTCCCCGATGTCGATACCCAGTCGTGGAGTCGTTGGCGGGCGTCGGCGAAGTCGCGGTGCCAGCCGAGTGGTGCCGACCCGTGCTGGTCGGGGTCGTAGGCGCAGAGCCAATGGAGGTGCAACGCGGAGAGCTCCCAGACGAGTTCCGGGTGGCGGTGCCAGAAGGGCGGTACGACGGAGGCCGGGAGTCCATACGTCCGGCGCAGCCAATTCACCCACCGGTTGAGCTCGATCCACTCGACCTCGGCTTCGTCGGCGGTGAGTAGGTTCCAGTTGACGGGATGTGGCGGCTCTGCCGTGAGCGGCCCGTCGAGATCGTCGAATGAGTCCGCGGCGAACGCGTCGTTTTGATCATCGGGGACCCACTCGTCCATTGGAGCAGACATGGACGACTTCACATCCCGAGCGCGGCAGAGTGAGCCTGGGGGAGCCGGGGCACTCGTCGCGTGACGTTGTGTGCAGTGCGTGCGTTCAGTTCCTCTGAGGGCGCAGCGCGGCGGGCACGATCGACCTCGTAGTTCGTGCGGGCGAGGTCGTGGCCGATCTTCTTCGCGATGAACTCCTCTCGCTCGATGACCTCGCCTTCGCGCTCCACTTGGAAGCTGCGAACGTAACCCTCAGCTACAAAGCTGTCACCCTTCGCGAACCTAGTGAGCGCCCGCTCAGCGGTTGCCCGGTAAGCGACAAGGTCGTGGAAGGTGGGCTCGAGTGGGGTGAAGCCCCCTTCCTCGCGGCGGAAGTGCGGCTGGCCGACGCGCACGTAGAAGCGCGTGTCGCCGTTCTCGGTGACCGACTGTTGCGGTTCCGAGGCGATGAAGCCTGATAACGACTGCTGCGTGTGAAGTGTCATGGGACTCAACCTCCTGTGACTGGGCGGACCGTGCTGATCCGCGCTCACTACAAGGTGTGACGTCGCACACACAGCGAAGGTGACCAGGCGAGTGACTTCGACCGCGGCATCCATTTCGGCGACGCAGGGTGGGGCGACGCTGTCACTCTGATTGGCTGGCCGACGGTTGCGCGGGCTCCTTCGGGGCAGGCCTACGCATCAACGTTTCGATATCTGCCCGGTTCGCGAGCAGAGTTTTCGCATCGGGACGCGTCGTCCACATCTGCAAGCTCGCGATGACGGGCGGGACCGCACGGAGCATAATTAGGCCGGTCCCGAACGGGAGGGTGCGGATAGTATCCGGCGGCATGATCGGGACGCGACGGATGGAGCGCTGTGCTGAGCGTGAACCGCGATCACCGATGGTGGTCGAGTCGGTGGACTCATCACGCTCGCCGATTAGTGTTGAGAGATCGTGTAGGTCACGAGAGTTGGATGCTCCACCGAGCACGACCTTGACGATCGACGAGTCCCAGATTGTGCCGGCTGCGTTCTCGCTCCACTTCGTGCGTGCCTGTGCCAGCGACTGCAGCACGGGCATGGTGGTGATGCCTGTGCCGCCGCCTTCCGCCATCAGATTGGGGAGCGAGGGGAGGGGGGCCAGGTTGCCTATTTCGTCGAGTGCGAGGAGTAGGGGCGGGTCTAGTCGAGCGCCCGCGCTGCGAGCGGCCAGGCGGCGGGCGGTCTCGACGAGGTCCTCGACGAAGGCCGAGACGAGGGCGGCAGAGTTGTTTGAGCCTGCGCCTGTTGCGAGCAAGTACAGGGTGCTGTTGCTGCGCAGGAATTCCTCCGGGTCGAAGCTCTCGCCTTCTCCCGGTGAGACGGCATCCAGTACTCGTGGGTCGGCGAGTGCGCCGAGCGAGAGGGAGACGCCCTGCCAGATTGAGTCGCGTGTTCGTGGGTCGGCCTCCAGCATCGCCTGTAGTGAGTCGCCCCATCCTGTGGCGGCCGCGGGAGTGCTGAGCAGGATAGCGACCGCGTCGTGGGCTGCAGCGGGGTCGAGGGTCCAGCGGAAGAGCTCGGCGGGCGTGCGGTCGTCGAGGGCGGCGGCGTGCAGTAGGGCCTGTAGGGCCGTGCGTGTCTTCGCCTCCCAGAATCCACCCCCGTCGACGCCTCCGGCCGCGAGGCCGGTTCCGGCTGCCAATCCCGTCGCGCGGATCATCGCGGTGAGAGGGTCTTCGCAGCCTCGGACCGGCGACCAGCGCAGTCCCGCCGGCACTCCGAGGGCGAGCTGTTGCGGATCGAACACTGCGACCGGGCCGGTCTGCTGGCGCGCTCGGAGCGTCGCTGTGAGGTTGTCAGGGCGGGTGGACGTGGTCACGACTGGCCCGGGGGAGTCGAGGATGGCGTTGATGACGAGGTGTGCGCCCTTGCCGGAGCGCGGTGGGCCGATGACGAGGATGGAGTCCTCGACGCTGGCCCAGACGTCGATACCTCGTGATCGTCCGATGCGATAGCCGAGATCCGTAGGTTTCGCGGTCGATAGGGCCGGACGAAGATGCGCAGCGCGACGCATGAGCGCTTTGCTGGATGCCGCTCGCAGGACATCGTTACGTGTCGCAATTCCGGGGATGCGGTACGGATCGATCGGTGCTGCCCGTTGCGGATCGTGAAGCATCCGCCACAGCCAGGTCCCGGCTGCGCCAACGACAACGGCCATGATGCTGGCCGTCAGCCAGTAGGCAAGCGGGTGGAGCCCAGGAGCCTGCATGGCGACTGATGGGTTGCCCGGGTCAAGGAGGACGGAGAGTCCGGTTTCGGGCCCGCCAGCCGGTTGCACGATACCTGTCGCCCAGGCCGCAACGGTACCCGCCAGCCGCAGAAGGAGCGCAAGTACTGCTGAGCACATCAGGAGTCCGATGCCGAGATTTGCGAGCTCGTCGCCGAGCGAGCCCTGAGTTCGGGGTGTGCTCACCGGCGCTCTCCCTTCATGTAGATCGCCTACAGGCGGAGATCCGTACCGCTTCGACTGAATCGTCGCGTGGGTAAGTAGGTGAAGGTCCGGTCTCCTGAGAAGCCAGCTGAGGCATCCAGTAAGTCCGTCACGTCCTGGGCGTCGACCACGAGGCTTGCGACCCCTTCCTGGATTAGGCGGTGGCAGCCTGCGCTCGCCGGGCTGGTGACCGGCCCAGGAACCGCGCCCACTGGTCGGCCCAACGAGTGAGCTTGCGCAGCCACGTTCAACGAACCAGATCGATGTCCAGCCTCAACGACGACAGTCGCGCCCGAGAGGGCTGCGAGGATCCGATTCCGTTGGAGGAAACGCCACCGAGTCGGGGCGGAGCCGGGCGGAAGTTCGCTCAGGAGTAGGCCGCCGCTTTGTTCGATGCGCTCAAAGAGTTGCTCGTGGCCCGCTGGGTAGAGTCGGTCGAGCCCGCCGGCCAGTACGGCGACCGTGGACCCGGGATAGGACACCGTGGCTGCTCGATGGGCTGATCCATCGATGCCATACGCACCGCCGGAAAGGATCACCCGGCCCTGCGATGCGAGCTCTGAGGCGAGCTCGGTAGCCACTTGGCTGCCGTACGCCGTTGCGGCCCGGGAACCCACGATGGTCACGCGGCCAGGGAGGGGTGCCGAGAGTTGACTCGGGGCGCCTTTGAGCCAGAGAGCGATGGGCGCGGTGGCGCCGAGCTGCTGCAGTTCGCCGGGCCAGTCGACGTCCTCAGGAGTCAGAAGCCGAATGTCGTGGTGCTCCATGTCGAGGTTAATGCGGTCGATCTGCCCCGGGTCGATGCGGGGAGCCAGTCGCCGTCGCCAGAGTTCGCCTTCGGCGGGTTCGACGCCGTTCGGAAGCCGATCGCCGGAGGTGATGAGCTGCATGGTCGCCGCTGCGCCGAGACGGGCGACTAGTGTCCCCGTGATGACGTCACTCGGCTCGGAGAGCGCCGCAAGCACCATCCTCGCTTCTCGCTCTTCGCTCACATTCTTGACCATCGGAATGGCTCCTTGTTCTGGGTGGGAAAATCCGCCCTGGGGACGCACGGTTACCGACTCGCGGACATCCGTGCGGTTGTGTCGAAGGCCTCGAGCTCGCTGGGGTGCAGCTGGTGCTGCACCACGAAGCTGCGGTCCTTGACGCGCCAGAGACCTTGACCTGTCCCGAGCGCGGGGAGCAGCTGCTGCTCTGTTCCACTGAGCCCCAGGGCGCTCGCCGTGGACCCGAGCTGGTCCGGTTCCTGGCGGTAAACAATGCGAGTCTCGGCGTTGGCCAGCAGCGACGATGCGAGTGCGCGCATTGCAGATCCGGAGTCGCCAACGTTGTCGAGGTCGCTGAGTTTGTGGAAGACGAGCATGTTTGCAATCCCGAAGTGTCGGGCTAGGCGCCACTGGGCGTCCATGCGGCGTAAGAGTGCCGGGTAGGCCATGAGGCGCCAGGCTTCGTCGTAGATGACCCATCGTTGGCCGCCGGCCGGATCGGCAAGTGCGGCTTCCATCCATGCGGATGAGCAGGTCATGAGCACGGAGATGAGCGTTGAGTTCTCGGCGACCCGCGACAGGTCGAGCGAGACCATAGGCAAGGAGGGATCGAAACGCACTGTAGACGGACCGTCGAAGAGCCCAGCGAGGTCGCCCGCGACGAGCCTCCGCAACGCATGGCCGACAAGACGTCCATCCTCTGCGAGCCGACCCTCGTCGTCCTCAGGGTTCGGGGCGAGGATACGGTCCACGACCATCGGTAGGATCGGCACCTCAGCGCTTCGAACCGCATCCGCCAGGGCGAGGTCGATGGCGGTGTGCTCGAGCGGACTGAGCACTCGATCGAGCACTGTCTCGGCGAGCGCTCCAATGAGCTCGCGACGCCGGGACGCGAGCTGTGCCGCCCACTCGGCGTCTGTAGCGGATGCCGCCCGGTGACCTTCGTCGAGTGGGTTCAGCCTGTTGCGCAGCCCGTGCCCGAGGATGATCGCCTTGCCGCCGACGGCTTCGGCCACGACGGTGTGCTCACCCTTCGGATCGCCAGGCACGTAAACCCGGCGGCCAAACGGGAGGGAGCGGGTATAGAGCGACTTCGCGAGAGATGACTTGCCCGAACCAACGATGCCGGCGAGGACGATGTTCGGGGCGGTAATCATTCCGCGTTGGTAGAGCACCCACGGGTCGTAGACGAAGGAGCCACCCGAATAGAGGTCCTGCCCGACGAAGACACCGGCCGAGCCCAGTCCGGCCTCGGCGAGGAAAGGATAGTGACCCGACAGAGTAGCGGAGGTGTCCTGGTGCTTCGGGAGCCGGAGCCGACCGGGCATCCGCAGTTGTGCGGGACCTGGCTCACCGCCGGCGGCAAGGTATTCGGCTGATCGCGCCTCGTCCCGTTCGGCCTGCCACTGCGTGCGCGCCTCCAGATGCCTCGCTCGCCGTGCATCAGCCACGATCTGTGCCGCTGAGCGTTTGCGCGCCTGGCGGTCGCGCCGAACTTCTCCGTGCGGCTCAAGCAGGTGAGTGGTGTGCAGGTGTTCGTCCGTTGAGTTCTTCACAGCGAGACCGCCTGCGCTGACTTGGCGCTTGATCGGGCTTGAGTGCTGGCCCAGGTTGCGGCGGGCTGGCATGACTGGGCTCGCTGGGCGGATGGCATCCTTGGGGTCCGGGCAAGATTCGGTTCAGGTTCATCGGGATATCGGCGTAATAGCGACACGTAGCCGAATTGTTTGCTGTAGGTCAGCGCGTAGGGCGATCCGTCGTCTTCGATAATCCGATCTGTCCGCCCCGCCGGGATCCGGTCGTAGACATACCCGTTGGTGAGAGCAGCGTCAATCGTCTCGTCTCCGTAGTCCCACTGTTGTAGGTGCTCGATCGCTGCGATGACGCCCCTGCGATCGATCATGCCGATCACTGCGTCGGCCTCATCTCCCTGTAAGAAGACGACACTGATCCAACGAGGTTCGGCGGTCCTCAGTCCTTCGTCAAACATCTCAACTCCAATCGATCGCTTCAGGAGACAGGTGCGCATCGGTCACACGCTTCGGCAGAGGGGCAGCGCTGCGGCAGTGAACGCCTGTGCCTGTTGACCGACGAGCAGGCGCGTCTCGCACGAGCTCTGGATGGCTGCCTGCTCGATCGACGCCACCGCGGCGTCGAGCTCGTCGACAGTGGATGCGGTCACGCACACGAGGCCGGTTGCGCGAACAATGCCGTGGCCGGCGGTGAGCTCTGCCTCCTGCTGAAGCACGTCTTCGTACTCCGCGGTTGAACTGGCATCTTCGATCTGGCCGATCCGCCTGCGTTGGTGGGCATCGCTGATGAGCTCGGTCTTCTTCTTGCGGAGGTCCCGCGCGGCCTGATCCGCGCGGACGGGGAGATAGTGCAGCGAAAGCGTGCGGAGAACTCCGTTCGTGAAGACGAGGGGCGACAGGAAGCCGGGGAACACCTGCGACCGGGGCCATTCACTGATCCACAAGACCGCGTGGAATGCACTGTCTGTGCGCAGACGGTCCCAGCTCTCGGTGACGGCGACCGGGCCAGCCGTGGCGAGCGACCGTCCAACGTCAGGATGCCGTTCCAGGTCGACGCCCACCGCGGGGTCATACGCTGTTCGCAATATCTTGGCGAGATCATCGGCGGTGAGCCAGCTTCCGACGGAGAGGTCAGCGGACCGCAGCGCTCCCGTCAACGCCGTCATCTCTTGGCGGAGTACCGCTGCTGCACCGCGCATGCCGCCGCCCTGAGTTCGGATTTGGCGCGTCGCCGAAGCAAGGTCGACAGAGAGACTAATCGTGGTCGCGTGACGTTCGCCGGCCGGGCCGGCCCTCCCGATGAGATCCCGGTACGTGACCGCAGCCCACCCGCCGTCATCGATGCCATGTTGTTCCCACCACTCGGCGAGCCCGGTTCCTGAATCAGGCAGTGTGCGTTCCGACACCTGCAGACGTGCGATGCGTCCTGACCTGCACGCACCCGCGAGTACACGCCCCCAACCGGTCACCCTCCGATGCTGCTCACCGGGGTCGAGCAGAGCGAATGCCGGGTGCGACACCGCCACGATCGCGGTGAGAGTCTTTGCGTGCGGATCGTGGATCATCACCGCCCCGGTCTCGGGATCGTTCCATTCGCGAAGGGCGGCCGCGTCGCCCGGAAGGGACAGCGTTCCAACGGGGCGGGGCCGGATAATTCGGCGCCGGTAGGTCAATTGGCGGTAGGCGACGCGCCACATCCACCATGTGCCGACCGGCAACCACTCGACGAGCTTGCGGCCGCGGATCGAGACACCCGCGATGACCGCGGTGGTCACCCAGACGGGACTTGTCCACGCGAGGCCGGAGGCGCCAGCTGCGTAGAGCGCTGCTACGAGAGTGAGCATCCCGATCGACAGTGCAATCAACTGTGGCAGCGACAGGCTCAGGACGATGCCGCGTTTGGTCAGACGGGAGAATTGAACGGGGGACAGCTGGTACTTGGCGCGGTTCTCGTCGGCGTCCATAACTAAACGTCCTTACGGCCGGGTCCGGATGCCGAAGCGGGGGCCTCGGCTAGGGGCGTGGGGGTTCTTGGCTGCATGGGTTCGGGTTCCGGCGCAGGTGCGCTCGGTCCGGCGGCGTCACCGACTGCCTGTGTGTGAGTGTCGGCAGTCTGTCCGAGCGCGTTGCCGAGTCCTGGTCCGGCCTCTGCGGCGGCGACGGCGACTGCTGCTCCAGCCACGATTCCTGCACTGCCCACCCCGGCTGCTGCTCCCGCACTGCCAGCTCCGGCTCCAGCACTCGCGCCGCCTGATGATGCAGGGCTGGACGCTCCGGCAGTGAGGCCGGGGCTCCCGGTCGGCGGAGCGGTGGTAGGTCCTGGCCCAGATGGAGAATTGCTCGCTGTCTGAGCGGTTCGAGCCGTTGCCCCCTTCTCGTCTCCTCCGCTCTGGCCAAGAATTTTCTTGGCGCTTTCTGCCATTGGTGCGGCAGGCACAGGCACTGGACGGTTCAGGGCCGATTTCGCTTCCTGCTCACTCGACATGGCGTGGTACATGTCGAACCCGACGAAGCTGATGAACTTGTAGGTGATGTACGGCGCGAACGCAGCGACGAACATGAGCACGATCCCAGCGATCGGATCGCTGATCGAGGCGAGATCGGCGTCGATTGGGGCCGAGACTTGCGCGACCGCAACCAAGAAGATCACGACGAGCACGAGTTTCGACAGGATAAGCGCGATAACGAAGGCGACCCATTTCGCGAACCATCCTTTGGCGGCATCCCACGTCGCGCCGGCGAGGGCAATCGGCCCGAAGACGATCGCAACCAGCAGCAGCGCCTTGCGGATAAGGAGTGAGAACCAGACGATAGCCGCGGCGCTGATCGCCAGCGCAGACAGGAAGATCGTCACGATCGCGCCGACGCCGGGAGCAGCGACGTTAATGGCTGTGAGGCCGGCGGGGAGCAGAGCGATGCGGTCGCCCATCCCTTCCATGGTGTTGCCGCTTGCCTGAACGATTCCGATCGTCAGTTGATCAGTGATCTCGAGCAGCAAGGCTGTGATGGTGATGAGAACGAAAGCACCGAGCACTGACTTGGCGAGGCCGGTGGCGGCGCGGGCAAGCGCGGTCGGGTCGCGATGGATGAGCCCAGTAATGAGTTGCAGGCAGAAGAGCACGAGGGTGACGAAGACAGCGACGCCGAAGAGCACGTTGTAGACGTCGATGTAGCCAGGGTCGGTGACGTCGACGAGGGTGGTCGTGTCGAAGGCGGCCCACACCGACTCGAACAGCCAGGCGGCGGCTGAGCCCATCGCGTTGGCCAGCCAATCGAACGGTGCCGAGACGAGAGAGGCCGTGCCTTCGCCGACGGCATCGCACACGCTCGCGATCACCGGCACATCGCACACGCTCATTGGCTCGCCTCACTCATGCCCTGGGTCACGGTCAGACGGCCTGGCCGACGCCCCAGAAGAAGTTGACCAGCGTCACAGCGGCGCCGCAGATGATAGCCGCGCCGCATGACACGAGCACGCCGGTTTTTCCGCGCGAAGCGAGGTGAGGGTTAGATGAGTTGGCCCCGAAGCCCCAGACGATGGCCGCGACAATCAAGGCGAGCACGCTCAGGACCAGGCCGATGGTCATTACCGCGCCCACAATGGTGCGCAATTGGTCGATGCCGGGCAGGCCCGTCCCGTTCGGATCAATGTCGATCACTGGAAGCTCCCTAGCTCGATGGGTGAGGTCGAGTAAGAGGAGCGCACCAGTTCCCACGGCAAGTGTTTAGGAGAGTCTGTGCACAGCTTCATTGCCCGGCTTGCGCCGACAATGAGCTCCTGGGTGTGGTGGCCGAATGCTGCCGCTGTTTGGTTGTGCATACAGAGCCAAAGGCGTGGATCCACCTAGGCGAGGGAGGAATGCAGCGCCGCGCTGTCAAGACGGTTCGAGCAGGGATCTCAAGCAAGAGTGCGAGACTAGCTGCCGGTTGCCGCGCCGTAGTGATTTGGCGAGCGAAGTGCTAATTCATAGGACGAGCTTGCGTGCCTTGACGTACTGCCGGAGCGAGGGGATGGACGGAACATCGACCCAAAGCCGGATGCTGTTTCCCAAGACACCCGCGCCGCTGACAGTGAAGGCAACCTCGGGTAGTTCGTCGAGAAGCGGCGCGATGCTGGCCGCCTTCGCGGCAGAGATATAGCCGACCTTACGACCCTGACCGTAGATCGCGATTGCGTTCCCGTCGTGGCGATTCTTGGGTTCGCGGCGAAGCTGGTATTCGGTGCCGCCGAAACGTTCGCGGTTCGCATCGCTGACAACGAAGGCGGAACCCTTGACGCGGTAGCGGGTGGAAGGG
Source organism: Cryobacterium sp. MP_3.1 (assembly GCF_035984795.1). NCBI lineage: Bacteria > Bacillati > Actinomycetota > Actinomycetes > Micrococcales > Microbacteriaceae > Cryobacterium > Cryobacterium sp. MP_3.1. The sequence goes on along the minus strand of NZ_JAXCHV010000039.1, from coordinate 5,891 downwards.
ATGTCCCGAAGGTCGGCCACATGCACCGGGTCAAGTTCTACCGGGGCGGGCGCGGACGCCCGAGTCGACGTCTTGGAGGAACTGCTTGCAGCGACCGGCCCGGGGATAGGCCGGACAGGAGCAGATCGGGAGACTGGTGTCGAGGGCTTCGACGTTCGTCGCAGCGCGTCAGAACGTGGAAATAGCAAGCGACCGGCGCCCCAAAGAACGAACGCAACGAAAGCCAACAAGACAATTGCTACTAGCCACTCCATGGAGCTGAGCTTAGCTAGCGCACTATCCCGCGGTAATACCCAGCACTGGGCTCGTTGGCCTGCAGAGCTCGAGAGCAACTGTTCTCGGGGCCAGCGCTCTAGTCAGAGCCCTTGACCGATATCGATTAGGAAATTGACCCAAGCGACACCGGCACCGGCCAGGGCTGCTGCACCGCAGGCGACCCAGAGCCCGGTGCGAGCGCGGACGGCAGTTTGAAAGTTGCCGCTCGCGGAGGCGAGCGCCCAAGTGACGCCAGTGATGATCATCATGAGTACCGAGATCATGAGCACAAAGGTGAGCATGGCGCCGACGATGTTCTGCAATTCTTCGGCGCCACCGACTGCTCCAAAGTCAGGGAAGACATCCATTTCATACCGCCCTTTCTGGCGTGCATACTGCCGTGGTGACCGCTGTACCCGCGACACCTGCGGCGCCGTTCTCGGCGAGCCACTGCTCTGCATTGACAGCAGGTTGGTCTGCTCCGCCCGGGTGGATTTCGAGGTGTAGGTGGGGGCCGGTCGACTTGCCCGCTGAGCCGACATCACCGATGTGCTGGCCGGCTGCAACGCTGTCACCCTCGGTCACCAGGATGCCCGCTTTGTACATGTGGGCGTAGTACGAGGTGACTCGCTCGCCGCCGACAGTGTGGTCGACGACGATCAGGCCTCCGTAGGTACCGCGTTGGCCGGCGAAGCTGACAATGCCGTCGGCGACCGCGAGGATCGGCGTCCCCGCGGGCGCCGCGAGGTCACTTCCGGCGTGGAACCTAGATTCACCGCTGTAGGGGTCGGTCCGCATCCCGAAGCTGTCTGTCTTTGTGTACGTGCCCTCGGGGAGCGGGAACGCCACCTGTGATGTCTCGGGGACTGCCTCGTCGAAACCTGCGGCGCTCGCCGACTGCGGTCGAGTCAACGCGGCGAGGATCGACTCTGCGACGGGCTGAAAGTTCTGGTATCGGTCCGGATAGGCGCTGACTTCGACGGCCTGCGCGGCCGCGCCCGGATCGAGCAACTGCCAACCCGGGATGTCAAGCAGGCCGCGAGGCGACCCGCGATTCGGCCCGGAGAGCCCACCGAAGAATGCCCGTGCCTGGTAGTCCGGATCCATGAGCTCGGCCACCGTTCCCCACCCTGAAACAGATCTCATCTGAAACAGGCCGAGGGAATCATGATCGGAGCCGTGTCCGTCATTTGAATAATTTGCTGACTCCGGATACGCGCTGGTGTTAGCCAGCATCCGGAGCGTGGACTCCGTGAGCGCGGCCATCAACGCGATGAGTGCGCCTTCGCGCCCGACCCCGGGGGTCTGCGCACCTACCGTGGCGATCGTCGCGGCGTGGGTGAGCTGGTTCTTGTTTAAAGTGATCGAACGGCCATCGCGTGTCTGGGCTGTCAGCGACTCGGGCACACTGCCGACAGCGAGGGAACCCGAACCGCATGACCTCGCCGCCGGGTTCATAAGGGTGGCCACGCTCACCAGCCCGATGGTGGGGCCAACAAGTATGAGCACCGCAACAAGGACTATGAGCTTCTTCATCACTCAATCACTTCAGAGGACGGTCGAGCTGCGAAAGCCGAAGGAGCATACACGGCTTGCCCTCCCGGCATGCAACGAAAATTGTGAACGCCACCGGACGCTCTGTGCGGATGACTTCGGTATTCCACGTACCCACTCGGTGACTAGTTCCCGTGATCGTTAGCGCCGCTGCACCTGATGGAAGCTGCCCCGCGGTGGCTTGTTGCAGCGCAGTGGACCACGACTCGGGAATGGCGATTGACTCCACGTCCAGCCGTTGTTGGGTTCCGTAAGCACTAAGGCGCTCCCACATCTCAGGGCTGGGCAGGTAACCCCGAACATCGGATGCCAAGGCTGGCGCTTCTTCCGCGTCGGCGACATCGAGCGGAACCTGTGCCCATTGGGCCGGGCCACCCTCGTGCCGGGTGTCCCAGTTGAACAGAGCACGAGCCACGCTGCGTACGAAGAGCTCGGCGTTTGACGTCACGAGCACCGGCCGAGGTTTACCGGCGCGTTCAGGCGAGACCGACGGGACCGATGTCTGGACCGCAGGCCGGTCCAGGTGACTCGTCTTCTCGGGGCCTCTGATCAGGCCATACAGGCCGATCGCCATGAGCAGAATCAGCGTGAGGCCGCCGCAGATGACTACGATGATGAAACGGCGCTGGGGAACGAAGGGCATTTCAGACCCTCAGATCCAGGTGACGCAGTGCCTCTTGTGCCGGATCATCGGCTTGTCGAGAGCTGACTTGATCGAGGGAAACGTCGCGCATACGGCGCAGCTGCTCAGCAAAAGCGATGGTGCCTGCAAGTGTCTCTTCGAACTGCGCCAATTGCCCATCCGTGAGCTGGGCCGAGATTACCTCGACGTCGTAGCGCAGCCACCATCCACCCAGATCGTGCCAAAGGAAGACGAACGAACGGACGGGAAGTTTCGCGTCGGCGGTGGCAGGCGATCGGGTCTTCTTGGACTTGGTTGCGGTTTTGGCACGCGCTAGCGCATCTTGAGCCAGACGTTCCAGGTCTGCATCCGCGGTCATCGGAGCAGCGGTTTGGACCCGTGTTGCACCCATCGACGAGGCTTCGCGGATGCCCGCGGGTTGTGCCGGATCCATGGCCAGCCGCTCGAGTTCGAGTACAGCGACTTGAGTCTTCATCCGGTGGTGTGAAGCCGACACGGACCCTCCGTCTTGAATCAAGGCGAGTTCAGCTCCTGCGCGACTACGCAGCTCCTCGTCGACACTCTGGTCAGCCGCGATCCGCTGCAGGTCGCCGATGCGCTCGAGCGTCGTGTATGAGCGACGCCCGGTTACGAAAAGAGCTGCTTGTGCGCGGGCATCGCCGCTGAGTGTGGTCAACGGTGCCGCCACGGTGGCGGCACCATCTGATCGGGGATTCTCTTTCTCTGAGCCAAATCGTGAGGCTTCCTGTCGGCGGCTCGCGTCCTCGGCCAAGAGAATCTTGACCTCACGGTAGAGGGTGGCTGCCTCAGTGGGGTTGAGCGCCTTGTGAAGCGCATTTTCGTCCTGCTCGGCAAGCAACCGAGTCAGTTGCTCAGAGATTCCGGAGCGGACCCAGACGTTTAGCTTGCGCACCCCCAGCTGCCGAAGTGCGGCGAGCCGGCGCGCTCCGCATACGAGCGTGCCGTCGGGTGTAACCGTGATCGGCTGTAGAAGCCCCTGCCGCTCAATGGAGGCCGCGAGCAGGTCGATGTCGCCGAGGTCAGTGCGATGCCGCGAACCTATCCGGATCGAGTCGATCGATCGTTCCAGCTCAATGTGGCCGGGCGTGTTGGTCATGCCCGTACTCCGGGTGCGTTCGCCGCGATGTCGGAAACGAGGTCGTCGTCGCGAAGGAGAGTACGAAGTGGCTCGCCGATAAGCAACCGAAGCAGGATGCCGCGGCTAGCAGCGGTGTGTGCTTGCAGCGGATCGCAGTTCCCTAAGAGAGCTCGAAGCATGGACATCCACGCCCGTTGGGGAATGTCTAGGTGCGCGCGGGCGGAGTAGTCGCGGCGCAGAGACTCGAAGGCAGAGGTGCGTGATTGGGAGTCCGCGAGCCGGCTACAAATGTAATCAACGCCGCTTCGTGCTCGGTCAGACTCCCAGCCCAGCAGTGTGAACAGCATGATTGCGTCCTCGACAGCCGGTTCCACTTCGGGTCGTGGAGATCCATCGGTCTGCGGGTCGGCGGAATCCGTGCGGAATGCCGGGTGATACTCCGGTAGAGGGTGCTCCCGATCACTGAAGCGCTCGGCATCGTGGTACCCCGAGATCTTGCGTCGGCGTGCTTGGTGCACCGAGCACAGTAGACCCTGAGCGCGTTCCTCCGCAATACAGGTCACCTGCACTGCTCTCGTCACGATTGCCCAGGGATCGTCGGCGCGCAACGCCGACGGTGCTCGCATTGCGTCGTACGCCGCCGCGGCTGCCTCCCAGGGATCCAGGCCGTGTCGGTGCGCCAGGGCTGCGTAGCGTTTGGCGGCGTATCGCATCAGCTCGGATGCCTCGGGGTCAGTTCTCCAGCCGAGGCCACCGTCAGCCTGCAGCCGGGTGAGCACCGTTCGCAGTCCCTCGGAGTCGTGGAACGCCCTCGAATCTGCTCCTCGGTGTGTGGTCCATTCCATCACGGCACCTCCCTTCGGATCGGTGTGCGTCGTCGCACTGGTGGCCGTTGAGATCAGGGTCGACCGAGCCCGGGGCGTGAGACCTGGGGCTGGTCGTTCCGCTGCCCGAACCCGGAGAGCGGCGGAAGCTTGCTGGTGCGGTCGCGTATGGCGCGGCGGGTGGTGGCCGGGGTCCTGCGCATCCGGCGCGCAAGCTCTGCCTCGAAGTCGATGCCGCGAGCGGCCATGCGCCCGGTGCTACTGCTGAGTAGATCCGAAGCGCGAACCCAGTTGACATCGCCACCTGGCGAGCGCCTTTCCTTGCCGGTGAAGAGTGACCGTCTGTCCGCTCCGTCGTGTGAAGCCGATAGATCAGAGCGACCTGGATCCTCTGCGGGCAATGGAACCTGCGGCTGCGTTTCGCCGAGGGTCTCGATAGCTGCTGATTCGCCTACCTCGTCGAACTCATCCCTAGCCATGGCTTTGGTCCTCCCTCATTTCGATGGTTTGACCTACAGGAGTGTCGACACTTACCTGGTCGGCAACGCTCCGAGGAATGCAAGACCGCGAATGCGCACGTCAACCAAGGCATGGCGGGTCACCTCGCCCGCGTATCGGAGTTGTCGGGTCACACCGTTGCTCGCTCCGTGCGCCGGACGCATGTGGGGCGGCCTGCCGGCTCGCGGACCGAATGGTCGCTGTGATTTCCGCGGTCGGCAGCCCTGCGGTCTCTGCAGCGGGAGCCAGCGCAGCGTTGATATCCGCGGGCACAAACCCAGCCTCCACAAGCCGGCAGGCCGCCCAGAACAGGCCTCTGTTTCGTTCGCCTTCGGCGAGGTTGCTGACCCACTGCGCCAGTCGCTGAGGCTCAGCCGAGGCGAGCACCTCCGGCCTCGATACCGCCCGAGGCGGTCTGGGTGCCAAGAACTCCCGGAGGGCGATGGCGTCGACGGGCTTCGAGCCTGGCGCTGATAGCGAGTCGAGGCGGTAGCTGAATCGACCGTTGGGTGTCGCCAGTCTCGAGGGAGGCACAATGACGTAGCCACCGTCGCCACGAAAGTCGATGTGTGCGGCAGCAGCTTGCCAGCATCGTTGAGGGCGGCTTAGCAGTGCGGGGAAGTAGACGTGCATCCCGCGGGAAGGGGTACGCACCCGGGCCATTTCACTGTCGACGAGCCCGGCGGCACTCGCACGCGCATAGGCGACGAAACCCGAACTCGCGGCTGTGACGTCGATGTCGACCACATCGAAACCGGACGGGCTGCCCGTCGGCATCCCGATATTTGCAGAGGGCCAGCGGGCCCACCAAGCCCGCACTTGGTCTAAGTCAGCGCTTGCTTCGTGAAAACCGGCATGAGTGAGCGGACGTTTGCCCTCTCTGGCACACGGGAAGATCGGGATGGCCGCCCGGGCGAAGGACAGCCCTACGTGTCAGGGTGAGTTGAGGCCAGTAGCTCAGAGCAAGTCCGCCGTTTGACGTAGGGCGAGAATCAGGAAGTCCCACCATGTCCAGCCC
>NZ_JAXCHV010000038.1:0-31625 GCF_035984795.1 Cryobacterium sp. MP_3.1 | reverse complement strand
AGCTCCTCGTGATCGATGAAACCACCACCCTGCGGGACTTCTCCCGCGAGGTCCGATGGAACCAGGCGTACTACCGCCTGGCGCAAGGCCTGTAAATCACACACGCACCACTCTGTTTCACCCATTTGACATCAAAGTCGATTGAAAATACGAAAGGAACCACAGTGAAGAAGAAAGCTTTCCTCGCGACACTGGCAGCCGGAGCCATGGTTATGTCCCTGGCAGCCTGCTCCAGCGGCGGCGACTCTGGCGGCGGCGACGGCGGCCTCGTCGGCGTCGCAATGCCCACGAAGTCCTCCGAGCGCTGGATCAACGACGGTAACGCCGTCAAGGAGCAGCTCGAAGCCGAGGGCTTCACCGTCGACCTGCAGTACGCAGAAGACGACATCCCCATGCAGGTCTCGCAGATCGAGAACATGATCACCAAGGGCGCCAAGGCCCTGATCGTCGCCTCGATCGACGGCACCACCCTCACCAGCGTGCTCCAGGACGCCGCAGACGCCGACATCCCCGTCATCGCCTACGACCGCCTGATCCGCGACACCGAGAACGTCAACTACTACGCCTCGTTCGACAACTTCAAGGTCGGCCAGCAGCAGGCCTGGTCGTTGCTGAACGGCCTCGGCCTGGTCGAGCTGGACGGAACGCCCATCGAGGGTGCCCCGGCCGGCCCGTTCAACGTTGAGCTGTTCGCCGGTTCGCTGGACGACAACAACGCGTTCTTCTTCTACGACGGCGCGATGGATGTCCTCCAGCCGCTGATCGACGCCAAGACCATCGTGGTCAAGAGCGGCCAGACCGACATCGAGCAGGTTGCAACCCTGCGTTGGGACGGCGAAGAGGCACAGAGCCGCATGGAGAACATCCTGACGTCGACGTACTCCGACGGCAGCGTCGTCAACGGCGTGCTCTCCCCGTACGACGGCATCTCGCGAGGCATCATTTCTGCCCTCGAGGGCTCCGGCTACACGGTGGGCCCGGAATGGCCCGCGATTTCCGGCCAGGACGCCGAGCTCGACTCGGTCAAGGCCATCGTCGCCGGCGAGCAGTACGGCACGATCTTCAAGGACACCCGCAAGCTGGCCGAGGTCGCCGTTTCGATGACCCTCGCTCTGCTGAACGGTGACGAGCCGGAGATCAACAACACCACCGATTACGACAACGGCGTGAAGGTTGTGGACTCCTACCTCCTCGACTCCTCGATCGTGATCAAGGACAACATCACCGAGCAGCTGGTTGACACCGGCTACTGGACCCAGGCCGAGATCGACGGCTAAGAGTCACGTGTCAGTGACCGGCCGGCGGGGCCTGACAGCCCCGCCGGCCGGTCACCACAACGTATTAGACCTCAGAAAGGAACGCACGTGACCACCAACATCCTCGAGATGCGCGGTATTACCAAGACCTTCCCCGGCGTCAAGGCGCTGCAGGACGTGACGCTCAACGTCGCTCGCGGCGAAGTTCACGCCATCTGCGGTGAGAACGGCGCGGGCAAGTCCACGCTGATGAAGGTGCTCAGCGGCGTTTACCCGCACGGCACCTACACCGGCGACATCGTCTTTGAAGACGAGATCGTTGAATTCAAAGACATCAGGGACAGCGAAGCCAAGGGCATCGTCATCATCCACCAGGAACTCGCACTGAGTCCCTACCTCTCCATCGCGGAGAACATCTTCCTCAACAACGAACAGCGCGGCGCCTTGGGCCTGATCGACTGGAACAAGACCAACACCGAGGCCGTCAAGCTGCTCGCCCGCGTGGGCCTGCGAGAGAACCCCACGACCAAGATCATGGACATCGGTGTCGGCAAGCAGCAGCTCGTGGAGATCGCCAAGGCGCTCTCCAAGCGGGTGAAGCTGCTCATCCTGGACGAGCCGACGGCCGCCCTCAACGACGAGGACTCCGACCACCTGCTCAACCTGATGCTGCACCTCAAGGGCCAGGGCATCACCTCGATCATCATCAGCCACAAGCTGAACGAGATCAAGAAGGTCTCCGACGCCGTCACGGTCATCCGCGATGGCAAGGCCATCGAGACGATCGACAAGGTCGATGTGACCGAAGACCGCATCATCAAGGACATGGTCGGCCGCGACCTCGAACACCGCTACCCGGACCACACGCCGAACATCGGCGAGGAAATCCTGCGGGTGGAGGACTGGACCGCGCACCACCCCCAGGACCCGACCAGGGTCATGGTCGACAACGTCAACCTGAATGTGCGACGTGGCGAAATCGTGGGCATCGCCGGGCTCATGGGCGCCGGACGTACCGAGTTCGCGATGAGCCTGTTCGGCCGCACCTACGGCAGCCGCATCACCGGCAAGGTGTTCAAGGCCGGCAAGGAGATCAAGACTCGCACGGTGACCGAGGCCATCGACAACGGCATCGCGTACGCCACCGAGGACCGCAAGACCTACGGCCTCAACCTCATCGAGGACATCAAGCGCAACATCTCGATGGCCTCGCTGGGCAAGCTCGTCAAGGGCGGACTGGTCGATGACAACGAAGAATTCAAGGTTGCCAACGAGTACCGCACGAGCATGAACATCAAAGCGCCGACGGTGCTGGCCAAAACCGGGAAACTCTCCGGCGGCAACCAGCAGAAGGTCGTGCTGTCGAAGTGGATCTACTCGAACCCCGACGTGCTGATCCTGGACGAACCCACCCGCGGCATCGACGTGGGCGCCAAGTACGAGATCTACGCGATCATCAACGCCCTCGCCGCACAGGGCAAGGGCGTCATCGTGATCTCGTCGGAGCTGCCGGAGCTGATCGGCATCTGCGACCGCATCTACACCCTCTCCGAGGGACGCATCACGGGAGAATTCCCGATCGACGATGCCACCCCGGAGACCCTTATCAAGCACATGACCATGGAAAAGGCCCGTTAGCGTCGGCGCTATCGGAATAGGAGAAACGTCAAAATGAGTGATCTCGATACCAAGCCGGCGAGCAACACGCCCGAAGGTGCACAAGTCAATCCCAGCAACTCCAAAGCGGCGGCCTGGTTCAGCCATGTCATCGCCGACCTCGGCAAGAACGGCATCTTCGTCGCACTGATCGTGGTGGTCGTGCTGTTCAGCTTCCTGACCGACGGCATCCTGCTGCGGCCGCAGAACATCTCGAACCTGATCGTGCAGAACGGGTACATCCTCGTTCTCGCGGTCGGCATGGTGATGGTCATCATCGCCGGCCACATCGACCTGTCGGTCGGATCGGTCGCCGCCTTCGTCGGTGCCGTGTCCGGCGTGTTCGCCGTGACCTGGGGACTGCCCTGGTGGCTGTCGATCATCCTGTCGCTCCTGGTCGGTGCCCTCGTGGGCGTCTGGCAGGGCTTCTGGATCGCTTTCGTGGGCATCCCCGCCTTCATCGTGACCCTGGCCGGCATGCTCATCTTCCGTGGCCTCGCCCTCGTGGTGCTCGGCAACGCGAACATCGGCTCGTTCCCGGCCGAATACCGTGCACTCGGTAACGGCTTCCTCACGGATGTCTTCGGCGAGTTCGAACTGGACCCGCTCACCCTGGGTGTCGCCGCACTGGCGATCATCGCCCTGATCGTGCAGCAGGTGCGTACCCGCAAGGGCCGTGCCGCGTACGGCCAGGAGGTCGAGCCGCTGGTCTGGTTCGTCGCCAAGCTCATTCTCATCACCGTGGGTATCGGCCTGTTCGCCTACGCCCTGGCCTCCTACAAGGGCATCCCGGTCACCCTTATCGTGCTGGCCGTGCTGATCCTCGTCTACGGCATCATCATGAACCGCAGCGTCTTCGGTCGTCACATCTACGCGATCGGTGGCAACCTGCACGCCGCTGAGCTGTCGGGCGTCAAGACCCGCAACGTGACGTTCTGGCTGTTCGTGAACATGGGCGTGCTCGCAGCCCTCGCCGGCCTGATCTTCACCGCTCGCCTCAACCTGGCCGGCCCGAAGGCCGGTGACGGCTTCGAGCTCGAGGCCATCTCCGCCGCCTTCATCGGTGGCGCGGCCGTGCAGGGTGGTGTCGGCACCATCGGTGGCGCCATCATCGGTGGTCTGATCATCGGTGTGCTGAACAACGGCATGTCGATCATGGGTATCGGCATCGAGTGGCAGCAGGCCGTGAAGGGCCTCGTGCTCCTCCTGGCCGTCGCCTTCGACGTCTACAACAAGCGTCGCTCCGGCGGCCGCTAGGCAGCACGCTCCATCCGGCCGCCGGCCCCGCCTCCACCACGGATGCGGGGCCGGCGGTCTTTGTGTGCCCGCTCCCGGCCCGCCCTATGCCCCGCGGCCCACGTCGCGGCCCGACGTGTGCCCCGCGGCCCACGTGGTGCGCGGCTGCACGCTTTGTGCGCGGCGGCACGCTTTTTGCCCGGCGGCCCGCCGTTGGCGCGGTGGCACGCTTCGTGCGCGGCGGCACGCGCTCGAACCAGTGCCGCCGGGGCTAACACCTGCCGCTGGGGCGAAAGCGTGCCACCGGGAGCCTTTCGACCTGGCACGGATGCGGGGCCGGCGGTCCTTCTTGCCCGCCGCCCGCGCGTGTCTCCACGCCGCGGCCCGCTTCATACGCCGCGGCCCGCCTTGTGCCCCGCGGCCCACCTTGTGCGCCGCGGCACACGTTATGCGCGGCGGCACGCGCTAGAACCAGTGCCGCCGGAGCTAAGGCGTGCCGCGGGGGCTAAGGCGTGCCACCGGGAGCCTTCCGTCCGGCATTGACACGTGGGTGCGCTGCTCCTCCACAGGGTACGGATCGGGCGATTGCTCAACCGGACCGGGGCGGTATCGTGCGCCAGCGGGGCGAAGAGGGACGCTGACGTATGGCCAATCTCCAGTCCCCGTTATCCAACCCTTCGTCCACCGAACGCACAGCAGACGCCGCGCGCCACCGCCGAACCCTCCGCCTCGCCGAAGTCGTGAGCACTCGGTATGGCGGGCTGCTCCCCTCCGGTGCCCTGCGAGAGGTCGGAGTGTCGACGCGCGCACTCCAGACGCTGTGCGCGCGGGGTGTGCTCCAGAGTGTCCGTCGCGGTGTGTACGTGACGGGCGAGCGTTGGCGCACCGCTGATGTCGATGAGCGGTACCGCCTGATGGTACGGGCGACCGTTCTGGCGTCGGGGCGCCGGCCGGTGTTGTCGCATCAATCTGCGGGCATCCTGCACGGCTTTCCCACCATCGGGAGCTGGCCCGCGACGGTGCACATCAGCACCCCTGACGCTGTCGGAGGCAGCAGCACACGGTTCATAACCAGTCACCGTGGGCCGGCACCGGACTCAGTACAGGAGATCGACGGATGCCAGGTCACCTCTATTGCGCGCACCCTGGTGGATGTAGCCGCCTCGTCACCCTTCCTGGTGGGCGTCACGATGGTGGATCATGCGCTGCGGGTTGAGCAGGAACGCGCCGAACGGGAGGGGCGCGGTGGGGTGCCGATCCGACCGGCGCTGACGAGGGAGGACCTCTACCGCGAGCTCGCGCTGGTGAATCCGCGAACCGGTCGGCGCCGCGCCGAGCGGGTGATCGCCTTCGCGAACCCGCTGGCGGCAAACCCGGGGGAGACCCTGAGCAGGGTGCGGATATTTCAGCTCGGCTTTGAGGCGCCGGAGCTGCAGGTCTGCTTTCCCGACATCCTCGGCGGCAACGCTTGGGTGGACTTTTTCTGGCGCCGGGTGCGCAAGATCGGCGAATTCGACGGGTTCCTCAAGTACGGCACCGGGCCGGTGCTCGGCAATCGCGACCCGAGTTCGGTGGTGTGGCAGGAGAAACAGCGCGAGGATGCGTTGCGCGCCCGGGTGAACAGTTTCGACCGGTGGGGCTGGGATCTTGCTCTCTCACCGACCCGGTTCCACGCCTTCCTCACTGAGCGGGGCGTGCCCCGAGCCTGAGCGATTGCGGCGCCGAACGGGGCGGATCCGGCTCGCGGCACGGGCTAGGCGCGGTGGCACGCGGTGTATCCCGGGCCGGCGGGGCGGAAGCGGGCCGGCGGGGCGGAAGCGGGCCGGCGGGGCGGAAGCGGGCCGCCGGTGCGAAGTCGCGCCGCCCGGGGAGGGGCGGCCAGCGGGGGAGGCTCAGTCCTCGGCGTCGATCCGGCGCGTGGAGGAGCGTTCGATGAGGGCGGGAACGGACGCCGGAAGCGGGGAACCGTCACCGTTGATGCGGCCGAGCAACACGCTGAGCATGTCCCGCCCGATGTGCTCGAAATCCTGACGCACGGTGGTGAGCGGGGGCGACAGGTGCTCCGCCTCGGGCACATCGTCGAACCCGACGATGCTGACGTCGCGGGGAACCGACCGTCCCCGATCGGACAGGGCGTGCATCAGCCCGACCGCCATCTGGTCGTTCGACGCGAAGATCGCCGTGAGCCCCTCGAGGTCGCAGGCCATGCCGAAGGTGTAGCCCGCGGACGGCGACCAGTCGCCGATGCCGATGCGGCGCGCCTGCAGGCCGCGGGAGGCCAGCTCGTCGCGCCACCCGCGCTCCCGCTCCTTGGCGTCGATCGAGTCGCTCGGCCCGGCCAGGTGGGCGATGTTGCGGTGGCCGAGCCCGGCCAGATAGGCCACCGCGGTGCGGGCACCGCTGTACTGGTTGGCCCCGACCGTGGTGATACCGGTGCGGGCCGTCGCCTCAAGCGCGACCACGGGGATGGCGAGCTCCATGCCCGCGACGACGTCGACGACGCCCTGGCGGCTCGTGATCACGGCGATACCCTCGACGTTCTGCCGGAGGAACGCTTCGACGACGGCCCGGATCGCCGACGGCTCGGTGTCGATCAGGCTGGCCGTGAAGACCGACCAGGATGCCTTCCGTGCGGCAGCGTTGAAGTAGAGCTGGGTGGACGCCGGCCCGAATTCGGGTGTGCCAGTGGCGATCAGCCCGATGGTGCGCGACCGCCGGGTCACGAGCGCCCGCGCGGCGGGGGAGGGCACGTAGCGCAGCTTCTTGATGGCCTCTTCGACCCGAACCCGGGTGGACGGCCGCACATTGGGCAGGTCGTTGAGCACCCGGGAGACCGTTTGGTGCGACACCCCGGCGAGACGCGCGACGTCGAAGATCGTCGCCTGGCGGGGAGTTTCCTCTCTCACGGCGATACCTTTCCCTGCGGGTGACGGGGCCCCAACTCTCCGCGGTCGATCGTCACACGGAGCATCCGGCCAGCCCACATAGTGCAGGGTTGTGTCACCGATTCTAGACGAGTGCCCTGACCGGCCGGTGCCAGGAGTCCGCGGGCGCCGGTCACCGCTCGGCCCCCCGACGCTGGTCGTCGTCATCGTCGGCGCCGTCGGCGATGACGGTCAGCAGCCGTTCGACGGTCAGGTCGTGGTTGCGGATGTCGGCGACCTTCTTCCGGTCGCGCAGGATCGCCACCCGGTTGCTGATGCGCAGCACCTCTTCGAGTTCGGCCGAAATGAAGACCACGGCGAGACCGTTCTCGGCCAGATCGGTGACCAGATTCTGGATCTCGGCCTTGGCGCCGATGTCGATGCCCCTGGTGGGCTCGTCCAGAATCAGCAGGCGGGGCGCTATGGCCAGCCAGCGGGCGAGAAGCAGCTTCTGCTGGTTGCCCCCGGAGAGGTGCCGCACCAGCGCATCCGGGTTCGGCGGGCGAATGTTCAGAGCCTGGATGTAGCTGGCGGCGAGCTCGTCCTGTCGTTTTCGGGAGATCCGACGGAACCAGCCCAGGTCGGCCTGCAGGGCCAGCGCGATGTTGTCGCGCACGGTCAGGTCCCCGATGATGCCCTCGGCACGGCGGTCCTCCGAGGCGTAGGCGATGCGGTGTTTCAGCGCATCGCGGGGGCCCCGGAACCTGTGCACGACGCCGTCGACCGACACGCCACCGCTGTCCGGCCGGTCGATGCCCGCCAGCAGTCGCGCCAGCTCGGTGCGGCCGGAGCCGAGCAGACCGGCCATGCCGACGATTTCGCCCTCGTAGACGGCCAGGTCGATAGGCGCCAGGGCGCCGTCCCGGCCGAGGCCGATGGCGCGCACCAGCGGCCGTTCACCGCCGAGTGCTTCCTCGACCTCCCGCTCACTCGTGCGATGCTGCAGCTCGGAGAGAACCGATATCCCGGCGCCGACCATCTTCTGCACGAGGTCGATCCGCAGCAGCTCATCCGTGAGGTACTCGCCGACGAGCTGGCCGTCACGCAGCACGGTGAGCCGGTCAGAGATCTCATAGACCTGCTCGAGGAAGTGCGAGATGAACAGGATGGCGACCCCGGACTCCTTGAGGTGGGCGATCACCCTGAACAGTTCCGTCACCTCGTCGGTGTCCAGGCTCGAGGTGGGTTCGTCGAGAATCAACACCTTGGGTTGCACGGCAACGGCCCTGGTGATGGCGATGAGCTGTTGCACGGCGAGTGAGTGGTCCGCGAGGATGGACGCCGGGTCGATGTCGAGGTTCATTCCCCGGAGGAGCTCGCCGGCGTGCCGTCGGGTTGCCGGCCAGTCGATGCCGCCCCACGGGCGGCGGGACTCGTGCCCGAGCAGGATGTTCTCGGCAACGCTGAGGTTGGGCAGGAGGTTGATCTCCTGGTACACGGTGCTCACGCCGGACCGTTGCGCGTCGGCCGGGCTGGTGAAGGCCACGCTGACCCCATCGACCTCGATCCGCCCGCCGTCGATGCGGTACACACCCGTCAGCGCCTTGATCAGGGTGCTCTTGCCCGCGCCGTTCTCGCCCAGCAGCGAGTGGACCTCCCCGGGGAACAGCCTGAAGTCCACGGAATCCAGCGCCGTGACGCCCGGGAACGTGACGGTGACGCCGGTCATCACGACGATCGGTTCGACTTCGATTCTGTGCACCTCGCGAACCTCCTCGTCCCCCCTGAATGTTAGGGTTCACAACTCGTTCGGCGCAACAGGCGCCCCGCAGGGCTGCATCCCAGTGAAAAGCCCTTGACAACACCCGCAAAACGCGGATAGCCTCCGAAAAGAGCGATTGTGAAGGCTAACAATTGATCCCGACGACGAAGTCAGAAACTATCAAGCAGCTGGCTAGTAGCGAATTGTTAGCGATCACACATCGTCCAAGGCACCGCAGTCGTTCATTGAACACATTCATACTGCTGGCACGACGCTCGTGCCCGCAGATCTCAAGGAGGAGATCACATGGCACCCACATCACGGTTCCGAGCGTTCACGGGCTTGGCCCTGACCGGAACACTGGCTCTCAGTCTGGTCGCCTGCTCATCGGGGTCGGACGAACCGGCCGCATCCGGTGACGACAGCGGCGAGCTCACCACCGTCGGATTTGTCGCCGTCGGACCCGAGGGAGGCTGGCGCACCGCGAACGAGCAGAACATTCAGGATGCGTTCTCCACCGAGAACGGGTTCGACCTGAAGTATGCCCCGTCCAGCAACGGCGACCAGAACTCGCAGATCACCGCGTTCACCTCGTTCATCGACGAAGGCGTAGACGCGATCCTGCTCTCTGCCACCGAAGCAACGGGCTGGGAAGACGTACTCAAGCGGGCACAGGAGGCCGAGATCCCGGTGGTGCTGCTTGACCGCGGCATCGAGCCGAACGACGAAAGCCTCTACACGAGCCGGATCGCTCCGGACAACGTGGGCATCAGCGCCTCGGCCGCCGAATGGGCCAACGAGCAGTTCCCGGATGGCGCCAACTATGTCGTCCTCGAAGGCCCGCCCGGACTGTCGGTGGTCAACGACCGCAACAAGGGATGGGATGAGGCCGTCGCCGACAATCTGACCAAGCTCGAGAGCCAGTCGGCGAACTGGTCCACCGAAGAAGCCAAGAGCGTCTTCGAGACCATGCTCAAGGCCAACGGCAACGACATCCAGCTCGTCTTCGCCCAGAACGACGAAATGGGCCTGGGCGCCGCTCTCGCGGTGGAGGAGGCCGGACTCACCCCCGGCACCGACGTGAAGATCATCACCATCGACGGCACACAGGCCGCCCTCGAAGCCCTCGCGGCCGGCCGGCTCAGCTTCGTGGCCGAATACAACCCGCTCTTCGGAGAGGACGCCATCGAGGTCGTCAACGCGGCCCTGGCCGGCGAGGACGTCGAGTCCAGCATCGTCGTGCCGAGCACGACCTTCGATTCGCCCGAGGCGGCCACCGCGGCCCTGCCCGACCGCCAGTACTGACCGGCAGCACGACCCGAACGTGTTCGTTCCTGCGGCCCGTCGGCCGCAGGAACGAACACCCCCTTCGTGGCAGGTTCGCCACGCCACTCAACTTTCGAGGCCGACACACCGGCAGGACCAGGCAGAGACATGGCAGCGACAGTGCCGGCAGTGACAGAGCCGATCGTCGAGATGGAGAACATCTCGATCGAGTTCCCGGGGGTCAAGGCTCTCCAGAACGTGAACTTCCGACTCTTCCCTGGCGAAGTGCACACCCTGATGGGCGAGAACGGGGCGGGCAAATCCACCCTCATCAAGGCGCTCACCGGTGTGTACAAGATCGACTCCGGCACCATCACCGTCGGCGGTCTTCCGCGGCGGTTCGCGGGCACCGCGGATGCGCAGAGCGCCGGCATCTCCACCGTCTACCAGGAGGTCAACCTCTGCGACAACCTCACGGTGGGGGAGAACGTGATGCTCGGCCACGAGGTACGCGGGCCCATCGGCATCAACTGGCGCAAAACCCACGAGGCGGCCCACGAGGCCCTCGTCCGGTTGGGCCTGGGCGACCTCGACCCCAGACAACCGCTCTCCAGCATCTCGCTCGCCCTGCAGCAGCTGGTCGCGATCAGCCGCGCGATGGTCACCGACTCCACGGTCCTGATTCTGGACGAACCGACCTCCAGCCTGGACGCGAACGAGGTTGAGGGCCTGTTCACGGTCATCCGCCGACTGCGCGACGAGGGTGTGGCCATCCTCTTCGTCTCGCACTTCCTCGACCAGGTGTACGCGATCAGCGACCGGCTCACCGTTCTGCGGAACGGCGTCGTCGTCGGCGAGCACCAGACAGCTGCGCTGCCGCGCAACCAGCTCATCTCCGAGATGATCGGCAAGGACGTGGACACCCTCAACTCCCTGGGCTCCCAGCGGTCCCGGGCCGTGCACTCGGGCGGCGCGCCCTACTACAGCGCGAAAGACCTGACCCGCAAGGGCTCCATCGAACCCGTGGACATCGAGGTGCACGCCGGCGAAGTGGTGGGCCTGGCCGGGTTGCTCGGTTCCGGCCGCACCGAGCTCGGCCGGCTCATCTACGGTGCAGACAAACCCGATGCCGGCATCGTGACCATCGACGGGAAAACCACCGAGGTCACCAGCCCGGTCGGCGCCCTGGCGCGCAAAATCGCCTTCTCCACCGAAAACCGGCGCGACGAGGGAATCGTCGGCGACCTCACGGTGCGGGAGAACCTGGTGCTGGCCGTGCAGGCCCGCCGCGGCTGGGCCCGGCCGCTGTCCCGCCGGGAACAGGCCGCGATCTGCGACAAGTACCTGGTGGAGCTGAACGTTCGACCCGCCGACCCGGAGCGCGCCGTGCGGGATCTGTCCGGCGGCAACCAGCAGAAGGTCCTGCTCGGCCGCTGGTTGGCCACCCAACCGGAACTCCTGATCCTCGACGAACCGACCCGCGGAATCGATGTGGGGGCCAAGGCGGAGATTCAGGAGACAATTGTGGCGCTCGCCGATGACGGCATGTCGGTGATCTTCATTTCGTCTGAATTGGAGGAAGTCGTGCGCCTCAGTGAGCGCATCATCGTGCTGAAAGACCGGCGCAAGATCGGCGAGATCGTCAACGGACCCGACGTGACCGCCGAAGCCATCGTCGATCTCATCGCTTCAGAAGGGAGCGGCGCATGAGCACCCCCGTCGCACGTCCGTCCGCAGCCATCCGCGTCATCACCGGGCTGTTCCACCAACCGTACGTCTGGGCGATCGTGGCCCTGCTTCTGTTGCTCGTGGTCAATCTCACCAAGAATCCCGCCTACCTCGGGGTATCGGTCAACGCCGCCACCGGCAACCTCTCGGGCAACGTCATCGACATCCTGCGCGCGAGCGCGCCGATCATGATGATCGCGGTCGGCATGACCCTGGTCATCGCCACCCGCGGCATCGACCTGTCGGTCGGGTCGGTGATGGCGGTGGCCGGGGCCGTCTCCATGGAATTCATGCGCAACACCGGCACCGGGTCGTTCGGCACCGCGGTGGTGGCCGTGCTCCTGGCGCTGGGCATCAGCGCGCTGCTCGGCACCCTGAACGGCATCCTGGTCTCGATCGTGGGCCTGCAACCCTTCATCACGACCCTGGTGATGATGCTCGCCGGCCGCGGCCTGGCCAAGGTGATCACCTCGGGCCAGAACACCTCGGCGACGAACGAAACGTTCCGTTGGATCGCCAACGGCACCTTCCTCGGCTTTCCCGTCGTGTTCGTCATCGCGGTGCTGATCGTGGCGGTCCTGGCCGCCCTGGTGCGCCGCACCGCGCTCGGCCTGATGATCGAATCCATCGGCATCAACCCCAAGGCCGCCCGGATGGCGGGGATCCGCCCCGTCGGCATCCTCATCTCCGTCTATATAGTGAGCGCCGTGCTCGCCGGCGTGGCCGGGATCTTCAGCACCGCCAGCGTCATGACGGTGGAGGTGGCGAAAACGGGCATGACCGCCGAAATGGATGCGATCCTCGCCGTGGTCATCGGCGGGACCTCGCTGGCCGGAGGCAAATTCTCGCTCACCGGCAGCATCATCGGGGCGCTGCTGATCGCGACACTCGACAAGACCATCGTCTACATGTCCATTCCCTCGTCGGCGACGCCGGCCTTCAAGGCTGTCGTCATCGTGATCATCTGCCTCCTCCAGTCGCCCAGGGTGCGCTCGATGTTCAACCGGCGCAGAACCCGCGTCATCATCACGGATAAGGAAACGGTGCCGGTATGACCATCACCGAGCTCGATCGGCCGGCCGCACCCTCGCTGCTGTCGCGAATGAAGCCGAACCTGGAAACCCTGCCGACCCTGGCCGCCGTGGCGATCTTCATCGCCATGCTGATCTACGGCGAGGTCGCCTACGGGCGGATTGTGCAGTTCAGCACGATCTCGAACCTGCTGATCAACAACGCGTATCTGATCATCCTGGCGGTGGGCCTGACCTTCGTCATCCTCACCGGCGGGATCGACCTGTCGGTCGGAGCGGTGATCGCCATCAGCAGCCTGGTCGGGGTGATGCTGGCCAACGCCGGCTGGAATCCGCTCATCGTGATCGTGCTGATGATCCTGATCGGCTCGCTCTTCGGTGTCGCCTCGGGGGTGCTGATCCAGTACTTCAACGTGCAACCCTTCATCGCGACCCTCGCGATGATGTTCCTCGCCCGCGGCCTCGCGTCCATCCTCAGCACCACCCCGCAGCGGCTCGACGACGACTCGGTGATCCGCAGCCTGTCCACGCAGTGGAAGGTCTACGACGGACCCAAGATCGACGACCTCGTGACAACCCCCAACGTGCTCATCGCCGCCCTCGTCGTCATCGTGGCGTTCTTCATGCTGCACCGCACCCGATTCGGTCGCACGGTCTACGCGATCGGCGGTTCGGAACAGTCGGCGTTGCTGATGGGCCTGCCGGTGGTGCGCACGAAACTGTTGATCTACGTGATCAGCGGCACCCTCGCGGGACTGGCCGCCGTGGTGTACACCTCGAAGCTCGGCATCGCGCAGAACATCACCGGGGTGGGCTGGGAGCTGGACGCCATCGCCGCCGTCATCATCGGCGGGACGCTGCTCACCGGCGGTGCCGGCTTTGTGCTCGGTTCCGTGATCGGCGCGCTGGTTCTCGGACTGATGAATGTGCTCATCACCCGCGACGGCGGCATCCCGCCGGAGGCCACCACGATCATCACCGGCGGCATTCTCCTCGCCTTCGTGCTGCTGCAGCGATTCGTCGTCTCGCGCAAGCGCAAATCCTGAGCCCCGGAAGGGGGACGGATCCGCCGACCGGGTGATCGACGCGCCCGGCGGCGGATTCCACAGGGCAAAATCATGTCCCCGCTCGACCTGTGGATAACTTCGGGTCCGACCGCGTATTCCTGCGGTCTTCGGTGGTGCCGCCCTGTTGACAACCGGTGGAATGTCGGTGGATAAGTACATAATTGTAATTCCCGCATGTAGTGGCTGTTCCCATTGGCAATCACTAGATGTAGTATTGAAGTCCAAGCAATCGCACAACGCTTGAAAAAGAACTTCGCACTTTACGGGTGCATTTCCACCACATTTCCACTACGTCTTCACCACGGATTTCGCACAGCTTTGCCTATGGTCCGAAACGACGAGAACGATACGAGAGGCCTCTTCGATGGCAATCACCGTCTACACCAAGCCGTCCTGCGTGCAGTGCACCG
This sequence comes from Cryobacterium sp. MP_3.1, assembly GCF_035984795.1. Taxonomy (NCBI): domain Bacteria; kingdom Bacillati; phylum Actinomycetota; class Actinomycetes; order Micrococcales; family Microbacteriaceae; genus Cryobacterium; species Cryobacterium sp. MP_3.1. The sequence goes on along the minus strand of NZ_JAXCHV010000038.1, from coordinate 17,349 downwards.
CGACCTACCGTGCCCTGGACAACAAGGGCATCGAGTACAACATCCTCGACCTGTCAGCCGACGAGAACGCACTCGAGGCCGTCAAGGCGCTCGGCTACCTGCAGGCGCCCGTCGTCATCACCGATGAGGACCACTGGTCGGGCTTCCGCCCCGACAAGATCAACGAGCTCGCCGCGCGCCTGGCGTAACCAGCGTTGCGCCTGGGGGGCGCCGACCGTTCAACTCGCACGAAAAGGGGAACCCATGCTGCTTCAGGCTGATTCCACTCGCGAGTCCACCGCCGGCGCGGCAGGACAGGGTGCCGGCGCGGAAGTCGATGCCGGAGACGTGGACATCGTCTACTTCTCGAGCGTCTCCGGAAACACTCAGAGGTTCGTCGAAAAGCTCGGCCGGCCCGCCGCCCGCATCCCGCTGTACGCCAAGGATGCGCCCCTTGTCGCCCGGCATCCGTTTGTGCTCGTTGTACCCACCTACGGCGGCGGCGATCTGGGGCCGGCAGTGCCGCGCCAGGTCATCCGCTTTCTGAACGACACACGCAACCGCTCACTCATCCGCGGCGTCATCGGCGCCGGGAACACGAATTTCGGTGAGGCCTTCTGCCTCGCCGGGGACATCATCTCGCAGAAGTGCGGTGTGCCCCACCTGTATCGCTTTGAAGTATTCGGCACACCGGACGACGTAGCCGCCGTTCACGAAGGATTGGAAGAATTTTGGAAGCAACAGCCGTGAAGGTCACCCCGATCAGCCCGCCGTCGGGCCTGGACATGGATTATCACTCCCTGAACGCCATGCTCAACCTGTACGGACCGAACGGGGAGATCCAGTTCGACAAGGACCGCGAAGCTGCCCGGGAGTTCTTCCTGCAGCACGTGAACCAGAACACGGTGTTCTTCCACTCGTTGCGTGAACGCCTCGACTACCTGGTCGAGAAGGAGTACTACGAGCAGGCCGTGCTCGACATGTACAGCTTCGAGTTCATCACCAGCCTCAACAACCTGGCGTACTCGAAGAAGTTCCGCTTCCAGACCTTCCTCGGCGCGTTCAAGTACTACACCTCGTACACGCTGAAGACCTTCGACGGCAAGCGTTACCTCGAGCGCTTCGAGGACCGCGTCGTGATGACCGCCCTCGGCCTGGCCCAGGGCGACGAACAGCTCGCGGTCGCCCTCGTCGAGGAGATCATCGCCGGTCGATTCCAGCCCGCGACGCCCACCTTCCTGAACTCCGGCAAGGCCCAGCGCGGCGAGCTCGTCTCCTGCTTCCTGCTGCGCATCGAAGACAACATGGAGTCCATCTCCCGCGGTATCAACTCCTCGCTGCAGCTGTCCAAGCGCGGCGGGGGCGTGGCCCTGCTGCTCTCCAACATCCGTGAGTCCGGCGCGCCGATCAAGCAGATCGAGAACCAGTCCAGCGGCATCATCCCCGTGATGAAGCTGCTCGAAGACTCCTTCAGCTACGCCAACCAGCTCGGTGCCCGCCAGGGTGCCGGCGCGGTGTACCTGCACGCGCACCACCCCGACATCATGCGCTTCCTCGACACCAAGCGCGAGAACGCCGACGAGAAGATCCGCATCAAGACCCTCTCCCTCGGTGTGGTCATCCCCGACATCACCTTCGAGCTGGCCAAGAACAACGAGGACATGTACCTGTTCTCCCCGTACGACGTCGAGCGCGTCTACGGCGTGCCGTTCGCCGACATCTCGGTGTCCGAGAAGTACCACGAGATGGTCGACGACTCCCGCATCAAGAAGTCCAAGATGAAGGCCCGCGACTTCTTCCAGACCCTCGCCGAGATCCAGTTCGAGTCCGGCTACCCGTACATCATGTTCGAAGACACCGTGAACGAGGCGAACCCGATCAAGGGTCGCATCAACATGTCGAACCTGTGCTCGGAGATCCTCCAGGTCAACACCCCGACCACGTACAACGAGGACCTCTCCTACGACACCATCGGCAAGGACATCTCCTGCAACCTCGGCTCGATGAACATCGCGCTGGCCATGGATGCGCCCGACTTCGGTCGGGTCGTCGACACCGCCATCCGCGGGCTCAGCGCGGTCTCCGACCAGAGCCACATCGCGTCGGTGCGTTCGATCGAGAGCGGCAACGACAAGTCCCACGCCATCGGCCTGGGCCAGATGAACCTGCACGGCTACCTCGCCCGTGAGCGGGTGTACTACGGCAGCCCAGAAGGCATCGACTTCACCAACATCTACTTCTACACGGTGCTGTTCCACGCCCTGCGCGCTTCCAACAAGATCGCCATCGAGCGTGGCATCACCTTCGACGGCTTCGCCGACTCGACCTACGCGTCCGGTGTGTTCTTCGACAAGTACACCGACCAGGTGTGGGAGCCCGTCACCGCCCGCGGCGCCGAGCTGTTCGCGAACTCCAACGTCGAGATCCCCACGCAGGCCGACTGGGCCGAGCTCAAGGCATCCGTCATGGCGCACGGCATCTACAACCAGAACCTGCAGGCCGTGCCGCCGACAGGGTCGATCTCGTACATCAACAACTCGACCGCGTCGATCCACCCGATCGCCTCGAAGATCGAGATCCGCAAGGAAGGCAAGCTCGGCCGCGTGTACTACCCGGCGCCGTTCATGACGAACGACAACACCGAGTTCTACCAGGATGCCTACGAAATCGGCTACGAGAAGGTCATCGACACCTACGCCGCGGCCACCCAGCACGTGGACCAGGGCCTGTCGCTGACGCTGTTCTTCAAGGACACCGCCACCACCCGCGACATCAACCGCGCGCAGATCTACGCGTGGAAAAAGGGCATCAAGACGATCTACTACATCCGTCTGCGCCAGATGGCCCTCGAGGGGACCGAGGTTGAGGGCTGTGTTTCCTGCGCTTTGTGATGTAATTCACTGATCTCAGCGGTGGTCGAGCCTGTCGAGACCACGTAAGCAGATCTCGACAGGCTCGATCAACGACGTACCACCAAGAGGAATAAATCATGATTGACAAGCTCAAGCTCGTCTCCCACGTTGACGCGATCAACTGGAACAAGATCGAAGACGAAAAAGACGTCGAGGTCTGGAACCGCCTCGTCAACAACTTCTGGCTGCCCGAGAAGATCCCGCTCTCCAACGACGTGCAGTCCTGGAACCAGCTCACCCCCGTGGAGCAGCAGCTCACCATGCGGGTATTCACCGGACTCACCCTGCTCGACACCATCCAGGGCACCGTCGGCGCCGTCTCGCTGATCCCCGACGCTATCACCCCGCACGAGGAAGCCGTCTACACGAACATCGCGTTCATGGAATCGGTACACGCGAAGAGCTACTCCTCGATCTTCTCGACGCTCGCGTCGACGAAGGAGATCGACGAGGCGTTCCGCTGGTCGACCGAGAACGTCAACCTGCAGAAGAAGGCGTCCATCGTGATGGACTACTACCAGGGTGACGACCCGCTGAAGCGCAAGGTCGCCTCGGTGCTGCTCGAGTCGTTCCTGTTCTACTCCGGCTTCTACCTGCCGATGTACTTCTCCAGCCGCGCCCGCCTCACCAACACGGCCGACCTCATCCGTCTGATCATTCGGGATGAAGCCGTGCACGGCTACTACATCGGCTACAAGTTCCAGAAGGGCCTCGAAGGCGCCACGCAGGAGCGCAAGGACGAGATCAAGGACTACACCTTCAACCTCATGTACGAGCTGTACGAGAACGAGGTGCAGTACACGCAGGACCTCTATGACCAGGTCGGCCTGACCGAAGACGTGAAGAAGTTCCTGCACTACAACGCCAACAAGGCCTTGATGAACCTCGGCTACGAGGCCATGTTCCCCAAGAGCGTCACCGACGTGAACCCGGCGATCCTGTCGGCGCTGTCGCCCAACGCCGACGAGAACCACGACTTCTTCTCCGGGTCGGGCTCCTCGTACGTCATCGGCAAGGCCGTCAACACCGAAGACGACGACTGGGACTTCTAGGTCTGGAGCACTACTGAAAGGGTGTTGTTTCGCGATTTAGTTGTCAGTTTCGCAAATTAGATGTCAGTTTTCGCGCGGTATTTGTCAGTACCGCTACCTGACCCGGTCGCGACGACCTCGCCGTGTAAACCTCTCTCTTCGCTTTTTCGACTCGAAGGGATGCTCCGAGTGCCGTGCACGGCTATTCAAGAACTTCGAAACGTGGGGGGCGGGGCACATGGCTAATGCCAAACGACCGCTTCCGATTGAACTGTGTTCGGGTTGGCCGGAGAACCCTTCGGCCAACCCGAGCGCTGAGGTTGTGCGTTTGTTCGCCTTGAACGTGAGGCGCGCCATTGGCGACCGGAGCGTACGGTCCGCTGCGGCGGATTCTGGACTCAGCCACGTAACGGTTCTGAACGCTCTCAACGGCAAGAGCTGGCCCGACGCATGGACCATTACGCATCTCGAACGTGGGCTGAACTCTGAGCTGTGGCCGCGCCATACCGCCGATTGAATCCGATAGTCCGACTCGGACATTATGACCGTGAGGTTGTCGTTAGGAAGGGGAAACTTTTGGCAAAGAGCAAGGAAGTTGTGGGGGCAACGCTAACGTGGCCTTCACGGATTGCCGCTGAGGCGGAGTGCCTCGCGATTCTTCGAGACCCGCGTTATGCAGATGGCACACCGATTGATGATGAGCGACACGTCTTGGTCCTGACTGAGATTCTCGGCATCCATCAAAACGCTGAGGTTAAAGCTGGCGTTGGGGTGAGGCACTTCTACGTTGGGAACAACAAAAACGCGGACGGTGTGCAGGTCGCCGAAGACAGCATCGGCATCTGGATTCGCCGTACAGACAAGTCCACAACGGAATTCTCGTACATCGAGTCGATTTATCCGAGTGACCATGAGAAGAAGGTCGCCGATGCGTTGAGGGCTGCAATCGAAGACCTTCGCTACGGCTATCGACAAACGCGATTCTCCGCGGGCGGCGCAGTGCTCTCCGACAAGTCTGGGGAAGCCTTTTCCAGTAGAGCTGCCGCATGCGTGGTCTACGAGAACCCGGCTTGGAGCCAGCTCGTGTATCGCTTCGCTGAATCGGAGGGTGGGGCCGACAACATTGAACTCCTAACTGAGAAGGGTAACGATGACGCCTACGTGGGTGACGCCCTGCATGACCCTGCTGTTCGTGAGCGCTGGAGGGAGTTCTACCTGAAATACGCGAGACCTCTGCTCATGACGAGGAGTGAGCAGTCCCGGCGTCCCAAGAAGATTGATAAGACTGCCTGGCGCCCGGACAGGTAGCTGCTACGTGTCGCGGGGACTGAATTGTAGTGAACGTAGTTCTTACGAGGAGCGGCTTCATCATTTGGTCTGCAGCATCGAATTCATAGGGGAGTGACGATGAGTCGCGGTGGCATTGGTTTCCAGACGTTGGCTTGCGACGTTTGCGGGCAGAAGCGGATTCTCGGTGCCGCATGTGACGATTGTGGTTCTCGCCCAAGGGCAGGGGAAGTAAACGCAGATGTAGTTCGCCGCCGGACGGCCGTAGCGGTGTTGGACAGGCGCGTCGAAGAACTGCGAAGTGCAGCATCGGTCGAGCCTGGTACGCCAGCAGTGCGTGACGTTGAGGCTGCAGTCGAGGAGGTTGCTAAGGCGTTCAAGCTGTTTGTGGACAGGATGGAAAACCGGGACGTTGTAGAACAACTCGCGGCTGCGGTTGCCCATCTCCTCGGACTTAGCCAGGCGGTGTCCTCCCTCCCTGCACGACGGCCAAGTATTCCTATTCATGGCGCAACGGTCGCGGCGTTGGAGCGCGGGGTCCAGTTTTGGTCAGACTATCGAGAGGCATTGACTGCAGCCACAATTCACGAGGCTCAGCGCCTCGGCGGCCGCGGGCAAGCGCACCTAGATTCGGTAGCCGACGCGTATTCTGGGCATCTCCGCGCGCACGGCGCGGCGGAAGGCTTCGACGGCGACTCAGGGATTTCCCTATTTCAGCGTGTCTTTAGAGGTATCGAACACAACTATCCTGGCGTTTCTATTCTCGAAATCGATGAACGCGGGCGGGCCGAAGTCGCGAAATTCGCCGGCGTCGATGTAGCGTCGGGCATGGGGGCGGAGTTCTTGGTGCTCGATACAGTCGCCGCCGCACATCTTGACGGTCATCGTCTGCGTCGCGTACTTGCGGAGAGTGCGCGCTTCTGTTCGAATGCACCTCTTCTCGTCTCTGTCGCCGAATCTGAGGGTGTGCTGGACGGTCTGGCAGCAAGTCGGCGGCGGCTCGCGGAGGCACTGAACGCGTTCGAAAGCGTGATGCTAAGTGAGACGAATGGCGAAACAATATTCCGTCGCCTGATGCGTCTCCACGCCGAAGTCTACGAGGAAGTGGCCGGGCCACTGTTTGCGCTCTATCTGCTTTTGGCCGGGGCCAAGTCAAGGCCCTATCTCAAGCTCATTTTGGATGGGGCAACATTATCCAGTGATGCGCTAAAGCGCGTGCCCCAGTTGGACGAATGGTTTCTGGGCCGCGACAACTTTTTGAGGAACGCCGCACAGCACGGCGGCGGCTTCCGTGTCGATGGCGACAATGTCGTTTTCACGTTGAAGACCTACCAAGGTACGCACTCGGCCCTTGAAGTTGTGGACATGATTCTCGCAAACCTTGAGTCGCTTAGCGCTGCATCGTGGGCGCTGCGAAATGCGCTGGAGGTAGCCGGTATCGCCATTCCCCTGAGCGATTCGGATGCGGACTACCTAGGGCTTTCAGGAATCGAACTCTCTCGGGTCATGCTGGAGCATCACGGGCTCGAGGTTGAAGTTTTGAGTCGGAACGAGCACTGGGGATTCCAAGTTTCAGGTAGCGAGGTGAAGCCATTCAACCTCGCGCTCGTGATTGCGATGTCCGAGGCAGCTAGCCAGATTCAGACAGTTACCATCGGGCTCGACGGTTCAAAGGGGGACACGATGGAGCTATCTCTGGACAGCTATCGGGAGTTCGCGGCGAATGCTGGGAAATTGCAGGGCGCCTCAGCAATTCAGGGAATCGTTGAGCTTCGGCACGCATGCAAAGTAGGGGGTCACGGGATGCTGACGTCCAACGACCTCATGTTTGCGGTGGCGCACGCAGGCGCATTCCTCCTCGCTGGTAACACCAATCTAATTGGGTTGCTCCGTCGGGCTCAGAAGCTCGCAAACGAGTACAACTTTCTGGACGTGCAGACGCTCGTTTCAGAGGTATTTACCGAATTCCGCGGGAATGAGCCGCGCGCGATTGCAGGACTCCAGCGACGCCTTACGGAACTGGGAGCAGCTACTGCGGCTCCCGCCGTCCCTGAATGCGACCGAGTGCGTGTGGTACTGGTAGGCGGGTCCTGACCGGCCGCCACGAGTTGGTTGGGTGGTCTTGACGGCTGTCCGCGTGGTGATTACTATTACCGTAGAAATCGCTGCTTCACGTCAAAGAACGACCGTGGAAACTCTTGGGCACGATTGAACTAGTCGTGTTGATGTAGCGACGGAGTCTGCTGGGAAAACCCTCCGACGTCCCCGTCGTTCAAAATAGCAGTCCAATGCCGAACTCACTCGGCGTTGATATCAAGCCCGACCAACGTGGAACGGGGGACCAATGAATACCGTGGATGAACTCAGTGGAGACGAATCGTGGGTCTGGCGCGTCACGACAGTCTGCAGCAGCTACATCGTGAACCTCCAGCGCGGCACCGTCACCCGAATCCCAGGTATCGGCAGCAACGTCACCTTCAACGATTTCGAACGTCCTCTCCGCACACTTGACACGTGCAAAGTCGGCGAGACCGGGTATTGGACGATGAAATCCGACGATTCATTCGCCGACTATTACACGCAGCAAAGCACGACCATCGTGCGAATTGAGCTTCTCACCGGAACGGAGCTGGGGAAGGCAGCCACGGATGTTGCCCTTCAAAATATCAACGCCCTGGATGGGTTGTACTCGATGGATGAGGTGGCGACCATGCTGAAGGTGGATGAGCCCCAAATTAGGGTGATGCTCGCTACGGACCAGCTCATTGCGCTCATCTGGAGGGATGAAATCGTGTTCCCCGGCCTTCAGTTCGGACCCGACCGTGACCATATCGAGTCCTTCGTGCTCCCACTCGTCTCGGCGGCTTCCGACCTGGACTTCTCGGGCTTCAGTCTGACTTTCTGGCTGTACACGCCGACCACATATTTTGGCGGCGACCGGCCGCTCAGCCACCTTGACGAACCGGAACACCTCGTCGAGGCGTTCATCGCTCATGCGAGCATCGAGTGGTGACAGGGCGGTCGTCAGCAGCTAAGCAATGATTCGCCTCCCCCAGCGACGCCACAATCGGCAGCACACGCAATGTATTGGCGGCCAACGCCAAGTAGTTACCTTTTACCCAGCCCTGGAGACCCTCCACCGACTATCGACTCAACCCACCTCTTCTTCGTCGGGTCGGGCGTCGGCTTGCGTCTGGGTACGATTCCCCGGTCAAGGCTCGCTTTCTTGAGAGCGACTGCCTCTGCTTCGTAAATCCGTTGGGATGCACTAGATGCTTTTCGGCGTGATTCGAATGACTTTGCTTTGCCCACTCCTCCTGGCTTTGTGGTGGAGCGGCGGGCAACAGCCGGCCTCGGTGCCGGCGCCTTGATTTCACGGGCTTGAAATTCGTTCCGCCGCTGGCGGGACGGAGCTGCCGGCTCTACGAGTCGCGGACGAACACGGGGATTCGGCGCCAGGGCCTTTCGAGATGCCCGAAGTAAGTCGCGTTCTTGAGCCGCCGTTGGTCGAGGGCGAAGGGTGTCCACGACCAGCCTCCCCGGCGGCCCGCCTGTTCCTGAGCAGCGACCTCTGCTGGACTCGTGGGCCGTCATCACTCGTCTGGTGCTTACCGTGGCAGTTTGGTCGCAGACCGGGCAAATTGCTCGCATCGTTGAAGGTCCTCTCGTGTAGTTGCACGATACGGGCTGCCTCCGACACGACCGTTGCCACGACGCGCGTCCGTTGACGACGACGGCGTGCGTCGAAGCGCCCCTTCGCCGCGTCGTGTAAGTAGTGTCGGCCCGACTCGCTAGGGTGAATATGAGGCCGGGCTGCTTCTTCAGGCACCCAATCATTTTCTCGGCCGTAGGGGGAGTTTCTGTTGGCCAGTAAGACTAATAAGACTGCAGCGGCGAGTCTAGAAGACACGCTTTGGGAGGCGGCGAACCAGCTGCGTTCGAACATGGACGCTGCCGAATACAAGCACGTCGTCCTTGGCCTCATTTTCCTCAAATACGTCTCAGATGTTTTCGAGAGACGTCGCTCAGAACTTGAGCAACTTGCCGCTGATGAGTCGAGCGACTACTTCATGCCCAATGAGGAAGCGCTCGCACAGCTTCTCGAAGACCGTGATGAATATGCGGGCGAGGGAATCTTCTGGATTCCGGAAGGCCATCGTTGGTACGACCTTCGCAAGAAAGCGAAGCAGCCCGACGTAGGTGGACGAATCGACGCCGCGATGGAGGCCATTGAAAAGGAAAACCCCACCTTGAAGGGTGTGCTTCCAAAGAACTATGCGCGACGGGAGCTCACCCCGCAGATGCTGGGCGGACTCATCGACCTATTCTCTAACGAAAACCTGGCCGCGGAAGAACACGAGAATCTCGACGTACTTGGCCGAGTGTTCGAGTACATGCTTTCAAAATTCGCCAGCGCTGAGGGCAAGCTCGGCGGTGAATTCTTCACACCTCGTAGCGTCGTCAAACTCATGGTGGACATGCTCGAACCCTTCAACGGCCGCGTCTACGACCCCGCCTGCGGCTCCGGTGGCATGTTCGTGTAGGCAGACCGCTTCGTGAAAGCCCACGACGGCGTTCGCAACGACATCAGCGTCTACGGCCAAGAGCAGAACCCGACCACCTGGCGGCTGGCAAAGATGAACCTCGCACTCCGGGGCATCGAAGCAAACCTCGGCCCAGAATGGGGCGATTCGTTCACGAACGACCAACATGCCGACCTGCGTGCCGATTTTGTCATCGCTAACCCGCCGTTCAACATAAAGAACTGGGGTGCGGACAAACTGGCCGGTGATGTCCGCTGGCAACACGGTAACCCTCCGGCAAACAACGCGAACTTTGCTTGGATTCAGCACATGCTCCACCATCTGAAGCCCACTGGAACAATGGCCACGGTTCTCGCGAACGGGTCGTTGTCTGGCCAGGCTGGCGGCGAGGGCGAGATTCGCAAGAACCTCGTTGAAAAGGACCTTGTCGAGTGCATAGTGGCGCTCCCAGGGCAGCTGTTCTTCACAACTCAGATTCCTGTATGCCTCTGGTTCCTGACGAAAGACAAATCAGGACAGGCTGTTAAGAGCGAGCGCTCACAGCGCGCTCGCCATGGCCAAGTTCTTTTTATCGACGCCCGACAGCTCGGCGACATGGTTTCGCGTACAAACAAGGAACTGACGAACATCGAGCTCGCGTACATCGCGGATATTTATCACGCCTGGCGCGGAGAGCCTGGCCAGAGCTCCTACGAAGACGTGCCCGGATTCTGCGCGAGTGTAAGTCTTGAGCAGATTGCAGAACACGGACACGTGCTGACGCCGGGCCGCTACGTGGGTAGTGAAGCGGTGGAAAAAGACAATGAGCCACTCGACGACAAGATATCGCGGCTGACGTCTGACGTCCGTGCAGGCTTCGAGCGTAGGGCGAAACTCCAAAATCTCGTCCTTGGGTCGCTCGACGCGTTAACGCTGAACGCCCCCAATGCATAGCTGGCGGAGTCTGGAGCTGGAGCAAATCGCCGATTTCTATTCAGGAGGTACGCCTCGGAAATCGGAGTCGCAGTACTGGAATGGCGACATCCCGTGGATAAGCGCCTCGAGCATGCACACCATGCGAGTGGACTCATCCGAGAAGATGGTCACTCAAGAATCGATTGGAAATGGCACACGCATCGCTCCGAGCGGTTCGACGCTAGTCTTGGTGCGCGGAATGAGTCTTCTCGAAGAAATTCGCACCGTACACGCAACGCGTGAGGTCGCATTCAATCAAGATGTAAAGGCTCTTGTCGCAAAGCCGCACATTGACCCTTGGTTCTTGACTTACGCCGTACAGGCGCGTCATTCGGAACTCATAGGTGCCGTTCATCTGGCTGGCCACGGCACGGGGGTGCTTGCCACAGAACGGCTTAAAAAGCTTCGGTTGCCTGTGCCGTCCCCTGAAGAGCAACAGAGAATAGTAGGAGTGCTCGGAGCGCTTGATGACCTCATCGAGACGAACGAGTATCTCGCACGGACGTTAGATGGGCTGTTCCACGACATCTGGGCGAAGCTCTTCGCAAGCTCAGGGACACTGACGGAAAGAGGTGTCCTCGCGGACCTATGCGCAACTCAGTATGGGCATACTGCATCGGCCACGAGTGCCCCCACTGGCGTGAAATTCCTTCGTGTAACCGACATTAACAAACGGAATTGGGTTGACTGGGAAACGGTTCCCAATTGTGAAATTGACGAGGGTGCCCTTCGGAAATATCGACTCCGCCGTGGTGACTTGCTCGTTGCTCGGATGGCCGACCCGGGGAAATCCGCCATCGTGGAACATGATGTTGAAGCGGTTTTTGCTTCCTATCTCGTGAGGCTTAGCCCTCGCCGCGACGACTTGTCTTTATTTCTGTTCGGGTACCTCAAGTCTCGCGCGTTCCTCGACTACGCCGCAGGGGCGATGACGGGTTCGGTCCAGAAACACATGAACGCCAAGGTCATCGCCGCAGCACCAGTTTGTCAGCCCGACTTAGAAGCAATTGAAACGTTCACCCAGATAGCGAGCCCAATACGGGAACAACTCGCGGCGTGCATAGACGAAGCGTCTCAGCTTCGGCGAACGCGGGAAGAGTTGTTGCCGTTACTCATGTCGGGCAAAGTTCGGGCAGGCGACAGAGCCAGCATTGGGGCTACGGGGGGCGAATGAGCGGTATTCCGACAGAGGCTGAGCTTGAAGAGCTTGTTCTCGATGAACTGCGCGTCCTGGGGTGGACGGTCGCCTATGGTCCAGACATAGACCCAGAATCTAGTGAGGCTGAACGCCATGACTTCCGCGAGGTGGTGCTGCAGCATCGGCTGGCTCACAGTGTCCGTCGTCTCAATCCTGAACTCGACGAATTAGCGGTCGAGGATGCCGTGAAAACGGTCATACGGCCGGAGTCGCAACTGGTCATGACGGAGAACTGGCGGGCGTACCAGTCTCTAACTGAGGGTGTGCCGGTCGAGGTTCGGGATTCCTCGGGTGCGCCGCGCACGACGCGGGCGCAGCTCGTCGATTGGGAGAACCCGCTCAATAACGATTTTCTCGCCGTGAATCAGTTCACCGTCGTTGGTTCCGCGAAGCGGCGTCCCGACATCGTGCTGTTCGTCAATGGCCTGCCACTCGTGCTCTTGGAACTGAAGCGGGCGGGCAATGAAGCGTCGTCGCTGCGGGGTGCATTCAACCAGGTGCGCACCTACACGCATGACATCCCAGACCTGTTCACCTGGAATCAGCTCGCCGTCATTAGCGATGGCGTGCAGGCGCGAGCCGGCACGTTCGCGGGCAATTGGGAGCACTTTGCGCCGTGGAAGACCGTGCATGGCGAACTCGCTCCCCCGCTGCTGCCGGAGTATGAAGTGCTCACCAAGGGCATGCTCAACCCGACACGGTTGCTGGACTTGGTTCAGAACTTCACGGTTTATACCGGAGACGCCGGTAACCCCGTGCGGTTCGTGGCGAAGTACCACCAGTTCTGGGCGGTTAACAAGGCCGTTGTTGCCACCGTCGAAGCTGTCGAGGGTGATGGTCGTGCGGGAGTTGTGTGGCACACGCAGGGCTCGGGCAAGAGCTACGAGATGCTCTGGTACGCGGCCAAGATTATGCGGAACTCGAGAATGGAAAACCCGACCGTTGTGGTCCTCACCGACCGAAACGACCTCGACGACCAACTCTTCGACGACACCTTCGCGGCCGCCCGCATTGGGGCTCCGTTGCCGGAATCGCCGGTGCAGGTTGGGTCGAGGGATGAGTTGAAGCAGATGCTGGACGGCCGGGCATCCGGTGGCATCATCTTCTCCACGATTCAGAAGTTCGGCATCTCGAAGGATGAGAAGGACGCGGGAACTGCTTTCCCGTTGCTGTCAGACCGTCTGAACATTGTGGTGATGGTTGATGAAGCTCATCGGTCGAACTACGACTTTATCGATGGGTTTGCCCGGCATCTGCGCGATGGGCTGCCGAACGCGACATATATCGGCTTCACCGGCACGCCGATTGAGTCGAGTGACAAGTCGACGAAGAATGTTTTCGGTGACTACATAGACACCTATGACCTCACTCAGGCGGTCGCCGACGGCGCGACGGTCAAGGTCTACTACGAGCCGCGTCTCGCTCGGGTAGAGCTGCCTGTGGACGCACTCGGCGACGTTGACGATGCCTTCCGTGACGCCACCTCTGGCTCCGAAGATGAAGCCAAGGACCGACTGAAATCAAAGTGGGCACGGGTCGAAGCTATCGTCGGCTCCGACAAGCGCATCGCCGAGCTGGCATCCGACCTCGTCACACATTGGGAAGCCCGGCGTGAAGTGCTCGCCGGCAAGGCGATGATTGTGACAATGTCGCGCCGCATCGCTGCAGCGCTGTACACCGCAATCGCGGAACTTCGTCCGGGCTGGGTCAGCGATGACGACGCATTCGGAAAGCTGAAAGTCGTGATGACCGGTTCGGCCGCTGATGACCAGGCTCTGCAGCCGCACATTCGCTCAAAGCAGGCTCTGCGCGATTTGAAGCAGCGCGCGAAGAACCCGAAGGACGAGCTGGAGCTGGTCATTGTGCGGGACATGTGGCTCACCGGATTCGATTCGCCGTCAATGCACACCATGTATGTCGACAAGCCGATGCGCGGCGCAAACCTCATGCAAGCCATCGCTCGGGTCAACCGAACGTTCAAAGACAAGCCGGCCGGCCTCGTCGTCGACTATCTCGGCATTGCCGAGGACCTGAAATCGGCGCTCAAGGAATACACGGACCGTGACCAAGAGAACGAGGAGCTCGGCGAAGACCTGCGCGAGCAAGCCATCCCGGGCATGGAAGAGGCCCACGGGGTCGTCGACGCAATTCTGCACGGCTATCCGTGGCGTCGCGGCCTTGCTGCTGGCGGTGCGAAGGCTTTCGTTAATACGCTGACCGGCGCAGTGGAATACCTGCTCTCTGCGCACATAACAGTCGGTGACGAGTGCACGAAGGACAGCCCGTGTTTGAAACATCGGTTTCTCGCACACGCGGGCCGTTTCGTGCGGCTCTACGCGATGTGTGCCGGAACGGATGCGGCGGAAGCGCTCAAGAGTGACGCCGCGTTCTTTGAAGCGGTGCGTGCACAGCTCGCCAAAGTCGAGGGTGGCGACTTGCGTGTTGACCCAAACGCCGAGGTCGACACCGCCATCCGCCAAATCGTCTCCGACGCCATGACCGGCGTCGGTGTCATCGACATTTACGAAGAGGCCGGCCTCGACAAGCCTGACTTGTCGCTCATCAACGATGACTTCATCGAGAAGTTCAAGAAATCAGACCGGAAAAATCTGCAATTGGAGATGCTGCGTCGTCTGCTGAACGACGAGATTAAGCGCATCGCGAAGCGCAACGTGGTCGCCAGCAAGCAATTCTCTGAGATGCTGACCGACTCACTACTGCGCTACCAGAACCGAACTCTCGACTCCGCTCAGGTCATGGGCGCTCTGGCTGATTTGGCACTGAAGCTGACGGCCGAAGCGAACCGTGCGCAGCAACTCGGGCTGACCGATGATGAGTTGGCGTTCTACGACGCCATCCGAACGAATGACTCCGCTGTGGTGGAGCTGGGCGACGACAAGCTCAAGCTCATCGCCCATGACCTGGTGGAAATCGTTCGTCGTGACGCCAAGACCGACTGGGCCGTGAAGGAGCAAGTGCGAGCGAAGCTGCGTGCGACCATCAAGCGCTTGCTGCGTCGTCATGGGTATCCGCCGGACATGCAGGAGAGTGCGACGCTTACTGTGCTCAAGCAGGCCGAAGTAATTGCTCGTGTCGCTGCGTAGGGGTCGAGCTTGAACCAGGGGGCTTGTCTTGGATAGAGAAATGTTTATTCAGCAATTTCGCGACGAAGGTCACAGTCTTGGTGAGAGGGCGCCGAGGGGGACGCTGACCTCTTCTGACTTCTTCATGGAATCGCTGAAACATTTGCTGAGCCGTTTGCTTGGCGCGGAGGAGGACGTCGGCCCCTATTCGCGGGAGACCCAGCGCCTAGAGATGGCGGCGCGCTCCGCATTTATTGACGGCGCGGCGGAAGGGTTGCGCAGTGCGACGACTGAGCCAAAACCCGGGGGTCGAATCCTGGAGCTCCGTGCCCAGATTGCCGCGCGTGATGTAGCGGCAGAGTCAGCGAGGATTGGTGCCGAGAGCCTCTCAGACACCTCGGTACGAGCCCAGACACTTCCTCGACTGTCGCCGGAACGGCGAGCTATGCAGCGCTATCGGGACGCAAAGGATGCCGAGGTCGCCAGGGAAGTGGAGCGCCTGCGTCGGGCAAGTGCGGATGCTGTTGAACGCAGGGTGGACGAGCTTGTTCAGGAAGAGCTTGAAGAAATAGCTGCAGAGCGCCAAAGCCTGCGGCTAGAGGGGGCAGCGCTGGTCGAAGAGCGGCAACGAGGCAATGACGTGCGGGAAGATGCGGCGAGTCTTGTCAACGCCGCTGAGAGGCTCCGTTTCGAAGCTCAGCGCATACGCGATAGCTCTGAAAATAACGTGCGTCGCATGCGCGCTGACACGCTTAGCGACGCTCAACGGGTTGTAGCAGCCGTGTTCGAAGCGCGCGAGTTCCAGAACGATGCTGATGCAGGTAGGGAATGGCCACGACCTCAACCACAACCGTATGGCGTTTCGCACGAGGGGGCCGAGATGCTTGGGCGAGATTGGCTCCGGTTTCTCGGTATCGGAGACGCTGAGACGACGCGTGCATCCGGCGACGGCGGTGTCGACGTCGCCTCGGCGAGCCACGTCGCGCAAGTCAAGAACTACTCGGGAAGTGTCGGAGCCGAGGCGGTACGTCAACTTGCCGGCGTTGCAATGGTTGAGCAAAAGCGCGCGGTCTTCCTAACAAGTGGAACTTATACCCGGGAGAGCGTTCTGTTCGGAGCGCGAGCAGAAATGGCGCTCTTCACATACGACGCACCGCGTGGCCACTTGAGGCCGATGACTAGAGAGGCCGAACGGATGCTCACGGAGGCGGACCCTGAAGGTCTCGCGCTAGAAGATGTGCTCGCAGAGGCGGCTGACATGTTGAGCCAGCTCCGTGGCGTGCCGCCAGACGTATAGGCGGGCAAGTCGGCGAATGACCTCTCCGATGCAGATGACCCGAGCTAGGGCTAGCTCGATGCCCCATCCGCGTGGCACGAACTGGGCCGCTGCGCCGGGTAGCGGTACCGGAGCTGGGCAAGGCTTGACGATTCTCTTTTCGGTAATTATTATTACCTTGTGAACTCAATCCGTGTTCAGAATTGTCTGTCAGGCCGTAGCTTGAGGCCAGCGTTGCGCAACTCGTCATCGTGCAGCGCTGCGCAGTGAGGGGCGGATAGTGAACAGCTTCGACCGGGGTGGATGCTCTGTCTCGGTGGAGAATCCTGACACCGAGAAGGTGTGCAAACGACTCCCGAGGCCCGTCGCGCGTGTTTGGGTTCCGACACGCCGAGGCGCTCAAGCGAGCTCGGCCTCTGCGCGGTGTATTACTGAGTACATGAGCGGTGCTCAAGTTGATGCGAACCTAGGTGAGGCCCTGCGGGCGACCCAATGTCGGACTCTCTGGTAGCCAACGCGCAACTGACTCCGACGCCGGGTACCGGTGCCGGAGGTATCGTTCTCTCATCGACAATCCACTGGTTTGATTCTCGTAACCAGAAGCGCGCAGCCCGACCCACTCCAGCTCTACTCAATGAGCGGTTTCACGCGAACGCAGTGAGTCGTGTCGGGGAGAAATACCCCGGGCGCCGGAACTTTCACGGGAGCTATTGGTTCTCCTCGACGGCACAGCACGTGAAGTTCGAGTCAGGCTTTGAGCAAACCGCGCTCATGGTTCTCGACTTCGATGGGGATGTTGCGGGAATTGCTGCACAACCTTTTCTGATTGATTTTGGACGCAAGCAATCACCCTCTACTCACGTACCGGACTTCTTCTCCGTCCGCCGCGATGGCACCCAAAGCGTCCTCGACGTTCGGCCAGTCACGCGGCTGAATGACCGAGTGAATATTGGCTTCTGAGGGAGCCAGGTGTGGTGCGGGTGGAGGCCACTGCGCCGGACCATGAATCGTGTCGTTCAGAGCCGGGGTTGGCGTGATTGAGAGCCACCTGAAAAGCTCCTTCCACCATGTGAGGGCCACGTGGT
>NZ_JAXCHV010000037.1:0-33435 GCF_035984795.1 Cryobacterium sp. MP_3.1 | reverse complement strand
AGTCGACGCATCGAGACAAAGACAGCCAAGGCGTCGGACAAGCTCTGAGTCAGACCAACCCGACCCCACATCCATCATCACTGACAAGCTCGACCAACGGACTGGTCGCGACGCCGGACACGCCGCCCATGGGCGGTCAGGCGGACGCGACCAGCCCGGCGGACACGTCCCACAGCCGGCGGGCGGTGTCCGGGTCGAGCGCGTGGGGGAGCACCCCGTGGATGCCGTCGACGATGGCGGGCACCACGGCCGCCGGGTGGCAGTCCTCGTAGTAGCCCGGCGTTCCCGCGCCGAGCGTCGCCCGGGTGGCCACGAACACCGAGGTCGCGGCTCCCTGCGCAGCGCTCTTGCCCGGATACCGGCTCTTCATCCCCGCCAGCACCTCGGGGTCCCAGTGCCGCTGCAGGTTCGTCCAGATGCCGCCCGGCATCAGGGCGGCCGCGGCGATGCCGTCATCCGCCCACCGCCGGGTGGCCTCGAGGGCGAACAGCACGTTCGCGGTCTTCGACTGCCCGTACGCCAGCGACGAGTCGTAGGCATCCCGCTCAAAGAACAGGTCGTCGAACCGGATGCCGCTCGAGCCGTGCCCGCTGGAGCTCACCGCCACGATCCGGGCCCCGTCGGCCGCGGCCAGCGCCGGGTGCAGCGCCGTCGCGAGAGCGAAGTGACCCAGGTGGTTCACCGCGAACTGCATCTCCCACCCGGCGGGCGTCCGCAATTCCGGGGTGTGCATGATGCCGGCGTTGATGACCAGGATGTGCAACGGGCCCGACCACCCCGCCGCCAACGCCCGCACCGTGCCCAGGTCGGCCAGGTCGAGGTGGGCCACCCGCACGGCACTGTTGCCGGTGCTCGAGCGGATCTCCTCCGCGGTGCGGGTGCCGGCCGCCAGATCCCGCACCGCGAGGGTGACGCTCGCGCCCGCAGCGGCCAGCGCCCGCGCGGTCTCCACCCCGATGCCGGAACTGGCCCCGGTCACCAGGGCGGAGCGTCCGCCCAGGTCGAGGCCGCGCACCACGTCGAGTGCGGTCGATTCGGCCCCGAAGGGCGATCGGGAATCGGGGGACAGGGGCTGGGGCGGGAGTTCACTATTGGACTTCACGGTCCATTCGTACCACACCCTGGACCGTGCGGTCCAGTACGCTACGATCGACGCATGGAGGAGACGAAGATCACCGCGCGGGGCCGGGCCACCCGCCAGCGGATCATCGAGGCCACCGGAGAGCAGATCCTCGCCGCGGGCATCGGCGGCACCACCCTGGACACCGTTCGTGCCGCCACCCTCACGAGCAAGAGCCAGCTCTTCCACTACTTTCCCGGCGGCAAGACCGAACTGGTGCGCGAGGTCGCGACCTGGGAAGGGCGGCAGCTGCTCGCGGCGCAGGAGCCCTACATTCACGACCTGAGCACCTGGGAGTCTTGGAACGCGTGGCGCGCCGCGCTGGTGGACTACTACCTCGGCCTCGGTCGGTGGGCGTGCCCGATCGGGTCGTTGGCGACGCAGGCCGCGATGACCGACCCCGACCTCGAAGCCTTCTTCAGCGCCAGCATGGCCGAGTGGCGGGACACCCTGGCGGCGGGCGTGACGAAAATGCAGGCCGGCGGGCTGATCGACCAGGCGGTCGACCCCCAACGCATCGCCGTGGTGATCCTCGCCGCGATCCAGGGTGGCCTCGTGCTCAGCCAGCCGATGCGCTCGGCCTGGCCGCTGGAAGCGGCCCTCGACTCGGCGCTCGAGCCGTTGCATCAGGCGGCAACCTAGTTCGGCTTCCCGGTGCCCCCGGCCGACGCCGAGTTGCCGCACAGTGCCGCATGGCAAGCGTCGAAGGGGCGCTTTGCCCGAAGTGGCCGAGCGGAATCTGCGCGAGTTGCCGAAAAACACCTAGTCGGGCGTCCCGAACGGGGAATGTGAAGCAACTCGGGGTGGTGCGCGAACCGGCAGCGCTACCTCGCTGAGCCGGCACCGACGGTGCTCGAGCGGCGGAGCCGGTACCGGCCAGAGACCACCCCGATCAGCCACTCGATCGGGCCCTTGCCCACAAACCGCCACCAGAGGATCCCCACGATCGGCACGCCGATCACGAGCACAAGCCAGGCGACCGGGTCGGTGCTGCCGTAGCTGATCCCGTTGTCGGCCATCCACCCCACCACGGCCACCTGGAACACATACAGCGACAGTGAGATCGAGCCGATCGCCTCGAACGGCAAGAACACCGCACGCACCACGGCCGCGGTTCGCCGCCCCCGCAGCGACGCGAGCAGCATGATCACGCCCAGCACCCCGAGCACCAGCCCGGCATCGTGCAGGGTGTCGAGGTAGCTGCCCGACGGGCTGAACTCCGCCCCGGTCGCGCCGCGCCAGAGCGGCCCGAGCCACCAGGCGGGCACGGCGATCGCCAACAGAATCCAGCCCGCCCGGCGGCCACCGAAACGGATGCGGAACAGCAGCGCCCCGAACAGGAACCACGGCAGCAGGTTGGTCACCCGGTAGTGCGGGCTGAGGAAGAGCCATTCGAGGAGGAAGCTCGCCGGGGTGCGCTCACCCACGGTGATCAGTGGACCGGTGGCGGCCAGCATCAGCTCATTGAGCGGGGCGCCGAGCACCAGCACCGCGGCCAAAACGGCGACCAGCGCCCGGGTGCCCAGCAGCACCAGCGGGGTGCCGATGGCGAGCACGATGCCCAGGAACGAGAGCACTATCGCGATCCAGCTGCCCCAGGTGGCCAACAGCAACCCGAGCAGCACCAGGATGGCGCCCCGGACGACGTTCTGCAGGATCACCGTTCGTTGCGCGGATGCGGTGCCCGCCTTGGCCAGCACGATCGCCGCCGCGGCGCCCATCGTGGTGGCGAACAGGGGGGAGGCCACATCGTTCAACTGGCCCTGCAGGAAGGCCGTTGCCGCGGGCTGGTCGAACATCAGCGGTCCGGCGTGCGCGATGAGCATGGCCAGGATGGCGACGCCGCGTGCCACATCGGGCACCAGGAACCGGTCCCGCTGCAGACGGGGCGCGACCGGGGTGACTACGGCGGAACCGGCCATCCGTTCACCTCTCGAGTGTGGTCGTTCGGGAGAACACGCCAACGCGGTCCCCGATTGCATGTGCGTTCACCGTACTGCAGGTTGTGGCCTGTGGCCTGTGGCCTGTGGCCTGTGGCCTGTGGCCTGTGGCCTGTGGCCTGTGGCCTGTGGCCTGTGGCCTGTGGCCTGTGGCCTGTGGCCCGAGCTCGCGGGCAGGCCCGAGAGTACCTGCTTCGGCAGACCCGGCACCGATGGCGCACGTGGGCGGTGGCTGGAGGCACCCAGGCCGCCTCGACGGCCTAACGATCGCGTCGCCGCGGCTGTTCGCGGCACGGTTTATCCCCGGCGGCACGGTTTATGCCCGGCGGCACCCGCTACAGCGCGTGCCGCCGCGACGAGTGCGTGCCGCCGCGACGAGTGCGTGCCGCGGGGGCGAGTGCGTGCCGTGGGGGCGAGTGCGTGCCGCGGGGACGAGTGGGCGAGTGCGTGCCGCGGGGAAGAGCGCGTGCCGCGGGGGCGAGTGCGTGCCGCGGGGACGAGTGCATGCCGTGGGGGCGAGTGCGTGCCGGGCCGGGCCGCCCGAGCGGGCCGGGTCAGCCCAGCGCGACGAGCACCGTGAGGCCGGCCAGCACCGCGCAGAGGGGCGCCATGGTCCACCGCTCCGGCCGCGACCGTGAGACGGCATTGAGCACGATGCCGAGCAGGAAATAGCCGGCCAGGACCCAGGTCGCTACGATGACGAACCCGGGCCACGGGATGACGTCGGCCAGTCCGGCGCGCTGCACAACGAGCACCCCGAAGATCAGGTAGAGACCGATCGACGTGGCACTGCCCAGGCGTTTCCGGATGGGCAGCACCCGGTCCTGCCCGCCCCAGGCGAACTGACCCAGTGGCGCCCCGGCGATGAGTGCGGCCTGGAAGACAATCAGACCGGCCATGAGCACACAGAACAGCACGGCCGCGCCGGTCACCACCCCGGCGCTCACCGGGGCACCCCCGTCGGCCCGGCCGGTGGGCCTTCTCGCTCACTGAGCGCCAGAAGCAGCGTCAGACCGAACAGCACGGCCGTGAACGGGGCCCAGCCGAACCGTTCCCAGGGGCTGGATGAGGCCAGGTTCATGAGCACGCCCAGCGCGAGATACCCCACCAGCGCCCAGGTGCCCCAACGGCTCAGCGCGGGTGGCACGCGCATCCCGAACCCACCTCGAGCGAGCACGATGACCGCGGCGATGACCCAGATCACCGCGCTCACGGCGCTGACCATCCGCAGCTCGGCCGGCAGGGTGCCCGCATTCGCGCCACCGAGCGCGGCGGCACCGAACGGTGCACCGAGCATCAGGCTGATCTGGAAGAGCACGACAACGAGGAACCCGAGTGCGACGGCACCGGCGGTTCGCCGCCGCGGGAAAAGACGGCGCGCGGCGGTCGATCCGGCGCTCATGGGTGCTCCCCGGCGGGGGTGGCGGCGGGGGTGGTGGAGGCGGCGGCGGCGGCGGGCGGGACCGCCGACGCCAGGCCGTCCAGAACACGCAGCGCCTCATCCGCCCAGTCGAGCGAGGCACGCGCGGCATGCTCGCCGGCGAGCACGGTGAGGAGAATGTACGGCGCATCCGGGCCGGTGTCGGCCTGCAACTCCTCGTGGATGCGGCGCATCTCGGCGAGTTCGGCCTCGGCGGTGGCCCGCGTGTCCGCCACGAGTTTCCGGCAGGCCTCCTGACCGAGTTGGCGCCCGAAGAACAGTCGCAGCAGCACACCGTTTCGCGGTTTCACCGGCTGGGGGTCCTCGGCGAGCAACTCGCGCAGGCGCTCGGTGCCCAGCGGGGTCAGGGCGAACGTCGACGAGCCGGCACGGATGGCCGCCTGGCGCTCGATCAGCCCGTCGCGCTCGAGTGCGGTGAGCGCGGGGTAGATCTGCCCGAAGCTCTCCGCCCAGAAATGCCCGAGGGCATCCCGGATCTGCTCGCGCAGGGCGTACCCGGTCATCGGCGCGATGCTCAGGCCGCCGAGAACGGCCATCCGGGTCTGGTCTGTCGTAGCCATCACGGGACTCCTTATATCTTTTAGATATATTTACCAGATAGGCAGACCGAAAGCCAGTCTTCACGTCGCTAAACTTGCCATAGCGTTACGAGTAGTAACGATATTCAGGGACCGCCGGCAGTGGGGAGTGGCGATGGCACCGGACGACGTGGCGGCCCGACCGCAACGAGGGTCGGCGCGAGAGCGCGGGCGACCGCGGCATCCCGATGTCGACGCGGCCATCATCGCCGCGGCCCTCGATCTGCTCGGTGAGGTCGGCTACGCGGGCTTCACCATCGCCGGGGTAGCCAGGCGGGCCGGGGTGGGCAAGCCGACCGTGTACCGACGGTGGCCGCACAAGTCCCAGCTCGTCGTCGAGGCGATGGTCACGCAGATGCCGGGGGAGACCGGCGTGCGCGTCGGCAGCGTCGCCGAACAGCTGCTCGATTACGCCACCCGGCTGTCGGTGACGCTCACACACACGCCGCTCGGTCGGGTGCTGCCCGGACTCGTCGCCGAGATGGCGACCGACCCTCAGCTCGCCACGAGCTATCGCACCCTGATCATCGAGCCCACCCGACGGCTGTGGCGGGATGCCGTGCAGCGCGGTATATCCACCGCTGAACTACTGCCGGACACCGATGTCGAGTTCGTGCTCGACGCGCTGGCCGGCCCGCTGTACGTGCGGGCACTCATCACCGGGGCACCCGCGAACCCCGATGCGCCACGGCTCGCCGTTCAGCTTGTACTCGCCCGCTACGGGATGGCGCCGGCCCACGGCGCGCCCCGGCACCCATACCGCACCGGGAACGCGGGGGCCACGCCGTGACGGCCAACCAGGTGCCCGGCGAAGCCCGGCAGGTGAGCGGAGCGTGGCGCCAGCTGCTTGCCCGACCAGCCCCGACCGAGACCTTTGCGCCTGAGCTCGTGGCGCAGCTGCCCGAACCCGCACGGCGCTGGCTGACTCACGCCATCCCCACGGGAACGCCCCTCTCCAGCTCGGTGCAGCTGACCATGCGCGGCGAGATCAGGCTCGGCGTGTGGCGGAGGTTCTCCGCCCGTCAGATTCTCGTTCCCGGCGTCGGCTACATCTGGGCGGCCACGGCCTGGGTGGCCGGGCTGCCGGTGCGCGGCTTCGACCGGTTCACCACCGGCACCGGGGAGATGCGCTGGCGGATGCTCGGGCTCTTTCCTGTGGTGACCGCCGGCGGCGTCGACGTGGCCCGTAGCGCCGCAGGGCGACTGGCCAGCGAGATCGTGCTCGCCCCCATCGGCTTCCGCACCGCGGTCTGGACGGCAGGCCGTTCGGCAGATCACGTCATCGGCACGTGGCAGATCGACGGCGAAGCGGAATCCGCCGAACTGCACATCGGGCCGCGGGGTGAGGTGCAGTCGGTGTCCCTGTGGCGCTGGGGGAACCCCGGCGGGGCGCCTTTCGGACGATATCCCTTCGGCTGCACCGTGCACAGCGAGCAGGAGTACGCGGGCCTGACACTTCCGGCCACGTTTACCGCGGGGTGGGGGTGGGGTACTGCTCGGCAAGATGAGGGTGAGTTCTTCCGCGCTCGCATCACCGCGGTGGTGCTGGGCTGACGCCGAAGACGGTGAAGCTCGGCCTGAAATCGGCCAATGATCCACATTCCCTTGCATTCCCGACGAATTCCAGTAGCGTATGACGTCAGACGTTCTACATCCCACAGACGAGAGGCGAAAATCATGCTTGCAAACCTCACCGGATGGCACATGGTCATCATCCTGGCGATTGTTCTGCTGTTGTTCGGCGCCCCCAAGCTCCCGGGCCTGGCCCGCAGCGTCGGCCAGTCGATGCGCATCTTCAAGAGCGAAGTCAAGACCCTGAAAGACGACGACGGCACGGATGCGACCGACCCGGCCGCCGAGCTGACCCACCCCGGCACCCCGGTTGCCGAGCCCATCCCGCTCCCGACGCGCGCCTCCACCCGGATCTGACCCATCGTGACCACCGTCACGAAGGTGAAGTCCGCCCGGGACGGGAAGATGACGCTGGGTGGACACCTGATCGAGCTGCGCAAGCGCATCACCCGGGCGGCTATCGGAATCCTGTTGGGCGCGATCGTGGGCTGGATGCTCTCCGAGCCCGTGCTGGACGCGCTTCGCGTTCCGATCGGCAACATCGCCCAGGCCCAGGGCCGCGCCTCCGAGCTGAACTTCACCACCATCTCCGAGGCGTTCGACCTGCGGATGCAGATTGCCGTCACCGTGGGCGTGGTGATCTCCTCACCGATCTGGCTGTACCAGATCTGGGCATTCTTCATGCCGGGCCTGGCGCGCCGGGAGAAACAGTTCGCGATCGCCTTCGTCGCCTCCGCGGTGCCGCTGTTCCTGGCCGGCTGCTCGGCGGGCTGGTTCGTGCTGCCCAACATGGTGGCGCTGCTGACCTCGTTCGCTCCGGAGGACTCGGCGGCGATCATCAGTGCCAAGGGCTACTACGACTTCGTGCTCAAGCTCGTGGTCGCGATCGGCATCGCCTTCGTGCTGCCGGTGTTCCTGGTGCTGCTCAACTTCGCCGGCGTGCTGAGCGCCACGTCGATCCTCGGCTCGTGGCGGATCGCCATCGTGGTGGTGATCATCTTCACCGCCGTCGCCACCCCCGCCGCCGATGTGATGTCGATGTTCATGCTCGCCGTACCGATGATCCTGCTGTACTTCGTGGCCGGTTTCATCGCCTGGATCCACGACCGGCGGGCCCGTAAGGCCGCCGACCGGATCGACCAAGAACTGGCCGGCCTTCGATGACCGGCCGGTCGACAGCAGCGAAGGAGTACCCGCCATGTTCGGATTGACGTTCGACAAGCTCATCATCATCGCGATCATCGCCGCGTTCCTGCTCGGCCCCGAACGCATCCCGCACTACGCCGCGATGCTCGGCCGGTTCGTGCGCAAGGCCAAGGAGATGGCCGACGGCGCCAAGGACCGTCTCAAGGACGAGATGGGCCCGGAATTCGACGACATCGACTGGAAGAAGCTCAACCCCCGCCAGTACGACCCGCGCCGGATCATCCGCGACGCCCTGCTGGACGAGTCCCCGCGCGACCCCGCCACCCCAGCCACCCCTGCCACCACCCTGATGAAAGGCTCCACCCCGTGAAGATCGCCCGCACCAGCACCCCCGGCCTCGTCGTAGGCATCGGCCACAACGCCGATCCGCAGGCGATCCTGCCCGTGCAGGCCTGGCTCAAGTCGGTGCGCACCGTCGCCAACGACGGTGACCAGATCGTGCTGGCTGCGGATGCGGGAACCGTCGTGGCCGAGGGCGAGCTCGCGGTCGTCATCGGCCGCACGGCCAGCCGGCTGACGGTGGAAAACGCTCTGGAGCACGTGCTGGGCTACACGATCGTGAACGACGTGACCAGCGCCGAGCGCAACGCCGTGGACAACAAGAACTTCGAGAGCAAGGCCGGCACCAACTACACCCCGCTCGGCGCCTGGATCGAGACCGAGATCGCCGACCCCGAGAACCTCGAGATCATCGTGGAGGTCAACGGCCAGGTCGTGGCCAGCTCCGGCACCTTCAACCTGCCCTCCCGGGTGGTCGACACCCTCGTCTACGTCACCCGCTGGATGACCCTCGAACCCGGCGACGTGGTGATGACAGGGTCGCCGAACACCGCGGCCGAGCTCAGCCCGGGCGACGAGGTGGCGATCACCATCCCCGAAATCGGCACGCTGCGCAACACGGTCCGCTGAGAGCGCCCGGATGCTGTTGGACCTGCCCGAAGCCGCGCTGCACGACTACCGAAGCGCGCAGGTGGACCCAGACGATTTCGACGAGTTCTGGGCGGAGACCCTGCACGCCTCCCGCCGGCATCCGCTGGCCCTCGAGGTGCAGAAGATCGACGCCGGCCTGGTCACCCTCGACGTCTACGACCTCACCTTCTCCGGCTTCGAGGGAGAACGGATCAAGGCCTGGCTGCGGGTACCCGCAGGCACGACGGATGCCCTGCCCACGATCGTGCAGTTCCACGGCTACGGCCGGGGCCGCGGCGATGCCATCGAGAACCTGCTCTGGGCCTCCGCCGGCTACGCGCACCTGGAGCTGGACACCCGGGGACAGGCCTGGAGCGGCTCGCGAGGGAGCACCCCGGACAGTGCCGGCTCTGGGCCCCAGGTTCCCGGGTTCCTCACCCGGGGCATCGACTCACGGGAGACCTATTACTACCGACGCCTGATCGTGGACGCCGTGCGCCTGGTCGACGCCGTGACCGAGCTGCCGACCACGGATCCGGACCGGGTGATGGTCACCGGCATCAGCCAGGGCGGCGGGCTGGCCCTGGCCGTCGCCGGCCTCGTTCCCGGCCTGCGGGCCGTGGCCGCGCGCGTGCCGTTCCTGTGCGACTTCCCGCGGGCGATCATGATCACCGACCGCGATCCATACAAGGAGATCGCCAACTACCTGTCCTGGTATCGCGGTAAGGCCGACGCCGTGCTGCACACCCTGTCCTACTTCGACGGGGTCAACTTCATCACCCGCGCCACCGCGCCGGTCTGGCTGTCCGCGGCGTTGATGGATCCGATCTGCCCGCCGTCGACGGTGTTCGGTGCCTACAACGCCTACGAGGGCCCCAAGGAGATCACGGTGTGGCCGTTCAACGGCCACGAGGGCGGCGGGGTCGACGACGAGCAGCTGGTGCTCGACATCGCCCGCCGGAGCCTCTCCGGCGACTAGCGGGCAGCCAGCAGTACAGCTAGCCGGTACCGCTAGCCGGCGACGGTCTGCAGCGCCGCCTTCTCGAGGGAGCGACGCAGCGGTTGGTAGTGCGCGATGACCGCTTCGCGATACGCGTCGAGGTCGCCGGCCTTGGCCGCATCCAGCATCGCGCCGTGCGCACGCGCCGTGTCGTCGATATCGGTGGCCGGGGCGATGCCGAGCTTCGGGTACAGCACGGTGTTGATCTCCCAGAACGCGGTGACCAGCTGGCCTACCAAGGTGTTGTCCAGGTAAGCCAAGAGCCGGGTGTGGAAGGCCAGGTCTTCCTCGGCGAAGGACTCGCCGGTCGCGCTCTTGGCGACCATGGTGGCCACCAGGCCCTCGAGGATCTCGTCGGTGCCGCCGTGCAGCGCATCGATGATCTGCTGCGCCATGACGGTGTCGAGCGCCTCGCGCACCTCGATCACCTCGCGGAGTGCCGCGAAGTCATCCTGCGGCCGGAGTACGCCCCGGAACACGAGCCCCTCCACCAGGGGCGCCAGCGACAACTGGCCGACATAGGTGCCGTAGCCGTGTTTGACTTCCACGATGTCCAGCGCAGCAAGGGTCCGAATCGCCTCGCGAACACTCGACCGGCTAACTCCCAGTTCAGCGCAAATTTCGGTTTCGGTGGGCATCAGGTCGCCCGATTTGAGCCCCTTGGTCAAGATAAAGTCTTTGATCTGGTCGGTCACGGAACTGCGTTTCCGCGACGTTTCGGATGCGAAAACTCCTGATTTCGACTTGTCATGATTTGGCATCCGATGCTTGACCTTTCACTCGAGTGTGTATAACTTCAGTTTATCACGTAGGACGTCTGACGTCTGATTTAGCTTTCCGAACACAAAAAAACGAGAGGCAATCTGATGCTCCAAGAATCACTTCAGGGGAAGACTAGCCGTAGGGTCTTCCTCCAGGCCGCAGGCGCCATGGGTTTGGTGGCGACACTCGCCGCCTGCAGCGGCCCCGCGTCTACCAACAGCGTGGCACCGACCAGCTCCGAGGGCCCCGGTATTGACAAGAATGGAACCATTGAGGCGGGCATCTCCTACGCCCTCTCCACCGGTTTCGACCCGATGACCACCACCGGCGCCGTCACCGTCGCCGCCAACTGGCACGTGCTCGAGGGCCTGGTCGAACTCGACCCGGTCACCCGCGAGGTGTACGCGGCGCTCGCCGCCGACCTGCCCACCGTGAGCGGCAAGACCGTCACCGCAAAGCTGCGTGACGGCGCTGTGTTCCACGACGGCACTCCGGTAACAGCAGACGATGTCGTCTTCTCGTTCCAGCGTGTGCTCGACCCGGCGAACGCGTCGCTCTACCTCACCTTCCTCCCGTTCGTCGACTCGATCGCCAAGGTCGACGCCAACACTGTGAAGATCACGCTCAAGCAGGAGACCGCCCTCGCGCTGGAGCGTCTGTCGGTCGTCAAGATCGTTCCCAAGGCACTGGTGGAGGCCGACAAGGTCGCCTTCGACTCCCTGCCGACCGGAACCGGCCCGTACAAGATGCTGTCGGCCGTCAAGGACGACAAGATCATGTTCGAGCGCTTCGACGCCTACACGGGCTCCCGCCCGGCCCTGGCCGCCGCGATGACCTGGAACCTGCTCTCGGATGCCGCTGCCCGCGTCACCGCCGTGCAGTCCGGTCGGGTGCAGGCCATCGAGGATGTGCCCTACATCGACGTCGCCTCGCTGAAGGACGCCACCGTGGAGTCGGTGCAGTCGTTCGGCCAGCTGTTCATGATGTTCAACACCTCGGTCGCCCCGTTCGACGACAAGCGCGTTCGCCAGGCGTTCCGCTACGCCATCGACTACGAGAAGCTCATCAACACGGGCATGCTCGGCCAGGCCACCGCGGCCACCAGCTACCTGCAGAAGGAGCACCCGTCGTACCAGAAGGCCAAGACGGTCTACACGTACGACCTGGCCAAGGCCAAGAAGATGCTCAAGGCCGCCGGGGTCGACGGACTGTCCATCACGCTGCTGGCCACCGACACCAGCTGGGTGAAGGATGTGCTGCCGCTGATCAAGGAGGACCTCGACGCCGCCGGCATCGCCACCACCATCGACTCCAACCAGTCCGGTGCCCAGTACAAGACCGTCGACGAGGGCAACTACACGGTGATGGTCGCCCCCGGCGACCCGTCGGTGTTCGGTAACGACGCCGACCTGCTGCTGCGCTGGTGGTACGGCGCCGCGACGGTCTGGCCCACCAAGCGGTACCGCTGGGCCGACTCCGCGGAGTTCGCCACGCTGACCGGCTACCTCGACGACGCCATGGCGACGTCGGATGCCGCCGAGCAGAAGAAGCTGTGGGGCAAGGCCTTCGACCTCATCGCCGACGAGTGCCCGGTCTACCCGCTCGTGCACCGCAAGCTGCCGACGGCCTGGAACGAAGACGCCATCACCGGCTTCAAGCCCGTGGCCTTCACGGGCCTGTCCTTCCTGGACGTCGCGCGCACCGCAGAGTAATCCACCCGGGGGCCGGCCGGTGGCCGGCCCCCACCCCATTTTCTTTCTAGAGGAGACAATTGTGACCGCGTTGCTCAGGCTCATGGCCCGACGAATCGCCGTGCTCCCGATTATGATCCTGGGCATCACCGCCCTCGTCTTTTTCGTTATGCAACTCGCGCCGGGAGATCCGGCCATCAACGCTCTCGGGGAGAGCTCGTCGGAGACCGCCAGAGAGGCCTATCGCGAAGACGCGGGTCTCAATGACCCTCTGATCGTGCGCTACCTCACCTTCCTGGCCAACCTGGTGCAGGGCAACCTCGGCGTCACCGTTCCGCCGGCGAGCAAGGTGACCACCCTGATCGGGTCGGCCTTCCCCCTCACCGTGCAGCTGACCATCATGGGCCTGCTGATCGCCGTGGTGCTCTCGCTCACGCTCGGCGTGACCGCGGCCCTGTACCGCGACCGCTGGCCCGACCAGCTCATCAGGGTGGTGTCCATCGCCGGCATCGCGGTGCCGTCGTTCTGGCTCGCCATTCTGCTCATCCAGAACTTCGCCCTGGGCCTGGGCTGGCTGCCCACCGGCGGGTACGTCAACATCAACGACTCCTTCACCGGCTGGCTGGGCACCATGATCCTGCCGGCGATCTCGCTCGGCATCCCCGTCGCCGCCTCCCTCACCCGGGTGGTGCGCACCTCGATGGTCGAGGAGCTCGACCGGGACTACGTGCGTACCGCTATCGGCAGCGGCCTGCCGCGCAGCGTCGTGGTGAGCCGGAACGTGCTGCGGAACGCCCTCATCACCCCCGTGACGGTGCTCGGCCTGCGGGTCGGTTACCTCATCGGAGGGGCCGTCATCATCGAGGTCATCTTCGACCTGCCCGGCATGGGCAAACTCATCCTCAACGGTGTGACCAACAACGACATCAACCTGGTGCAGGGCGTCACCCTCACCGTGGCGCTGGCCTTCGTGGTCGTCAACATCGTCGTGGACATGCTGTACCTGCTCATCAACCCACGGATTCGGACGGTGTAACGATGCGTCGATCACTCAACGCGCGACTGAGCGTGCCGGCCCAGCGCTTCGGCGCCATGCCGCTCGGCTCCAAGGTCGCCCTCGCCTTCTTCGGTCTCGTGGTGCTGCTCGCGGTCCTCGCACCGGTCATCGCCCCGTTCGACCCGCTCAAGTCGGGCATCCCGGCGTTGCCGCCCTCGTTCGAGCACCTCTTCGGCACCGACCGCAACGGCCGCGACATCTTCTCCAGGCTGCTCTACGGCGCCAGGTTCTCCCTGGCCATCGGCCTGGGGGCCACGTCGCTGGCTCTCATCGCCGGTGCGATCATCGGGTCGATCGCCGCCACCGCGTCCAAGTGGCTGAGCGAGACCATCATGCGCATCCTCGACATCATCATGTCGTTCCCCGGCATCGCCCTGGCTATCGTCTTCGTTGCCGTCTTCGGCAAGGAGCTGCCGATCCTGATCTGCACGATCGCGTTCCTCTACGTTCCGCAGATCGCCCGGATCGTGCGCGCCAACGTGATGGCCCAGTTCGGCGAGGACTACGTCTCCGCCGAGCGGGTGATGGGTGCCCGACTGCCGCACATCCTGTTCTGGCACGTGGCCCGTAACTGTGCGGCCCCGATCATGGTGTTCGTCACCGTGCTGGTGGCCGACGCGATCGTCTTCGAAGCGAGCCTCTCGTTCATCGGCGCCGGCGTGCAGGACCCCGCCCCGTCCTGGGGCAACGTGATCTCGTCCGGCCGGAACCTGCTGCTCAGCGGCGGTTGGTGGGCCACCTTCTTCCCCGGCATGCTCATCCTGATCACGGTGTTGTCGCTGAACATCCTCGCCGAGGGCCTCACCGACGCCCTGGTGAAGCCGGCCGCGAAGAACGCCAAGGCCGTTGCCGCCGTGTCCGCTGCCGACAGCGCCACCACCACGACAGTGTCCGTGGTGGAGACCGCCGCGGCATCCGTGCCCCTCGAGATGCACCTCGCCCAGCTGCGGCTGATCGAATCGACCCGCACCGACCGGCTGGTGTACACCGGTGATGCGGCCCCGCTGCTCGAGGTGAAGAACCTGAGCATCCGCTTCCCGAACCGGCACGGCGACATCGCCATCGTCGACAACGTGAGCTTCTCGGTTCGCCCCAGCGAGACGATGGCCCTGGTCGGCGAGTCCGGCTGCGGCAAGAGCATCACCAGCCTCGCCATCATGGGGCTGCTGCCGGACACCGCCGAGATCACCGGGCAGATCCTCTTCGAGGGTCGCGACCTGTTGACCATGCCGCGCAAGGAGCGCCAGGCGCTGCTCGGGCACGAGATGGCGATGGTCTACCAGGATGCGTTGAGCTCGCTCAACCCGTCGATGCTCGTCAGCACCCAGCTGGGCCAGCTGATCAAGCGCGGTGGCACCCGCAGCGCCACCGAGCTGCTCGAACTCGTGGGCCTGGACCCCGTGCGCACGCTGAAGAGCTACCCGCACGAGCTGAGCGGCGGACAGCGCCAGCGGGTACTGATCGCCATGGCGCTGACCCGGGACCCCAAGCTGATCGTGGCCGACGAGCCCACCACCGCGCTGGACGTGACGGTGCAGGCGCAGGTCATCGACCTGCTCAACGACCTGCGCGAGAAGCTCGGCTTCGCGATGGTGTTCGTCAGCCATGACCTTGCCCTGGTCGCGGAGCTGGCGCACCGCATCACCGTCATGTACGCCGGCCAGGTGGTGGAGTCCGCTCCGACCACGGCGCTGCTGATGAGCCCTCGCCACGAGTACACCCGGGGCCTGCTCGGTTCGGTGCTGTCCATCGAGGACGGCGCCACCCGGCTGCACCAGATCCCCGGCACGGTGCCCTCGCCGCGTGACTTCGCCACCGGCGACAGGTTCGCGCCACGGTCAAGGAGCGGCGACGCGATCCGGGCCACCCGCCCGGAGCTGCGGCCGATCACCGGCACCCTGCACCTTGTGTCCACCCACAACGATGCCCTGCTGGCACCGGATGACGAACTGGAGACCACGCGATGAGCACCGGCACTGAGATTCTGCGACTCGACGACATCCACGTCATCCACACCGCCCGCACCGGAACGCTGTTCCGCCGGGACAAGGTGCACGCCGTCAACTCGGTGAGCCTCACCCTGAACCGCGGCGAGACCATCGGCATCGTGGGGGAGTCCGGCTGCGGCAAGTCCACCCTCGCCCGGGTGATGGTCGGGCTGCAGGAGCCGACCAGCGGCACGGTGTCGTTCAAGGGACGCAACATCGTCAAGCGCGACCGGGCCACCGCGAAGGCGTACGGCAAGGCGGTGTCCATCATCTTCCAGGACCCGTCCACCGCCCTGAACGCCCGCATGAGCGTGCACGACGTGCTGATGGACCCGCTCCGGGTGCACGGCATCGGCACCCTGGCGCAGCGGGAAGCGCGGGTGCGGGAACTGCTCGACCTCGTCGGGCTGCCCGCCTCCACCAGCGATGTGTTCCCCGGTCAGGTCTCCGGCGGCCAGCGCCAGCGGGTGGCCATCGCCAGGGCGCTCGCGCTCGAACCTGACATCATCATCGCCGACGAACCGACCAGCGCCCTGGATGTGTCGGTGCGCGCCCAGATCCTCAACCTGTTGAGCGACCTGAAGGTGGGCCTCAACCTCGGCATGGCGTTCATCTCGCACGACATCCAGACCGTGCGCTACGTGTCCGACCGGATCGTCGTCATGAAATCCGGACGCGTCGTGGAGGAGGGACCCGCAGAGCAGGTCTTCACCACCCCGAGCGATCCGTACACCCGCACCCTCCTCGGTGCGGCCCCCAGCCTTCTCATCCATAACTAAAGAAATCAGGAGCAACAACTATGTCAGCACCCACCTTCGGCGGAGTCGTTCCCCCTCTCGTCACCCCGCTCACTGCAGACGGAGCCGTCGACCTCGAGTCCTTCGAGCGTCTGGTCAACCACCTCATCGACGCCGGCGTCGACGGCCTGTTCGTCCTGGGGTCCTCCGGTGAGGTCGCCTTCCTCTCCGACGCGGACCGCACCGTCGTCCTGACCGAAGCCGTGCGCATCTCCGCCGGCCGGGTCAAGATCATGACCGGCGTCAACGACATGACCCCGGCCCGCGTCGTGGCGCAGATCCGCCTGGCCGAGGCCGCCGGCGTCGACGCCATCGTGGCCACCGCCCCGTTCTACACGCTGCCGAACCAGGCCGAGATCGAGACGCACTTCCGACTGCTCGCCGCCGCGACCACGCTGCCGATCTTCGCCTACGACGTGCCGGTGCGGGTGCACAACAAGCTCAGCCTCGACATGCTCATCCGTCTGGGCACCGAAGGCATCATCGCCGGCGTCAAGGACTCCAGCGGCGACGACGTCGGATTCCGCCGCCTGGTGATGGCCAACCGGGCCGCCGGCAGCCCCCTGGTCGTCTTCACCGGCCACGAGGTCGTCGTCGACGGCGCTCTGCTGCTCGGCGCCGACGGCGTGGTTCCCGGCCTCGGCAACGTCGACCCGAAGCGCTACGTCGACCTGTTCGCCGCGTCGAAGGCCGGCGACTGGGAGGCCGTGCGCCGCATCCAGGACGAACTGTCCGAACTGTTCGAGATCGTCTTCCAGGCCTCCGGCGTCAGCGGCGAAGCCGCCGGCCTCGGCGCGTTCAAGACCGCCCTGGCGCACCTGGACATCATCTCGACCAACCGGATGTCGCCGCCGGTGCCCGCCCTGGCCGGCGAGACCGTCGAGCGCATCCAGGCGATCGTCGACCGCGCGGGCCTTTTGGTGCGATGACCTTCACACTCGGCGTCGACCTCGGCGGCACCAAAATCGCGGCGGGACTCGTCGCCCCCGGCGGCGTCCTCACCCGGCGGATGTCGGCGCCGACGCCGGCCACCGAAGGGCCGGAGGCCATCCTCCAGACCATCGTCGACCTCGCCACCAGCCTCACCGCATCCGCACCCGGCGCCGCCATCGCCGGGTGCGGGATCGGCGCGGCCGGCGTCATCGACCCGGTGAGCCGCACCGTGCAGTTCGCCACGAACTCCCTGCCCGGCTGGACCGGAACCCGGCTCGGCGCCGAGATCGAGCGCCGGCTGGGTGTGCCGGTCGCCACCGTCAACGATGTGCACGCGCACGCCATCGGCGAGGCCGTGCACGGCGCCGGCCGGGGCGAGCGCACGGTCCTCGTCATCGCCGCCGGAACCGGGATCGGCGGGGCTCTCGTGATCGACGGCGTGCTGCAGGCCGGTCGTCACGGGGCCGCCGGCCACTACGGACACGTCCCCGCCGCGGAAGCCGCAGGTCTGGCCTGCACCTGCGGCGGGGGCGGCCACCTCGAGGTCATCGCCTCGGGTCCCGCGATTCTGCAGGCGTATCTGCGCCGCGGCGGAAGCGCGCCCAGGGACACCCAGGAGATCTTCGCCAGGGCCGACGCCGGCGATTCGGTGGCGGCGGAGGTCATCGACGTCGCCGCCACCGCGCTGGGCCGCTCGATCGGCGGCCTGATCAACAGTCTGGACCCCGATCTCGTCATCGTCGGCGGCGGCCTCGCTGCCGCCGGGCCCCGCTGGTGGAACACCGTAGAGAGCCAGGCCCGCGCCGAAGCGATGGGCCTGCTGGCCGGCTGCCGGATCGTGCCGACCTCCCTGGGCGCGGACTCGGCCATCGTCGGCGCGGCGTCCCTGATCACCAGCTCCACACTTCTGACACCACTTTCTCTCTGAACTATCTCGCTGAACGGATTCCCGGAATGACGCATCCCCTCCTCGCCGCGCTCGAAGGCGGCCTCATCGTGTCGTGCCAGGCCTACCCGGCTGAGCCCATGCGGCACCCCGAAACCATGACCCAGATCGCCGAGGCCGCCGTGCGCGGCGGCGCCGTGGGCATCCGCGCCCAGGGCATCGCCGACATCCGCTCGATCCACGAGCGGGTAGCCCTGCCGCAGATCGGCCTGTGGAAAGACGGCGCCGATGACGTGTTCATCACGCCGACCCTCGAACACGCCCTGGCCGTGATCGCCGCCGGCGCACAGATCGTCGCGATCGACGGCACCCGCCGGGCCCGGCCGGACGGCCTGACCCTGGCGGAGACCATCGCCCGCATCCACGAGCAGACCACCGCCCTGGTGATGGCGGATGTCGGCTCTGTCGCCGACGGCATCGCCGCTCACGAGGCCGGCGCCGACTGTGTGGGCACCACCCTGTGCGGCTACACGGGGGAGCGGCCGAAGTCCGTCGGACCCGACCTCGAGGTGCTGCGCCAACTCGCGTCGACGCTGCCGATCCCCGTGATCGCCGAGGGCCGGGTGCACACGCCGGCCCAGGCGTCGGCCTGCATCGACGCCGGCGCGTTCGCGGTTGTCGTCGGCACCGCCATCACACATCCGACGACCATCACCACCTGGTTCGCGGATGCCGTTGCGCGGTAGCCCGACTTACACAGGGTGCCGGGCCTACGAGGGTGCCGGGTCGGCGTCGGCCGTGGGTTCGGCCAGGCTCGTGGGCGAGCCGGTGAGGTAGCTCATGCCGCAGCCCGCGAGCAGCGCGCCGGCACCTCCCCAGACCAGGTCGCCGATCGAGTCGTTGTAGCCGACGAAGATCTCCGGATCGAGGTAGGTGTGCCCGAACCACTCGAAAACCTCCCAGAGCACACCCAGCGCCAGCCCCAGCGCCGTCGTCACCACGGCTGCCGAGAGCATCGGCCGGGGCAGGGTGTCGGCGTCGGCCAACACCCTGAACTGCACGAGCACGATGTAGAGCAGCGCGGCGCAGAGCCCGTTGGTGAGAAAGTGCACCGGCAGGTCCCACCAACGGGTGGTGAGGTAGATCCCCAGCACGCTGCTCCAGACCGCGACGAGCACCACCACGCCGAACGCGATGTCGACGCTCGGTCGCAGGCCCAGCAGCCGGGGCAGCAGCATCCCGCCGGCCACGAGCGCCAGGCTGATCCCGGACAGCGGGCCCCAGCCGACGCCGGCGACCACGATGCCGACCAGCGCCAACGCCCGCAGCGCGTCGGCGGTCGCCTCCGCGAGGCCGGACGGCCGCCGCAGCAATGTGTGGATCATGGCCAGCACACTAGCCGGATCGGCCGCCGGCAGTAGCGCCTGCCGGGCGCAGCACGGCCTGCACGGGCTCGTGGTCGGAGCCGGCCCGACCGTCGAACCGTGCCGCGTTGATGCCCGTGCTCGCCACCTCGACGCCCGGCCCCACCAGGACGAAGTCGATGCGCGCCCCGCCCCGGCGCAGACGCCGGTAGCCCGAGAAGGTTCCCCACTGCGGGGTCAACCGTTCGGCGGCCGCCAGCCAGGCATCCCGGAGCGCACCCTCACCGGTCAGCCGGCGGTAGACGGCGGAATCCACGGTGGCGTTGAGGTCGCCGGTGACCACGATAACGGCGTCGGGTTCCGCGGCGTGGGCGGAGTTCACCAGGGTGATGATGAACGCCGCCGAGGTGAGCCGGGACCGCCAGGAGAGGTGGTCGAAGTGGGTGTTGAAGGCCAGCAGCCGGGCTCCGGTGGCGAGGTCGGTGAAATCGGCGGACACCACCACCCTGCTGGTGAGATTGCCCCAGGAGCGCGACCCGTGCGCGTGTGGCGTGGCCGACAGCGCCCGTTGCTGCCAGGCGGTGAGCCGCAGGCGCCGGCTGTCGTAGAAGATCGGGTTGTGCTCGTCGCGCCCGGTGGCGTGCCGACCGCGGCCCACCCAGCGGTAGTGCGGGCCGAGGGCGGTGGCCACAAAATCCACCTGGTCCACCAGCGCCTCCTGCGCGCCGAGCAGCGTCGGCTGCTCGGCGGCAAGCAGGCGCTTCACCAACAGCTTGCGGGTGTCCCACCGGTCGGCGCTGCCCCGCCGCAGGGTGGGCACCCGGCGACGGATGTTGTAGGTCATCACGTGCAGGTCGGGCGCGCTCACCGCACCGATCAGCGCCGCATCCGTCATGGGGCCCACGGTACCCGCGCGGTGGGGAAAGTGCGCCAGAGGAGGTGGCTGTCCGGTGGTTATCTCGCGGCTATTTGGCGGCGAGCAGCCGGGCCACGCGGGGCTTCACCTCGGTGGCCAGCAGGGTGAGCGACTCGTGTAGGTGCTCCGGCGGCAGTCCGCCGAAGTCGCCCTGCAGGAAGTGCCGCATGTGGCCCAGGTAGCCGTGCAGGTGCACGATGCGCTGGGCGACGTCGTCGGGATCGCCCACGTAGTAGGCGCCGGGCGCCGCGACCTGGGCGTCGAACTGTCGGCGGTCGGGGGCGCCCCAACCGCGCAGCCGGCCCATCTCGAGGTTGAGGGTGTGCCAACCGGGGTAGAACCGCTCCAGGGCCTCCGCCTTGGTGGGGGCGACCAGACCGAAGGTGGCCACCGAGACCTTGATGTTCTCGGTGTGCCCGGCCTGCGCGGCCGATCGGCGGTAGAGCTCGGTGAGCGGGGCGAACCGGTGCGGCTCGCCGCCGATGATGCCGTAGGAGACGGGCAGGCCCAGCTTGCCGGCCCGGGCTGATGACGCCGCGTTGCCGCCGGTGGCCAACCAAATCGGAAGCCGGCCGTTCACCGGGCGGGGCACCACGGCCAGGGCGTCGATCGCCGGGCGTACGCTGCCCGACCAGCTCACCGTCTCGGTGGGGCTGTTGTTGATGGTCATCAGCAGGTCGAGCTTCTCGGCGTAGAGCCTGTCGTAGTCGGCCAGGTCGTGGCCGAACAGTGGGAAGGTCTCGACGGAGGAGCCTCGCCCCGCGGTGATCTCCACCCGGCCGCCGCCGGAGACGGCATCCGCGGTGGCGAGCTGCTGGAACACCCGCACCGGGTCATCCGTGCTGATGATGCTCGCGGCGCTGCCGAGGATGATCCGGTGGGTCGCGGCGGCAGCCGCTGCGATGAGCGCCCCGGGGGAGGATGCCGGCATGCTCACGGTGTGGTGTTCGCCGATGCCGAAGTAGTCCAGCCCCACCCGGTCGGCCAGGACGATGGCGTCGAAGAGGGTGCGGATGCCCTCCGCGGTGGTGCGGAAGCTGCCGTCGGGGTTCAGTGGGGTGTCGCCGAAGCTATATGCGCCGATTTGCATGGGTCTGTCCGATGTCTGGTGGGGCGGGGTGGCTGGTGGGGCGCGGGGTGGTGGGGCGCGAGCCCGCGGAACTGTGCCCGAAACGGACATCTGCGCCCGGTGTGCCGGACGCAGATGTCCGCACGGGGAACAGTTAGGCGGCGGCGTCCGCGTCTGCGGCGGCGAACTCCAGCTCGGCCGTCAGTTCGGCGGCGGTGTGCCGGCCGCCGAACACTGCCGAGCCCGGCTCGAACGCCGCTCCGGCCGCGAGCGGGCCGGCGTAGACGGCGTCGAAGCCGAACCGCTCGATGACCTCGGCCACGACGGATGCGGCCTGCGTCTCGCCCGCGACGGCCAAGGCGTGCCGGTCGGGATGCCCGGCCGGCCGGGCGTCGGCCTCCAGGTCGTGGTAGCCGATGTGGTTCAGGGTCTTCACCAGCCGGGCCGTGGCGAAGTGGTCGGCGACGACCTCGCTGCTGCCGCGGGGGTCGGTGGCGACCTCGGGGAGTTCGCCGTCGATGGGCTGCCAATAGTTCATGGTGTCGATCACGATGGCGCCGGCCAAGGTGGCCGGGTCGACTGAGCGGAACTTGTGCATCGGCACGGCGAGCACCACGAGGTCGGCGGATGCGGCCACCTCCGCCGCCGACATGGCTGTGGCACCGGGGATGACGATGTCAACGATGAGCTGGATGTCGGCCGCGGGCCCGGATCCGGCGATGGTGACCGCGTAACCGGCCTTGAGCGCGGTGCGGGCAATGGCGGAGCCGACGCGGCCCGCCCCGAGGATGCCGATCGTGGTAACCATTGAGGGCCTTTCTGCGGGTGTTCACGGCGCCCGAATTCGCGCCGACATCCCACGATGCCAAACTCCGTCACCATTCGCCATCCGGAGGTAAGCTGCTAATCAATAGTTAGTGAGTCGGTCAGTAAGGAAGCACAGCCCGTGACAGAAGCGCAGCCAGTGAAACAGGACGTCAGCGAATCGACCTTCGCCCTCGACGAGGAAGAGTGCCGTCGGTTCCAGATCTCGGTGGAGTTGGCGGGCCGCAAGTGGAGCGCCGCGATCCTGATGGCCGGCGCCCGGGGCGCTCGCCGGTTCTCCGAGTACCGCGCCCTCGTCGAAGGCATCTCAGACCGGGTGCTCGCCGCCCGGCTCAAGGAACTCGAGCAGGAGGGCCTGATCGAGCGTGACGTGCAGCCCACGACGCCGGTGTCGATCAGCTACAGCCTGACGACGTCCGGTCGGCAGCTGATCTCGCTGCTGCATCCGCTGGTCACCTGGAGCCGCACCCGCCAGGGCACGGAGATGCCCTAGCCGCCTCGCTGCCGCAACTACTTTGCGCGGCGCACCAACGCGGCCGTCGACCAGAGCGCCCAGGCGATCAGCAGCGGCTGTCCGAAGAGGCGGCCGATCCGCTTGGCGTCGGTGTCCAGCCCGAAGGCATCCTTGTGATGCACGGCCTGGGCGATGTTGCCGGGGAAGATCGCGGTGAAGAAGGCCGCGGCCAGCAGTCCGACCTTGCCGCGCAGGCCGGCCGGGGCGAACAGCAGCGCGCTGCCGAGCGAGATCTCGGCCACCCCCGAGAGCAGCACCGTGGTGTCCTCGGGCAGCGGCACGAACTCCGGCACCTGTGCCCGAAAGTCGTCCCGCGCAAAGGTGAGGTGGCTGGTGCCGGCCAGGACCAGGATCGCTCCGAGCTCGATCCGGCCGGCGGTGCGCCCAGCGGTGTGGCCGGTGGATGCGGGTGTGCTGGTCATGCGTGCTCCTTGTCGATACGTCATGGCCCGGTTCCGGGCTAGCGAATCCCGGCGATCCGCTCCAGGCCGGCGCGCAGGATGAGTTCTTCGGGGTCGGCGAGCAGGTGGTGGTTGAGGTAGAGCCCTTCCAGCCACTCGAGCACCTCTGCTTCGGGCAGGCCCACAGCGTCCCAGTCCACCCGGGGGCGGGCCGAGACGGCCGGCTGGCCGCTGGCCGGGTCGGTCCAGGCGGTGGCCAGGGGCAGGTCGGGCTCCTCGTGCTGCGCGTTCCAGAGCAGCGCGATCGGGTGGTTGGGCCCGTCGATGTGGTCGTGGCCCACGTGGCCGGCGCCCAGCCAGGGCAGCATCATCTGTTCGCCCTCGAGTTCGAGGTCGACGACCTCCAGCTGTGTCGGTTCGGGCGGGCTGGTGGCGTAGACGGTGAGGCCCAGCGCGCTCCACTCGGCAGCTTCGGCGGCATCCATGGTCAGTTCCTCGAGCAGCTCGCTGACATGACGCACGAACGGGCCGGCCCAGGCCAGCAGCTGCGCGGTGTCGGCAGCCGGCCACGGGCTGATGTCGCTGTCGACGCCGTCGACGTTGTGGAAGTGGTGCGCAATGCCCCGTTCCGACACGTCGAAGTGCAGCTCGCCCTCCTCGAAGCCGATGTAGATCGCGGCACCGTCCTCGAGCCACTGCGCATCCAGCACCGGCAGGGCGAATCGCGTCGGCAGAGGGGGCGCCACCAGGGGCAGAACGCCGAGGTTGAGCACCGCGCAGAACTGCGTGTTGGGCAGGCGAAGGCTGGGGTCTGACACCGGTCTCATCTCCGTGGATCGTGGCGGGCGGGCGCCCATATCCAAGTATGGGGCAGGCTGCCGACTCCGGGCGATGCCCTCACGGCTGAGCCGGCGAGGTGCCGGCGCGCAACACCGCCTGCACAGGCTCGTGGTCGGAGGCCGCCAGGCCGTTGAACCGCACCGCGTTGATGCCGGTGCGCAGCACGGTCACAGCGGGCCCGGCCAGGATGAAGTCGATGCGCTTGCCGCCGGGTGTCGGTCGTTTGTAGTGGCCGAAGGTGCCCCACTGCGGGGTGAGCCGATCGGCCGCCGCGAGCCAGGCGTCGCGCAGGGTGCCATCGAGGGTCAGCCGCCGGTGCAGCGCCGAGTCCGCGTCGGCGTTGAAGTCGCCGGTCACCACGATCGCGGCGGCCGGCTCCGCACTCTGCGCCGCGCGCACCAGCCCCAACAGGGCGTCTGCGGCGCGCAGCCGGGAGCGCCAGGAGTGGTGGTCCAAGTGGGTGTTGAACGCGAGCACCCGGCCATTGGTAGCGAGATCGGTGAACTCGGCCGACACCAGCACCCTGCGCACCCGATTGCCCCAGGACCGGGAGCCGGGCACGTCTGGCGTGTCGGACAGCGCGCGCTGGCTCCAGTCGGTGAGTTCGAGGCGGCGGGAGTCGTAGAAGATGGTGCAGCGTTCGTCTCCTCCGTCGGCGTTGCGGCCCCGGCCCACGCCGCGGTAGTGCGGCCCGAGGGCGCCGGCGAGCCATTCCACCTGGTCTGCCAGGGCCTCCTGCACGCCGAGCAGCGTGGGCTGCTCGGCGACCAGGATGCGCCGCACGAGCGGCTTGCGGCTCTCCCAGCGGTCAGGATTGCCGGGGAGCAGGTGGGCGAACCGCCGGCGGATATTGAAGGTCATGACGTGCAGCTCGGGTGCGGCCACCGGGCCGATCAGTGCAACATCCGTCATCAGGCCAGCGTACGTCGTGCCCGACCCGCCAGTGCCGCGACCTGCGGAGCCGCACCTTCTAACGCGCAGCCTCTACCCCGTGATCTCGACCTCCCCGGCCCCGCCCACCACGGTGCGGTCCCCGAGCGGCTGGGTCGGCCGGGCGTTGTGGTCGTGCGCGCCCGCGAGGGTGTCGATCTGCTCCGCCGACATCGAAATCGGTGTGCCCATCACCACCCACTGCACGTCCTCGGTGCACGGCGGGGTGGTCAGGCTGCCCGAGTACTCATAGTTCTCCAGCGACGCCGGCAGAACGGCGGCCACATCCAGCGTCACCTCGTCCTCGTCGGCCAGGTGGCTGGCCGCCTCGATGAACGGCGTCAACGCGGCGGATGCCGCCCCCTCGGTCACCAGGATCCCGAGCACCAGCAGGTTGCCGTCCGCATCCGCGTGCACCAGGTGCAGCTCGGCCGCGGCGGGCTGTCCCGCCACGGTGTGCTCCGACGGCACGTGCGCGTGCAACTGCTGCAGGCTGTAGTCGTCGTCGGCGAACGTGAGGATCT
This sequence comes from Cryobacterium sp. MP_3.1, assembly GCF_035984795.1. Lineage (NCBI taxonomy): Bacteria > Bacillati > Actinomycetota > Actinomycetes > Micrococcales > Microbacteriaceae > Cryobacterium > Cryobacterium sp. MP_3.1. Next base: position 8,172 of record NZ_JAXCHV010000037.1, on the reverse strand, counting down.
CACCCTCTCCGTCGGTCTCGACCTCCACGGCGTGGCCGCTGTCGAAGACGTCGCCCTCCGCTTCTTCGGCGCTCAGCTCGATGCTGGTGCTCGGTGCCGGAACGGCCGCCGGCAGGTCGATCGGGGACTGGTCCGTGCCGGCCTCGCAGGCCTGGAAGGCGTCGTCCAAGCCGGCCCAGGACTCCGGGGCGCTGTCTCCGTCGTACGACCAGTGGGCCGGCTCGGCCACTGGCCTCTCGGTCGGCGCCGTCTCGGCCGGAGCGGCCTGTGCGCAGCCGACAAGGGTGACGGCGGCCACCGTGAGAGCTGAAGCGGTGAGCCAGGATCGTGCGGACATGGGAACTCCTCGTGCTGCGTAGACAACGCCACACCGAACATGTGGCGTGGCCGCCCTCTTGCGAGAGCCGCCTCCCCGAATGATCCTCTCGACGCGCACCGCCTGCCGCCGCTGGGCAGGGCCTTCCGACCTACCGCGCCGGGTCCGTCAGTCGCCGCTGCACCTCGTATGGCCCACTGCGCCCCCTATAGCGGGCGCAGTGGGCCATACGAGGTGCGGTGAGCGCGCTGCTCGGGCTTTCGCCGCCGTGATCTACGCGCCGTGAACTACGCCGCGGCGAGTTCGGCGCGGGTGGGCGGGTCGGCCCCGGGGCGGGACACCGTGACGGCGGCCGCATCGGCGCTTCGCCGCATGATGCTCTCCAGTACCCCCAGCGGCACGTCGCGGAGCGCCGCACGACGGTCAGCCCCGATCAGGTCCGCGTCGATCAGCCCGTCGACGAGAGCGCCCATGAAGGTGTCGCCCGCGCCGACGGTGTCGACCACCGTCACCCGGGGCGCCGACGTCCACACCCGTCCCTGAGCGGTGAGCGCGAACGCGCCCTCCCCACCCTGGGTGACCACCACCATGGCGGGCCCGGCGGCCAGCCAGGACGCGGCAGTGTCGGCGAGCTCGCCGTCGGGGTGTAGCCAGAGCAGGTCTTCGTCGCTGACCTTCACGATGTCGGCGAGGCGCACAAGCTGCTCCACCCGCGACCGGGCGGCCGCGGCATCGTCGATCAGCGCCGGCCGGATGTTCGGATCGAACGTGATGGTCGCCGTTGCGCGGCGGGCCTCCACCAGGCGTGCCACGTCGGACGCGCCCGGCTCGAGCACCGTGGCGATCGACCCGATGTGCAGCACATCGGCCGGGCCCGCCAGAGCCACATCCACGGCCCAGGCCAGGTCGAACTCGTAGGTGGCCGCCCCCGCGGCATCGAGCAGTGCCGTCGCGGTGGAGGTGTGCGCCCCTGTCGCGCTCCCCGCAGACACCTGTACCCCCGAGTTCTCGAGCCAGGTCCGCACCGCGTGGCCGCGGTCGTCCTCGCCCAGGCTGGTGAGCAGCTGCGGATGCCGGCCCAGCCGTCCCAGCGTCAGCGCCACGTTGGCGGGGCTGCCGCCGGGCGCCTCGTCCCGGGAGCCGTCGGCCCGTTGTACCAGGTCGATCAGTGCCTCGCCGACCACCAGCACTCGGCGCTCGGCCCGGTCGGCGCCGGTCGCCGCGGCGCCGCTCACAGCACCGCCGCTCACAGCACCGCGGCGGCGAGGGCCGGCGCCTCGGCCGAGTCCAGAACCGGCCGGCGCACAAGCCCCCGCAACGGGTCGGCCGTGACCGGGATCGGGTCGCTGAGCGTGCCGACGAACTCGCCGTCGACGATGTTGATGAAGCCGAGCAGCACCCAGCCCCCGTCGGCATCCTGCAGCAGCCGGGCGGCGTAGAGATCGGTGCGGTCGAACAGCGCCGAGCCGGTGAAGTCCACCTGCTCCAGCCGCGCATCCACGGCCACGCTGTAGACGCCGCCCACCTCGCCGGCCGCCTGGCGCTCGGGCGAGAGCTCGGAGACACCGCAGCAGAACAGCAGGATCGGCACCCCGTCGACGATCTCGAACTGGAACACCTCGAGCTGGCCGAAGCCCTGGCCGGGCTGGCTGAGCGGCGGCTGCACCGTCCAATTGAGCAGGTCGGAGCTGGTGGCGTGGCCGAGCACCCCGCGCACCCGCGGGTCGCCGGATGCGGCACGGGCGGTGATCAGCATCTGCCAGGTGCTCTCGCCGGGGAAGCGGAACACCCACGGGTCGCGCCAGGCCTGGTCGTGCCAGACCGACAGGTCGAGCGTCTCGTAGAACGCCGGGTCGGCCTCCACGAGCGGCTCGGTCGACACCTTGGTCCAGGTGAGCAGATCGGGGGAGGTGGCGGCGCCGATGCGCTGCACCATGGTGTTCTCGGCGCGGGAGGTGCCGGTGTAGAGCATCCACCAGAGCCCGTCGTCGGCCTGGACCACCGAGCCGGTCCAGGTGGTGGCGTCGTCGAAGGCGGGAGCATCCGAGATGATCAGGGCGTCTTCAACGACGGTCCAGTTGGTGAGGTCGGTGCTGACGGCGTGGCCCACGATCGGGTGCCGGTGCCGGCGTTCGGGATCGCCCAGGGCCTTGCTGGCGTGCAGGTAGTAGGCGTGCGTGAGACCGTCGACCTGAACGTACCAGGAGTCCCAGATCCACTTATCGGGCAGTTGGAGCGACATAAAACCGGCCTAACCTTTCACACCGCTGGACGCGATGCTGTTGACGAATGAGCGTTGGAAAGCAATGAACAGGGCCACCACGGGCAGCGTGATCAGCGTGGAGTACGCCATCACCTCGCCCCAGGAGACGTTGAGCTGGAAGAAGTACTGCACGCCCACCATCACCGGGCGCAGCTCCTCGGTTTGCACCACCATCAGCGGCCAGAGGTAGGAGTTCCAGGCGGGCAGGAAGGTGAGGATCGCGACGGTGGCGATGGCGGGGCCGGAGAGCGGCATCACCACCTGCCGGTAGATGCGGAACCAGCCGGCGCCGTCCATCCGGGCGGCCTCGTCGAGCTCCTTGGGGATCGACTCGAAGTACTGGTGGAACAGGTAGATCGAGAAGGCGTTGGCCACGAACGGGATGATCTGCACCTGGTAGGTGTCGATCCAGCCCTTGCTGAACATGAAGCCCAGCTCGGTCAGCTCGAACGAGGGCAGCTGGTTCACCCACCACACCAGCGGCAGCGCGAGGGTCTCGAACGGCACGATCAGGGTGGCGATGATCAGGGTGAGGATGACGGTCTTGCCGCGCACCCGCATCCGGCTCAGCGCGAACGCGGCCAGGCTGTTCACCAGGATGCCGGCGATGACGGTGATCGCCGAAATGCCGATCGAGTTGACCAGGAACCGGGCGGCGGGCACCCGGTCGAAGACGGCGGCGTAGTTGTCCATCGAGATGTTGCCGATGGGCAGGAACGCGGCGATCGACGACAGGTCGCCGAAGATCTGCTGGTCGGGCTTCAGCGACGAGACGAACATGAACAGGATCGGGAAGAGGAACAAGACGGCCAGCCCGATCCGGAGGATCCAACCGCCGAGGCCGATCACGCGCTTCTTGCGGGCCGTCTTCTGGCCGAGCACCACGTGCGGGGCGGATGCCGGCGCGACGTCTGCGATGGCCGCTGGTGCTGTAGAGATGTGGGGAATCGCCATGATCAGGCCTTCTCTCTGCTGAGGAAGCGCTGCACGACGGAGATCAGCAGCACGATGACGAAGAACACGAGGGAGATCGCCGAGGCGTAGCCGGTCTCCTGCTGGGCGAAGCCGGATTCGACGGCCTCGTAGACCACGGTGGTGGTGGAGTTGAGCGGGCCGCCCTGGGTCATCACGCTGATCTGGGTGAACAGGCTCAGCGCCTGGATGGTGATGGTCACCAGGATCAGGCTGCGGGTGGCGGACAGGCCCGGCCAGGTGATGTACCTGAACCGCTGCCAGGGTGAGACGCCGTCGAGGTCGGCCGCTTCGTAGAGGTCGGCGGGGATGGTCTGCAGCCCGGAGAGCCAGATGATCATATGGAAGCCCACGCCCTGCCAGACCGACATCAGGATGATCGCCGGCATCGAGGTGGTGGTGTCGTTGAGCCAGTCCGGCCCGGTGACCAGGCCGAAGGTGACCCGGTCGATGATCACGTTGATCAGGCCGTCCTGGCGGTACATGAACAGCCAGAGCAGCGACACGACCACCATCGAGGTGACCACCGGCAGGAAGTACACCGTGCGGAAGAACGTGGTGCCGCGCACTTTCTTGTTCACCAGGATCGCCATCACCAGGGCGAGGCCGGCCTGCAGCGGAACGACGACCAGGGCGAAGTAGCCGACGTTGATCAGCGCGCGGAAGAACGCGGCATCCGCGAACAGCCTGACGAAGTTGTCGAGGCCCACGAACGTGGCGGGGTAGGGCGAGATGAGCCGGGCATTGGTGAACGCGAGACCGAACGCGAGGATCGCGGGGACGAAGATGAACAGGGCCAGCAGCAGCACCGCGGGCGTGAGCATGGCCAGTCCGGCGAGGTTTTCGGTCTTGCTGGTGCGGTCCCGCTTGGGCCGGCTGGGCCGGGCCGGGCGGCCGGCGGCGGGGGCCGCCGGGGGTCGTTCGATCGTGCTGGTCATGAGAGTCTCCCTGAGCGAGAGCGGGGGCGCAGCGTGAGCCGCGCCCCCGCGGTCGACTACTTCTGCGTGTAACCGCCGTTGGACTTGATGTTGGCGTCGATGGCCGTGACCGCCGCGTCGAGGGTGTCTTGCGGGTCGCCGCCGTTGATGATGTCCTGGGTGGCCTTGGTGAACTCCGTCGCGATGAACGGGTACGCCGGGGTCTCGGGGCGGAGCACCGCGCTCTGGGCGGAGAACTCACGGAAGATGGCGAGGTTGCCGCCCTCTTCGAAGCCGGGCACCAGGGCGGCGGCGGCATCCGTGGCGGGGATGGTGGCGGTGGCCACCGCGACCGCGGCGATGTTCTCGGGGGAGAGCGAGTAGGAGAGGTAGTCCATGGCTGCCTCGGTGTCGGCGCAGCCCGTGGTCACGCCCCACTGCCAGGAGCCGCCGCCGATCTTGGTGCCTTCGCCGAGGTCGACGGAGGGCATCACGGCCAGGTCGTCGCCGATCGCCTCCGTGTTGTTGGCGGCCGCCCAGCTGCCGCCGTACTGGATGGCGGTGACGTTGTTCTGGAAGTCGAGGGCGGAGTCGGCGCCGCTCTTGGTGGCGATGTAGCCGTCGGTGGCGAGGGACTGCATCCACTCGGCCCACTCGAGGGCTTCGGGGCCGTTCAGAACGCCCTCGGCCGACTGATACTCGTCACGCTCGATGAGGTCGCCGCCGAAGGACTGCAGCAGCGGGGAGAACGCGTAGGGGTACCACTCGCCCACATCGCCGGTGCCGATGTCGAGCGGGTTGGTCCAGGTGCCGGTGGCCTTGAGCTTCTTGAGCGCGTCGTCGAACTCGGCCTGGGTCCACGGCTGGTCGATGGTGGCCTGGCGGATGCCGTTTTCGGCGAGCACCGACTTGCGGGCGAACATCGCCAGCGCCACGTCGTAGTAGCCCACCGAGTAGGTCTCGCCGTTCCAGATACCCAGGGTGCTGGGCAGGTTCTCGTCCAGGTCCACGCTGAGGTCGAGCGGGGTGAGGTACTTGGCCCAGGCCCAGTTGGGCACGTTGGGGCCGTCGATGTCGACGATGCAGGGCAGCTTGCCGGATGCCGCGGCCGCGATGACCGAGTCGTTGTAGGAGGCCTGCGGGAACGCCTGCAGCTTCACCGTGGTCTTGTCCTGGCTCTCGTTGTAGCCGTCGACGATGGCCTGCACCGCGGCGAGCTCTTCGACGTTGCCGCCGTTGTGGGTCCAGACGGTCAGTTCGCCGTTGTTGCCATCGGAGCCGCCGCCAGCGGTGCCGCTGGCGCAACCGGCCATCGTGGCAACGAGACTCGTGGCGACTAAACTCGCTACGATCAGGCGCTTCTTTGCGTGTCGCATCTTCATTCCTTCTTATCGGTTGGGTTGGGGGTGTTTCGGCGGAGGCGCCGATCGTCGCGGCCGTTCCAGCGGTCGCGAAGTAGAGGAGGTCGGCTCGTCGCCGCGTTATCGCGGGGGCGGGCCGACTGACTGCCGCTGAACCAGTGGGCAGTGCATGCGAATCTGCTGCGGTGCCGACTCGGCGTCGCCGGCCAGCTCGGCCGCGAGCCGTTCGATGGCCCAGCGGCCCATCTCGTAGTGCGGCAGCGCGATGGAGGTCAGTCCGGGCAGCAGCGCGTCGGCCAGGACCTCGAAGTTGTCGATGCTCACGATGCTCAGGTCGTCTGGGATCGCCAGGCCGGCCAGCTGCGCCGCCTGGTACGCGCCCATGGCGATGCGGTCGTTGAAGCAGAACAACGCGGTGGGCCGGTCGGGCTGGGCGAGCATCCGGCTGGCGGCGTCGCGGCCCGGTGCGGTCATCGACTCGCTCACGGTGACGAGGGACTCGTCGAAGGCGATGCCGTGTTCTGTCAGGGCGGCCCGGTACCCGGCCAGGCGCCCGCGGGTGGCGGGGATGTCGTCGATGTTGCCCAGGTAGCCGATGCGGCGGTGTCCGGCCTCGATGAGGTGCTCCATGGCCGTACGGGCGGCGCCCTCCTCGTCGGGCACCACCGAGGACAGGTCGGTGCGGTCGCTGGATGCGTCGAGCAGCACGGTGGGAATCCCGCTCAGTGCCGCCGGCAGCTCCACCGCCTGGTGGTACATGCGGGCGTAGATGATGCCGTCGACGCGGTGCTGCAGCAGCGCTTCGATGCCGAGGTCTTCGACCTTGGAGTTGCGGTTGGAGTTGACGACCATCAGCACCTGGTCGTTGGCCGCGGCGGCCTCTTGAGCGCCGAGCAGAACGTTGCCGGCGTACGGCGTGGTGGAGATCTCGTCGCTGACGAAGCCGATGATCTGCGAGCGCTTGCTGCGGAGTCCGCTGGCGAGCCGGTTGGGTGCGTAGTTGAGGCCCTCGGCCACCGACTTCACGCGTTCCCGGGTGGCGTCGCTGAGCTGGCCGCCGCCGCTGAGCGAATGCGACACGGTCGTCACGGAGACGCCGGCCGCAGCCGCGACCTCTCGAATTCCCACACGCTTGCTCATCATTGAACCCATTCCCAAAAACGTTTTTGTTGATGTGGGTGAGAGCTTACATAAACGTTTTTGTGGATGTCAAGCCTCGAGTATCGCAAATCGAAACGGGCGCCTCGGCTGGAAGCGGCTGGGCGGCGTCGTGAACATGATGGGCGGCACCGGTTGCGGCGCGTTGAATGGAGTGATGTCGGCCCGCCCAAGCGATGAGTTGGCACCCAAATAGGGGGTTGATCTGGGAAAAGGCTCGATGGCGCCTCGGCCAACCTATACGATCACAACATGCGCGAATCCCTCGAAGACCTCGTACGGTCTATGCCGATCCGAACAAGCCGTGAGTCCCTCCCAAACCTCCAGGAGGGCGGGATCGTTACTTACTTGACACCCGAAACCCCGTATGTCTGGCCCGATGTGATTCTTAGTGCGGAGTCGGACGAAGGTCCCAGCCCTGTGCTCCTGATTGCCGCGCCGGGGGCAATGGGCAAGTCGGCCGCTGCGAAGAACATAGCGTTCAGGCTTCAGACGATCTACGTGGATTTGGCGCAACTGCGCGTTGGGTCTGGATCCTTGACCGGAGAGCTGACGAAGGCGCTCGGGTTCAAGGATGCCGGCGTCTTTGTCGAAGACCTTAAGGCAGGCCGCGCCTCCATCGTGTTGGATAGCACCGACGAAGCTCAACTCGGCGTCGGTCGGGAAAACTACGTCGCCTTCCTCGGTGATCTCATGTGGTTGTTGCTTGACGCGGAGCCGAAGAGTCAAGTGGTCCTTCTCGGGCGGCGGGATGCGACGGACACCACGCTCTTGGGACTCATGGACCTGGGCCTGGTTCCTCCTCTTTTTCAGATCGCACCGCTTTCGCACACCCAAGCGTGCGAGTTGATCGACCAAACGCTCGACAAGAAGAGATCAGGCGATGAGAATTTTGTCGTCCACAGGCAGCATCCGATCCCGTTTGGGGCAATGCGAGATGGGCTATTTCGCAGCATTGGGACTGCGCTTGAGCCGAATTGCGAGCACAACGCCGACTATTGGAACGATGTGGATGACTTCTTGGGGTATCCGCCTGTTCTACTAGCGCTAGCCGAACGCTTGGCCGTGGATAACCCTGCGGCCGAGCTTGGGTCACGTCCCGCCGGGTGGTGTAATTCGTCGTCACCGTGCGGGTCAGCTGAGTTGATTATGCAGCAATGAGCTCGGGAACGGGAATCACTCCCG
>NZ_JAXCHV010000036.1:0-33705 GCF_035984795.1 Cryobacterium sp. MP_3.1 | reverse complement strand
GATGTCGTCGGCGTGTTCCCTAACCCCGCGGCCCTGCTCCGCCTCGCAGGAGCGGTCCTGGTCGAGCAACACGACGAGTGGGAGGCCGGCGCCCGTCGTTACCTCTCCGAGGACTCCATGCGCCAGCTGGACGCCTTCAATACAGCCCTCACGCTCCCCGACACCAGCACCCTGACGGGAGTGATTCCCGTTCCCGAGCTCATTGCTGCATAATCAACTCAGCTGACCCGCACGGTGACGACGAATTACACCACCCGGCGGGACGTGACCGTTTGTGCGAGGTCACGGTCCTACGTTTGCTCCACGCAGCTGTTAGGGGCAGTCGCATCCCTACCAATTGTTGCCGCAGATACTGCACGTGATCGGAGCCGCGCCAGGGCATAGCGCAATGTGGTGATAACGCGTCAACCGCCCAGACCAGGAGGTCGCGATTCCCTGGCCTGCCTCGATCAGCGCGCTGCCCCCGGTACAGGTACCACTAGTCGTACTGAGCGATAAATCCAGTTCGCGCTGCATAACAGCGAGGCTAGCAGCGTTGAATCGTCCTGGGTCTGCGGCCCAACTCGCAAAGCGCTCTCGACTACGCCCGGGCTGCCAGTCGAACAGTTCCCACCTGACTTTCATGGGCTGGCGGGACGCTCAGACGGCACGTGGATCTCTCATCTCCCCTCATTTCTTTTGCTTTTTGGGGATGATTTGGGTCTGTTCGCGCGTCTCGATATCGATATATGAGTGCCCGCCAAGAAGAGTGGTGGCCATGAGCGAAGCAGATACTCCATTCAGCGGGCCCGTGGGGCCGTACGACGACGTGGCGGCAATATTCTTTGAAGGCAGGAGCGGTTGGCGGTCCGCCAGAGCTGAGAACCGGTCGGACCTCTACTTTGACCAATGGACCTGGACTGAGACCGAAAAGTTTCCATGGCGAGGCCCGACGCTAGTCCAGTGCATTGGCGACGGCCAGTTTCAGGTCGTGTGGGCTGACGTGCCGCTCGCACCGTCCGCTGGTCCGCATACCTTCGCCAATCGGGCGGATCTGATCCACGCAATCGACGCGATTGAAAAGTGGGAGGGCCTCGCTGGTGATGCGCCCCCGCAGTTCCGTCAGTGAATGGCAAAGGTCAAGTGCTGATGCACCGGTCGTGGTGGACACGAAATGGACACATTCCAACCAATTTGAGTGTGATTATTGGATTGTCAGGTGATCGAAAAGTGCCTAGAAACCAACGATCCAGGATCATTTCCTCGTATCGCGTGGATGCGCCGTAGAGTTCAAATCCCACCGGTACCGCCACGAAAAACCCCGTTGATCCTTGTGATCACGGGGTTTTTTAGTCCCTGGACGCGGTCACACCCCACGGAAACCCCACAACTGACCGAGCTCGCGCAGTTCTTCGCCGGTGAACAGATTCGCAATCATGGGTACGCTCGATGAGGCGCGTTTGCGGAACTGGTTCACGCGCCGCTCGGCGGGCAATGTCCCGTCGCGCTCAGCTCGAACGTGAAGGAAACACCGTGTCTGATCACGCAAGAATCAAGGGCCACACCGTGACCCGCACCGTGCACATTGAGGCCGCGCGCGCGCGCGTCTGGAAGGCGCTGACCGACCCCGAGGTGATGGTCCAGTGGTTTGGAGACGGTGTGGTGTTCGCCGCGCTCGAGCCCGGCGCTACGGGCAGCATCGTCTGGGATGACTACGGCAGCTTCCCGATCGAAATCACCGAGGTGGTGCCCGACGACTCGTTCGGCTTCCGGTGGTCGGGAATCCCCGCCGACAAGCTCGACGAGTACTCGACGCACGTGCGCTTCACCATCGCCGATGCCGGTACCGGGACGGATGTAACGGTGATCGAATCGGGCTTCGATACGCTCCCCGGCGGTACCCGCTACCGTCGCGAACGTCTTGAGCAGAACCGAGAGGGCTGGGACGTCGAACTCGACGAGCTCGCGATTCTCCTCGAGGATGTTGCGCAGTAGTTCACGATCACGGGGGTGTCCAGGTCATCATCGAGGAGATCTGGATCGACGCCACGTTTAGCGCAGCGCCCAGAAGGGCAGCGAGGTGACCACCCCGCCGAGCAGTATCAACGCGACTGCTATCACCGGCGATGCGGTCACATCACCGGTGCCGAGGCGCGTGGTGATGCGGGACAGCAAAGCGTGCGTCCGCCGGTGGGAGAGGATGCCGACGGTGAGAAGCACGAGGCAGGGGAGGCAGTAGATCACGGCGTAGCCAGCGAGGATCAGCAGCCCTTCCCCGGTAGTGACACCGGCGTTGAGGAGGCGTTCAATCGCGATGAAGTACGGAAACGCGTTGGGCAGGTCGGCGCCGGTCAGTAGCGCGCCGAACGGAAGCGCCGTCCAGGGCGTGAACCAAGCGGGCAGTGCGATGGGGGTGCGGGGTCTGGTGCGGAACCGGCGGATGCCGGCGAGGATCAGCACGAGGCCGGCGGCGGCGAAGGCGACGTATCGGATGCCCTGTACGATGCCGTCGACCGCTCCGGAAGCTGCGCCCGCGCCGAGGAACAGAGCAGCGCCGGCGCCGAACACGGTGAGTGCTGCACCGAGCACCGTCACCAGTGCCGTCAGCACGGGGCGCCGGGGGGCGGCAAGGAGGATCAGAGTTACTGCGACGATCGTCGCCGGGTTGAACGAGTCCAGCACCGCGAGCCCGGCGATCGCGAGCAGAAGAGGCGCGGTCACCGACTGTCCTGCCCCGGACGGCGCACGAGGACGTCGATCAGGGCGTCGAGTTCCGCCTCCGTGGGGGCGCTTTCGATGCCGGCGACGACGTTCGCGGCGAGTCCGTCGCCGACTAGACGGATGATCCGCGCTCGCGTTGCGTCTCCCGTTTCGTCCCGGATCATCGACTCCCACCGCGCGATCGCCTCCCGCGATGCGGCCGCGACGTCGTCTTCATGCGTCTCTACCGCACGGTGCGCGATGGCCAGCGCCCGGAACAACGCCACGTCCTCCCCGGCCGGCACCGAGATTCGCAACCACGTCTCGGCCGCTCGGCCCTCCGTCGATGCGGCGACCATTATGGCGTCGATTTCCTCCAGGGCAGCCACAGCCAGTCCTTGCACAAGCGCCGCCCGGGAGGGGAAGTGATGCAGGAGGCCACCCTTCGAGACCCCGGCCTTGCTCGCCGTCTCGTTCAGCGAGGGGACGACTCCGCGATCTAGTGTGAGCTGTCGGGCGGCGCCGAGAATGAGTGCTTTGCGATCCATGCGGACATCGTACCAAAAAAGACCGTCCGGACGGTCGGTTTCACGGTCGATTCCACTCCGCGTTCGCCCGGCAGGCGGCGAGCCGGCCCGGGACGCACCGGGGCCGGACGTCGACCCGTCGTTTTCGCTAGCCTTGAGCCTTCCCGACCACCGCCCGCGAGGAGCACGCCCACCCATGCCGACAGTTGCGCTGGAGCCTCGCTATTTCGACCGGATGGGCTCCTCACTCGGTGACAAGGCGCGGATGGTGCTGCCGCACCTGCGTGGCCCCGCGGTGTTGGATGTCGGAGCCGGCGGTGGCGAGCTCACCGCCGCGATGGCGGGTGCCGGCTTCCGGACATCCGCCCTGGACGCCGCGCCGGACGCCATCACCAGGCTGACTGAGCTCGGGATGCTGCACGAGGTGCGGCGCGGCTACGCCGAGCAGGTGCCGCAGCTCTTCGACGAGCCGTTCGACACGATCGTGGTGAGCGCCCTGCTGCATGAGGTCTACTCCTACGGAACGTCGCCGGATACCGAACCAATCCTGCGCGGGTACGACGCTCTGGCACTCACTGTGATCCGGTGCCGCGAGAGCCTGCGCGACCGGGCCCGGTTGATCATCCGCGACGGTGTCATGCCGGAACGGCCCCTGGAGCCCGCGACCGTGGACGGATTGTCGGACGAGGACGTCGAGGCGTTCCACGACTACCTGCGGCGCAGCCCGCACCCGTTGTTGCGGGCGCTGCACCTGCGCGGGCGGACCCTGACCGGCACCCGGCATGCCGTCGCCGAGTTTCTGCTCACGCTCACCTGGGGCATCGAGACGTTCCCGCGGGAAGCCCTGGAGCGCTATCAGCTCTTCACTCTCGGTGGGTACAGCCGATACGCCGGCGACCTGGGCTTCGATCTCGTGCGCAGCGAGGCGGTCACCCAGCAGGGATACGTCGATGCCCTCTCTCACCTCAGGGTCAGGAGCGGCGACCGGCCGTGGTTCCCGGCCACGAACGGCCTGTGGGTATTCGAGAAGCGGTCAACCCGGCAGCCGGTCCTGCACCAACCGTAGCCCGCCGACAACTGTTGCCCGTGCGGACAATAGTTGCCGGTGTGCCGGGCGCAATTGTCCGGATGGGCAACAGTTGCGCGGACTAGAAGAGGTGACCGTAGCCGAGAGCGACGAGGAGGTAGCGCACCGGTCTGGAGGCAACCGTAGCGCCCGTTGCAGCGCCTAGGAGGACATGCGGGACTGGACCCAGTCCAGGGAATGTCGCGCCTGGTCGGCGCTGAGGCGGGTCTGTCCGCCACAGTTCGTGCACTCGTTGGAATACTTGGTGGAGAACGAGAACAGCGGCAAGAAGAATACCGTGAACCGGTTCGCTGACTTCACGACATTTTGCGGCGCTCGCGCCCCGCAGAATGCGCAGACGAACGTGACGACGTTGATGACCTTCTGCGAGGCATTGATGCCGAAGAGGAGAAACACTGTCGTTTCCTTCCGAGGGTGTCAGGAGAAGGATTGCCCGTCTCCCGGTAGTAGTCAGGCGGCGACGCGCAGGGCCGAACGCAGGTGCGTGAGGCCCTCGCTCAGGCGGGAATCGGCGACGTCGACGCTCACGCCGAGCAGGTCGGCGACCTGATTGTTGCTGAAGCCCGAGTAGTAGGCGAGGTGAATAGCCTGGCGGTGTTCCGGCGACAGGGTGTCGATGGCGTCCGTGGCGTGGTCAAGGGTATGAGTGGTTGTGAACATGAATCGTACTTTTCGTTATGACGTGTGAAGGCGGCGCGCAGCATTGCGTGCGCCGAAATTCGAACAGCGTAGTTGATCGACCGTAAGTCCCGGTCGAGTGCGTCCGAGCGGGTAGTACCCGTTCGAGCGGTGCGTGACTCCGGCCATGGATTGGGGCAGCGGAGTGGTCGGATCGTGGTAAAGATCGACGCGCAACTTCCTACACTAACACACGGGCGGGGCCGATCCCGCCCAGGACTACGGCAGGCCGAGCAGCCGGAGCCCGGCCGCCGCTGCCGCACCCACGATCACCACGACCAGGAACGGTGCCTTCAGCCAGAGGGCCACGGCGGCGGCCACCAGCGCCCCCAGCCTGGCGTCGAGCACCAGCTGCTGCCCGGTCGCCACGGTGTTGGCCACGGTAAGGGAGGCCAGCAGGCCGATGGTGAGGGTGCCGGCGACCCGGGCCACCCGCGGATTGGCCAGCCACTTCTTCGGCACGAGATAGCCGAGGAGCTTGGTGAGGAACCCGACGACGCAGGCGACGACGATCCAGAACCACAGGGTCACGAGGGGTCCGTCCGGTCGGTCTGCACGGTGTCGGGATACGGGTCGATGTCGGGCTCCAGCCCCTCGCCGTCGGGTCCCGCCCGGTAGCCGAACCAGCCGACCGCCGCGGCGACGACGGCCGCCACCAGAATCGGCACGCCGGGCGGCACGAACGGCACGGCAAGGATCGTGGCGAGCGCACAGGCCGCCGCGATCGCGCCGGCGTCCCGTGATCGCAGCCGCGGCCAGAGCAGGGCCAGGAATGCGGCGACGGCGGCGCCGTCCAGGCCCCACCGCTTGGGGTCGCCCAGAGCATCGCCGGCCAGGGACCCGACCAGGGTGAACAGGTTCCACAGCACGAAGATGCCGATCCCGGCCACCCAGAAGCCGCGCCGCTGCTCGAGAGGGTCGGTCTGACCGGTGCTCGTAGCCAGCGACTCGTCGATGGTCACCTGGGCGGCCGCGAGGCGCCGCCATCCGCGCGGCTGCAGCAGAACGTTGATCTGCATCCCGTACACCGCGTTGCGGATGCCCAGCAGTGCCGCCGCGCTCGCGGCGGCCACCGGTGTGCCGCCGCCGGCGATGACCCCGATGAACGCGAACTGCGATCCGCCGGAGAACAGCAGCAGGCTCAGCGCCTGGGTCTGCCACACGGTCAGCCCGGACGCGACGGACAGGGCGCCGAACGAGATGCCGTACAGGCCGGTGGCCACGGCGATGGACAGGCCGACCCGGGCTCCGGGGGACTGGCGCAGGGACGTGGACACCGCCCGATTTTAGCCGAAGCGGCGCCCGGACCGGGTCATTCCCTGGCGGTGGCTGGTGGTCGCAGGGCGAGCCGGGTTTGGGTCTGGCCGGCCCCGGCCTGCTTCTTCAGGCGGTGCAGCAGCTCGTTCAGGTGCGTGGTGTCATTGACCCAAACGTGCAGCAGGTAATCGTACGGACCGGTCACGTGCGCGGCATCACGCACCTCGGGCTCGGCCAGAGCGGCGAGGAGGAAGGAGTCGGAGTCCGTGTCGGTGCGGAGCCGAACGTCGATGAAAGCCTCCAGCCCGAGCGGGCCCAGCGGGGCGTCATCGGCCAGCACGGCCCGGTACCCCACGATGACCCCGGTGGCTTCGAGCTTCCGCACCCTGGCGGCGGCCGCATTGGTGCTCAGCCCCACCGCGGTGCCGAGGGCGCTGAAGGAAATGCGCCCGTCGGTGCGCAGAATGCCGATGATTTCGCCGTCGAGATCGTCCATGCCGCGATCGTAGCCGTGCCACGGAGAAAATCTAGGGGCAGGGTCGGCGGCCAGGGCAGGATCGTGGCATGGAGATCGAGCTGGGGCCGCTGTTCGTCGGCGGGCTGTTGGCCGGGTGGGGAGTAGCCGTGCCGCTCGGAGCCATCGGCGTGCTCCTGGTGCGGGAGGCTCTGGCGGGCGGATTCGGTTCCGGGGCCGTAGCAGCGCTGGCGGTGGCGTTGGTGGACGGCCTCTATTGCGTCGCCGCACTGGCGATCGGTGCGGTCGCCGCCCCGGTTCTCGCCTCCTGGGGAGCGGCGCCGGCCGTGGGCGCCGGGCTGATCCTCCTGCTGCTGGGAGCCCTCGGGCTGCGCCGCCGGCCCGCGGCGGCGCAGCCGCGTGACAAACCGCCGCGACCGTCGTCGCCGGGCCGGGTCTTTGCGACGTTCGCCGGGCTCACGGCGATCAACCCGGCGACGTTGCTGTACTTCGGTGCACTGACCGCGGCGTTGCCGCCGTCCCTCGGCCTGGACACCGCGCCGGCCGTGTTCGTGGCGGGCGCCGTGGTGGCTTCCCTGGCCTGGCAACTGGTTCTGGTCGCGGTGGGGGCGTTCGCCGGCGGCCGGATCGGCGTGCGGGGCCAGGCCGTGCTCAGCGCCTGCGGGTACGGCCTGGTGATGGTGCTCGGTGCGGCCGCCGTCGTCGCCGCGCTGCCGGGTCTGGTAGCCGGTTAGATGACCTGCCAGGCCGGCTTGTTCGCGTAGGTGTACCGGTAGTAGTCCAGGTTCGCCAGGCGAGAGGCCGCGGCCTCGTCGACGAGAACGGTGACGTGCGGGTGCAGCTGGATGACGGAGCCCGGGCTGCTGGAGGTGACCGGACCTTCCACCGCCGCGGCGATGGCCTCGGCCTTCTCCTCGCCGAAGGCCAGCAGGATCAGGTGACGGGCCCGGCGGATGGTGCCCAGGCCCTGCGTGATGCAGTGGACGGGAACATCGTCGGGGGAGCTGAAGAACCTGGCGTTGTCGATCCGGGTTTTCTCGGTGAGGGTCTTGACCCTGGTCAGTGACGCGAACGAGGAGCCGGGCTCGTTGAAGCCGACGTGGCCGGTGCGGCCGATGCCGAGGATCTGCACGTCGACGCCGCCGGCGGCGCGGATGGCGGCCTCGTACTCGCTGCCCGCGGTCTCGAGGGTGGCCAGGTCGCCGTTCGGCACCTGGATGTTGCCGGGGGTGAGGCCGAGCGGCAGCACGACGTCGCGGGTGATGACGGCCCGGTAGCTCTCCGGGTGCCCACTGGGCAGGCCCACGTATTCGTCGAGCGCGAATCCGCGCACCTTCGACACGTCCAGCGGGTCGGACCTGAGCGAGTCGGCGAGGGCGCTGTACAGCGACATCGGCGTGGAGCCGGTGGCGAGACCGAGGACGGCATCCGCTTTCTGACTGATGAGTGCCCGAATCGATGCGGCGGCGAGAATGCCGGCGTCGGTGTCGGATGTGAGGATGACTACTTCAGCCAAGGGATGCTCCAGATGCGATTGAGAAGAGTGGATGGTGCGAGAAACGATGGTGCCGACCGGTGCCGCGAGCGAGGCTCGCGACACCGGCCGGTCAGGCTAGACCGCGGCCTTCGAGGTGGAGTCGGGGGCGGCCTCCTCCACGACGTCGTCGCCGCGGCCCGGCGTCTTCAGGTTCCAGCGGCGGATGACGAACCGGAACAGGAAGTAGTAGAGCGCCGCGTAGGCCAAGCCGATGGGGATGAGCAACAGCGGCTTCTCGGCGAGGCCGAAGTTGAGGATGTAGTCGAAGGCGCCGGCACTGAAGCTGAAGCCGTCCCGGATGTCAAGGAAGTTCACCAGGGCGTGCGAGGTGCCGGTGAGCACAGCGTGGATGACGTAGAGCGGGAAGGCGACGAACATGAACGAGAATTCCAGCGGCTCGGTGACGCCGGTGAGCATCGCCGTGAGGGCGCCGGTGAGCATGATGCCACCGACGATCTTCTTCTGCGACTTCTTGGCTTCGTGCCAGATGGCCAGGGCGCCGGCGGGGAGGGCGAACATCATGATGGGGAAGAATCCGGTCATGAACGAACCCGCGGTGGGGTCGCCGGCGAAGAAGCGGTGCAGGTCGCCGGTGGCGCCGTTGTAGTCGCCGATCACGAACCACATCATCGAGTTGAGGATGTGGTGCAGGCCGACGGGAATGAGCAGGCGGTTCGCGGTTCCATAGAGGAACCCGCCCCAGATGTCGTTGGAGCTGACGAACGCGCCGAACGAGGTGAGGCCGCTGCTGAACGCCGGGTAGAGGAAGCTGAGCAGAACCCCGAGCACCAGGGCTGCAACGGCGGTGACGATCGGCACGAACCGGCGTCCGCCGAAGAAGGCCAGATAGCTGGGTAGTTTGATGCGGTGGTATTTCTGCCACAGCACGGCGGAGACGACGCCCATGAGCACGCCGGCAAGGACGTTGTAGTTCACCAGAACCTGGTCGGCACCCTTTTCGGGCAGGCCCATCACGAGCGGAGACATCGCCTTGCCGACGTTGCTGAACACGAGGTAACCCACCACGGCGGCCAGGGCGGTCGAGCCATCCGCCTTCTTGGCGAAGCCGATCGCCACGCCCACCGCGAAGAGCAGGGGGAGGTTGTCGAACAGTGCGCCGCCGGCAGCGGCGATCACGGCAGCGCCGGTCTCGAAGCCCGGGATGGCGCCCAGCAGGTCGGGCTGGCCCAGGCGCAGCAGAAGTCCGGCGGCGGGGAGGGCGGCGATCGGCAGCATGAGGCTGCGGCCGATGCGCTGGAGTTGGGCGAGGCCCGGGATTTTTCGTCCCGTTCCGGCATCTACGGTGGTGCTGGACATGGATTCCTCCTGTGTTGGTGCTCGTGGTGTGTCTTGTGGACGGGTGAATGGTGTGCGGCCAGAGGCTGCGGGAAGGCATGCTGGCGCTGCCGATGAGCTCGGCAGGCCACCCGGGTGGGGCGGAGCAGGCTGACTTACAGTTCGTGGTTGAGGTCGAGGGTCATGTGGATCTGGTAGCGGTCGCCCCGATACCACGAGGTGACGTGTTCAACGGGGGTGGACCCCGCCGATGACGTGCGGAGGAAGACGAGAAGGGGGACACCCACGTTGATGCCGAGTGGTTCGGCGAGTTCGGCGTTCGCGGTCTCGGCCCACGCGGTCTGTTCGGCGTGATCGATGCGCAGGCCGTACTCGGTGGCGAAGGTGGCGTAGAGGGAACGGGTGAGGTCCTGGCTCCCGAGGTCGGGCAGCAGGCCGGCCGGGTAGTAACCGCGTTCGAAGGCCATCGGGATGCCGCCGGCGAGCCGCAGACGCTCGACCTGCTGCACCTGCGCGCCGGCCCTCAGGCCCAGCGCAGCACGCACCTCGAGGGGTGCGTCGATCAACCTGGACCCCATCACGACGGTGGCGGGCACCAGGCCGCGCCGACGCATGTCTTCGGTGAACGAGGCGAGGTGCAGGTCGCTCTGCACGCGCTCGCCGGCGACGAAGGTGCCCTTTCCCTGGATGCGGTAGAGCACGCCCTCGTCGACCAGTTGGCGGATCGCCTCCCGCACCGTTGACCGGCTCACGCCGTACTTGGTCATGAGCTTTCGTTCGGGCGGGATCGCGGCATGGGGTGCCAATGTGGTCTCGACACGTTCGAGCAGGATGGCCCGCAACTGCACGTGCTTGGGCACGGCGCCGTTAGCGAGGACCGGGCCGTCGAGGTGTGTCACGACTTCATCACCTTTCCAGGGCGTTGACTTTCGGGAGCGGGCTTTCTGCGATCCAGCTGACAACCAACCGGACCACTTCCGCTTTGTGGTCCGTACTGGTACGGTCCAATTACTCGATAATGGAGGTGCGGCGGTCTGTTTGTCAAGGGCCGGCCCGCACAGGCGTCTCGTAGATGAGAGCCTCCTTGTCGACCGATCCATCCCACAGATCCGTATACATTTCCGAGGAGTAACTAATGAGTAGCAAGGCAGAGCAGATCCTGGCCGGCCTCGGCGGCGCCGGCAACGTCGTCGACATCGAGGCGTGCATCACCCGGCTGCGCACCGAAGTGACCGACCCGACGCTGGTCAACGAGCCCGCGCTCAAGGCCGCCGGTGCGCACGGCGTGTTCAGGTCCGGAACCATCGTGCAGGTCATCGTCGGCCCCGAGGCCGAAAACCTGGCCGACGACATCGAGGACCTCAGGTGAGCGTCGCCTCCCTGATCGTGCTCGCGCCCGTTCCCGGCCGCGCCGTGGAGCTCGGCCTGGTACCCGACCCCACCTTCGCCCAGGCGATCGTCGGGCCCGGCGGGGCGATCGACCCTCCCCGCGAGGTCGTCGACGCCATCGCGCCGATCAGCGGCAAGCTGCTCAAGGTGTTCCCGCACGCCTACGTGATCGTGGCGCCGGAGGGTGTCGGGGTGCTGGTGCACCTCGGTATCGACACCGTGCAACTGAAGGGCGCGGGGTTCACCCTGCGCGCCCAGCAGGGCGACACCGTCACCGCCGGTGACGTGATCGTCAGCTATGACGTCCCCGCCATCGTGGCCAGCGGCCGCGACCCGATCGTGCCGGTGATCATCCTGGAGCGCCAGGCGGAGAACATCACCCTCGCCGACGCCGTGGCCGCCGGTCTGGAACTCGAGGCCGGAGACACCTTCCTCACCGTCCGCGGCTGACCCTCAGCCGCCACCGACAACCCTGGAGACCCCGTCATGACACCGCTCATTTCCCGACCCGACACCGCAGAACCCGGGCACGCGCCCGCGCTGCCGGGCGAAGCCGGACCGGGCACCGAGACGCCGCTGCTTCTCGCAGCCGGCACAGTGGTCCTGCCCGACCGGGAGTACTCTCCCGGCTGGGTCGAGGTGCGGGGCGGCCTGATCGTCGACTGTGGAGCCGGCGAACCACCCCGGCCCGCGGATGTCTCCCTGCCGGCCGGGGTGCTGGCGCCGGGATTCATCGACGTCCACAACCACGGTGGCGGCGGCGTCAGTTTCAACGATGCGAACACTCACGCCGTCGCCAGGCGCATCACTCAGACCCACCTGGACCACGGCACCACAACCATGATGGCCAGCCTGGTGACCGCGCCCATCGACGAGATGGAGCGCCTGGTTCGGGCGCTCGCCGAGCTGGTGCGGGTCGGCCTGCTGGC
This sequence comes from Cryobacterium sp. MP_3.1, assembly GCF_035984795.1. Taxonomy (NCBI): domain Bacteria; kingdom Bacillati; phylum Actinomycetota; class Actinomycetes; order Micrococcales; family Microbacteriaceae; genus Cryobacterium; species Cryobacterium sp. MP_3.1. The sequence goes on along the minus strand of NZ_JAXCHV010000036.1, from coordinate 21,851 downwards.
CGGCATCCACCTGGAAGGCCCCTGGTTGAGCCCCAAGCACCGGGGAGCCCACGCCCCGGAGTTGTTGTTGCCGCCGGATGCCGCCGGCATCGACCGGCTGATGGGGGCCGGCGGCGGCGCGGTGCGCATGGTCACCATCGCCCCCGAGCTGGAGGGCGGCCTGGCCGCCGTGGCGCGCATCGTGCAGCACGGCGCGGTGGCCGCCATCGGCCACACCGACGCGGACTACGCCATGACCCGCACGGCGATCGCGGCGGGCGCGACGGCGGGCACCCACATGTTCAATGCCATGCCGCCCCTGCATCACCGCGAGCCGGGGGCTGCTCTGGCGTTGCTGGACGACCCCGCCGTGTTCGCCGAGATCATCGCCGACGGGGTGCACCTGCACCCGGCCGTCGTGCGCCTGATCAGCGAGAGCCCGGCCCGCCCGGTCCTGGTGACGGATGCCATGGCCGCGGCCGGCGCCGCGGACGGCGACTACAAACTGGGTGGCCTGGACGTGCGGGTGGCCCACGGCGAGGCGCGGCTGATCGACGGCACCATCGCCGGCAGCGTGCTCACTCTCAGCCACGCCGTGCGGTACGCGGTGCTCACCGCAGGGGTGCCGCTGCCGCTCGCCATCCGGGCCGCCACCCAGAACCCCGCCGACCTGCTCGCCCTCACCGACCGCGGCCGGATCGTGCCGGGCCTCCGCGCCGACCTGGTGATGCTCGACGCCGACCTGCACGTGCACGCGACCCTCCTCGAGGGCTCCTGGGTCCCGCGACCTGTGAGTTAAGCCCCGGCAATCTCGAGTTTCAGGTGCTTTTCCCACGGTTCGCGAGGCAGGATGGGTACGTGAGCGACACCCTGAGAGCGCGGCTGCGGGCCCTGCCCGACTTCCCCGACGACCTGCCCGCGTTCGACCCGGCCACCGCCCCGGCCGACCCGGTGGAGCTGTTCCTCAGCTGGTTCGAGGCGGCGCTCGCCGCCGGGGTGCGGCAGCCGCACGCGTTCAGCCTCGCCACCGTGGGGGCCGCTGCCGGCTCCGGGGCGCCGTCGTCGCGGATGCTCATCCTCAAGGACCTCGACGACGACGGATGGCAGTTCGCCACCGCACGCACCTCCCGCAAGGGCCGCGAGCTGGCGGCCAACCCGCGGGCGGCGATGAACTTCTACTGGTCTGAGCTCGGCCGCCAGGTGCGACTGGTCGGCCCGGTCGTCGAGCTCTCCGCCGAGGCATCCGCCCGGGACTGGGCCGCGCGCCCGGCCGCCGATGCGGCACCGAACCCGGCCTGGCAGGTCTACGCGCTGCGCCCCACCGAGATCGAGTTCTGGCAGGCCAGCGCCGACCGCCGGCACATCAGACACCGCTACGACCTTCCCGGCTAGCCCGCGGGCGGCGCTCAGGGTCCGCTCAGGGTCGAGTCAGGGTTTGTCCCGATACCGCCACGCGGGGCAGAGGGCAACACTGGGGATCGACCCCAGCGCGCCCGCGCTCCGACCGTGAAGGACCGTACATGACCGCCCATACGCTCACCTCGAACCACCCGGCGCGCTCGCTCACCGCACCGCCGGCATCCGTGATCGCGTGCGCCAGGGGCCTGGTCAAGACCTACGGCACCGGCGAGACCGAGGTGCGCGCCCTGGACGGCATCGACGTGGACTTCGCCCGGGGCGAACTGACCGCGATCATGGGCCCGTCGGGGTCGGGAAAGTCGTCGCTGATGCACTGCATGGCGGGGTTGGACACCGTCACCGCCGGCACCGTGATCGTGGACGGCATGAACGTGGGGCGCATGTCGCAGCGGCAGCTGACGGCGCTTCGCCGCACCCGGCTCGGCTTCATCTTCCAGTCGTTCAACCTGATTCCCACCCTCACCGCCGCCGAGAACATCACCCTGCCGCTGGACATCGCCCGGCGCCCGGTGGACCGGGCGCATTTCGCCGCGATCGTCGCGGCGGTCGGGCTCGAGGACCGCCTGCACCACCGACCCAGCGAACTCTCCGGCGGTCAGCAGCAACGGGTGGCCTGCGCCCGAGCCCTGGTGGCCCGGCCGGCCGTGGTGTTCGCCGACGAGCCCACCGGAAACCTCGACTCGAAATCAGCCGGTGACTTGCTGCGGTTCCTGCGCGGGTCGGTCGACGACCTCGGCCAGACCGTCGTGATGGTGACCCACGACGCCCGGGCGGCGGCCTACGCCCACCGGGTCCTGTTCCTGGCCGACGGCCGGCTCGTGCACGAACTCACCGACCCCACCCAGGCGTCGGTGCTCGACGTCATGCGGTCGATGGGCGACGAGACCGAGACCGAGCACGACGGCGCCCGGCGATGACCCGGGTCGCGTTGCGGGGCATCCGCGCCCACCTGGTGCGCTTTCTGCTGTCGCTGCTGGCGGTGACCCTCGGGGTCGCCTTCGTGGCGGGCACCCTGTCGCTTCGCACCATGATGGGTTCCACCTTCTCCGGCATCGTGGCCAGCTCGATGCAAGCGGATGTCTACGTGCGCGGCAGCGAGCCCGCCGCCAGTGCCGCCCAGGCCGGCAGCTCGGCCGGTGACGTGCGCGAGGCCATCCCGGCCGACCTCGCGCTGACCCTCAACACCGTCGACGGTGTGCGGCACGCCCTGCCCGCGGTCTCCGGACCCATCGTGCTCGTCGGCGCCGACGGCACGGCCGTGGTGAGCACGCAGGCGCCCACCTTCGGGATGGCGCTCCACCCCGACGACGACACCCTCGACATCGTCGCCGGACGCTCACCCGTCGGCGCTGCGGAGATCGCGCTGGAATCGGCGACCCTCGAGTCGTCTGGCCTGACCCTCGGCGACGAGACCTCGGTGGTGCTCGCCGGTGAGGTCCAGACCGTCTCGGTCGTGGGGGAGGTCTCGCTCGGGGCGCCGATGGCCGGCGCCACCATCGTCTTCCTCGACGTGCCCACCTCCACCGCCGCCTATGCGGCCGACGGCCTGGTGGCGAGTATCGACGTCTACGGGGACACCGGGGTGGACGAGCAGATCCTCGTCGACAGGGTCGACGCGGCCCTGGCCGCCGCCGACGCGACCGGCGTCGAGACCGTCGGCGGCACCGCCATGCGCACCGAGGCCACAGCGGACATCAACGCCATGCTCGGCTTCGTGCAGACGTTCATGCTGGTGTTCGCCGGGATCTCCCTGTTCGTGGGCGCGTTCATCATCTCCAACACCTTCGCTATGTCGGTACAGCAGCGGATGCGCGAGTTCGCGCTCCTGCGCGCCGTCGGCGCCTCGCCCGGTCAGGTGTTCGCCTCCATCCTCATCCAGGCCGCGGTGGTGGGCCTGGTCGGCTCCGCGCTCGGCATCGCCGCCGGCCTCGGCCTGGTGTCGCTCGTGCGGATGGCGGTCGCCCAGATCGGCATGAACCTGTCCGGCAGCATCCCGCTCGACCCCGCCACCGTGGTGATCTCGCTGCTGGTGGGCACCCTGGTGAGCATCGCGGCTGCGGCGCTGCCGGCCCGCCGGGCGGCGCTCACCACGCCGGTGGAGGCCATGCGCGAGGCCGGCGGCGCCAGGTCCAGGTCGCTTCGGCTGCGGGCCATTGTCGGATCCGCTCTCACCGTCGCCGGTCTGGCCGGACTGGTCGCCGCCTGGTCCCGGCCCGACCCCGACGGTCCGGCACTGCTGGGCCTGGGAGCGGCCGGTGTGGTCCTCGGGGTGCTGGTCCTGGCCCCGGTTATCGCCCAGTACTCGCTGAGCGCCCTGGCCGCGGTTTTCGTCGTGGCCGTCAAACCGCTGGGCCGCCTGGCCCGCGGCAACGTGATCCGCAACCCGCGCCGCACCGCGAACACCGCCGGGGCGCTCATGATCGGCATGGCCCTGGTGGGCGCGGCCTCGGTGCTCGCCGCATCGGCGACGGTCTCGACCCGCGCGATCGTGGACGACGGCTGGATCGCAGACTTCTCGGTGCAGTCCGCCGCCGGGGTGGTGCCGGCCGGTGTGGTGACCGATCTGAGCGCCCTCGACACGGTGGCCTCCGTCGACGAGCTGCGGTATGGCCCGGCGATGCTGGCCGAGGCAGCGGGAGACACCGTCGCCGAGCGGTCCCTCATCGTGGTGGCGCTGCCGCCCGCCGCGCTCGGAAACACCATCGACTTCGACGCCGTCGAGGGCACGCTGGCCGGCTTTGCGGCGGGGCAGCTCGCCGTTCAGCGCAGCGCCGCCGAGGACCACGGCTGGGTGGTCGGCGACGACGTGACGTTCACGACGGCGGCCGGGGAGGCATCCGCGTCGATCGGCGCCATCGTCGACACCGCCGTGATCGGCGCGCCGATCATCATGCCCGACGACGCCTTCGAACGCATCGTGCCGGCGTCCCAGATCGCGATCGACTCGCTGCTGATCACCTCGGCCGCGGCCGCCACGCCGGCGGAGGTGCGCGACGACCTGACCGGGGCGGCCGCGCCTTACGTCGTGCTCTCGGTGCTCGACAAGGAGGAGTTCGCCGGCCAACTGGCCGGGCAGGTCGACCAGATCCTCGGAATCCTGTACGCCATGCTGGCGCTGTCGGTCGTCATCGCGATCCTTGGCATCGTGAACACCCTGGCGCTGTCGGTGATCGAACGCACCCGGGAGATCGGGCTCATGCGCGCCGTCGGCCTGGGCCGGATGCAACTGGCCGGGATCATCACCATCGAATCGATCCTCACGGCCCTGTTCGGCACCGTCCTGGGCATGGCCGTCGGGGTGGGCATCGCGTCGCTGATGCCCACGGTCTTCACCGAGATCGGCCTCACCGAGCTCGCGATCCCCTGGGGCCAGCTCGCGTCGATGCTCGGGGTCGCGGCCCTGGTCGGCGTGCTGGCCGCACTCTGGCCGGCGATCCACGCCGCGCGGTTGCCCGTGCTGCAGGCCGTGTCGGCGGACTGACCGCGTCAGACGCACGCGAGCCGTGAGCTAAGCCCCGAAAACCTCAGATTTTCGGGGCTTTTCTCACGGCTCGCGAGAGGGGCGCCGGGGTTACAGGGTGATCAAGCCCGAGGTGGTGTCGCGCGCCTTCGTGAAGCGGGCGGAGACGTTCTCCCAGTCGGTGACGGTCCAGAACGCCTTGACGTAGTCGGCGCGCACGTTCTGGTAGTCGAGGTAGTAGGCGTGCTCCCAGACGTCGAGCATGAGCAGCGGGACGATGCCGGCGGGCAGGTTGCCCTGCTGGTCGTAGAGCTGCACGATGATGGGCTGCTGACCCAGGGTGTCCCAGGCGAGGATCGACCAGCCGGAGCCCTGAACGCCCATGGCCACGGCGGTGAAGTGGGCCTGGAACTTCTCGAACGAACCGAAGGTGTCATCGATCGCAGCGGCGAGCTCACCGGTGGGCTTGTCGCCACCGTTCGGGGACATGTTGGTCCAGAAGATCGAGTGGTTGACGTGGCCGCCGAGGTTGAAGGAGAGGTCCTTCTGAAGCTTGTTGACGAAGGTGAGGTTGCCGGATTCGCGGGCCTCAGCGAGCTGGTCGAGAGCGGCGTTGGCACCGGTCACGTAGGCCTGGTGGTGCTTGCTGTGGTGGAGCTCCATAATGCGCCCGCTGATGGCGGGCTCGAGGGCGGCATAGTCATAGGTCAGCGGGGGAAGCGTATATGCGGTCATTTGTTTACGATATCGTCTCAAGTGCACTTGAGATCAAGGAGACGGCCCACTGTCAGAGCACTTGTCCAGCAATGATCTCCTGCCGATCGGGCAGATTGCCGCCCGCGCCGGAGTCCCGGTCTCCACCGTGCGCTACTACGAAATGCTCGGGCTGATCCCCGCGCTGCGCTCAAGCGGCAACGCGCGCCTCTTCCCGCGGCACGTGCTGCGGCGCATCGCCTTCATCCAGGTTTCGGTGCGCTACGGGATCTCGCTGGCCGAGGTCGCCGTGATCCTCAAGGACCTGCCGGAGCGCCGCCCACCGAGCCGGGCCGAGTGGGGCACCATTTCCGCCACCTGGGGGGAGCACCTGGCCAGGCAGCAAGCCGTGCTCGAGCGGATGCAGGCGGAACTCACCGGCTGCATCGGCTGCGGCTGCCTGTCCCAAACCCGGTGCGCCGTCGTGAACTCCGATGACCGCCTGCGCACCGACGGAGCCGGTCCGCGCCGGGTGCTCGACGTACCGGAAGCCGCCGGGACGGAATAGATCCGCTCGTGTGGTGTTGCTCTCGTTAACCGACGGAAAGGAGCCAGATGAAGGTCCGTAATTCACTGGGTTCGATGAAGAAGATGCAGGGTTCACAGACGGTGCGGCGCCATGGGCGCACATTCGTCATCAACAAGTCGAACCCCCGATTCAAGGCTCGCCAGGGTTAGTCCCGTCGACTGCGGTGCGCGGGTCCGGCCGATCCGTGCAACCGCTCGACTGGCGAGTTGGCATTTCCAGCCCATAAAGAATGACCCCGGCAGCGCCGGGGTCATTCTTTAGTATCCGGGCAGCGCGGCTGACCGGCCCCGGTTGCTAGAGCAGGGTCATCACGTCGCGGGCCGCCGTCATCAGCAGCGGAGCATAGGACTCGAGCGTCTCCCTGGCGACCAGGGGGGCGATGGTCGTGATGCCGATGCCCCCGATGAGATGCTGCTGGGTGTCGAACACCGGCACCGCCATGCAACGGATGTGCTCCTCGTTTTCCTGGTCATCGATGGAGAAGCCGCGGTTGCGCACCAGCGCACCATCGGCGAGCAGGTCGGCGACGGTTGTGATGGTGAACGCGGTGCGGGAGCGCAGACCGGTGCGGGTCGCGTAATTGCGCACCTCGCTCTCGGGGAGGTGGGCCAGGATCGACTTGCCGATCGCCGTCGAATGCAGCGGAATCTGGCCGCCGACCCGCGAAGCGATCTGGATCGGCTGGGCGGTGTCCTCGATCTTTTCCACGTAGGTGGCGAAGTCCCCGGTGCGCAGCGCGAAGTGGATGGTGCTGCGCACGTCGGTCTGCAACTGCCGGAGCCTGGCTCCCACCAGGTCGGAGTCGTTGGGGCCGGCGGTGAGCTTGAGCGCAAGGAGACGCAGCGATCGGCCGGGCGCGTAGCTGCCGTCGGGGCGACGGGTGACGTACCCGCTGTCGATCAGCTCGCTCAGCAAGCGGAACACGCTGGTCTTGGCCAGGCCGGTTTCCTTCACCAGGTCGCTGAGCCGGTGGGAGTCACCCGGGTTGGACACCGCCTCAAGCACCCGCAGCAGCTTCTGTGCCGCATTGTCCTTGGCCCGGTTGCCCAGCCCGTCGAGCTCAGGCGCGTTCGTGGCCTCGATCTCGTTCGCCACCGTCATGTGTCCCACCTCTGTTCTGAAGTTCTGCCCTGCGGACCATTTAACCACGGTTGCGGAATCTCGGTGGCATCCTGCCGCGCTCCGAGCCTGATTCGATGCCGTCAGACCCTTGACAACGCGACAAACGCCTGTTTCAGATGCGTCATTCCGGTCTGACGTCGATTCCCCGGCCGCCCAAGTTGCGAAAAGGAATCCCACGGGGTTAGGTTGAGTTCACGTGACGGACTCCAGTTCCATCACGTGGAACAGATTCAGAATTGATCTGGCTGATTCTCACAGTGGAGGAACTCATGCAGGGAACTACGCACGAACCTGGGTCGGCAAGCGAGAGCGCTCTCCCGCTGCCGAGCGGCATCCGAATGGCGACAGGGGCAGGCTCGTTGCCGGCCGTCGAGGTCACTCTTCCTGCGGCCACCGCGCTGGTCTACCTGCACGGCGCACACGTCGCCCAGTGGACCCCCACCGGCCAGAAACCGGTGCTGTGGATGAGCGAACACAGCGCATACTCATCCTCCGCGGCCCTTCGCGGCGGCATTCCGGTGTGCTTCCCCTGGTTCGGCCCGAATCCCACCGACGCCACGGCACCCAACCACGGTTGGGCGCGCATTTCGCCCTGGACCCTCACCGCTGCAGCCATCGTCGGCGACGATGCCGTGCTCACCTTCGACCTAGCCGGTACGCAGCCCGATGAGGCCGGCACGGCCCAGCCGGTGTCCCTGCGATACACCGTCACCATCGGCGCCCAGCTCACCCTCGAGCTCGCGGTTCTCAACGAGGGAACCGTCACAGTTTCGGTGGAGACCGCACTCCACACCTATTTCGCCGTGGGCGACGCCCGCACGACTCAGCTCCTCGGGCTCACTGACCTGCCCTACCTCGACCGCAGCGTCACCCCGGCCGTCACGTCGAGTTCTGCCCTGCCCGTCTCCATCGTCGGCGGCGAGATCGACCGGATCTACCCGATGCCCCGCACCGTGACGATCGACGACGTCACCAATGCACGCACCATCACGGTCGGCGACACCGATGCCGCCCAGACCGTCGTCTGGAACCCCGGCACCGTCAAGGCCGCCGCGATGGGCGACTACGGCGACGACGAATGGACCGAGACCGTCTGCGTCGAGGCCTGCAACGTGCGCGACCAGGCCGCCAGCCTCGCCCCGGGCCAGAGCACCAGCATGAGCGTCAGCATCGCTGTCGCACCCCGCCCGCAGCACACCCAACAGCACCACGAAGGACAGCTCGTCATGGAACGACTCACCAGCGCCATCCACCCGGTTCAGACCCTGCCCACCCGTGCCATCCAGTTCGGCGAGGGCAACTTCCTGCGCGGATTCGTGGACTGGCAGCTGCAGCAGATGAACAAGCAGGGGCTGTTCAACGGTGGCGTCAAGATCGTGCAGCCCCTGGCCGGCGGCCTCGTCGCCATGCTCGAGGAGCAGGACGGCCTGTACACGGTGCTGCTGGAAGGCAAGCAGGACGGCGAAGAAGTGCAGTCCCACGAGGTGATCACTCTGGTCAACGGCACCGTCAACCCGTACCTCGACTACGAGGCCTACCTCGCCCTCGCCGAGGACGACGACATCGAGTTCATCTTCTCCAACACCACAGAGTCCGGCATCGTCTACAACGCAGAAGACACGCTGGCCGACACCCCCCACGCCAGCTTCCCCGGCAAGCTCACCGCGCTCCTGTTCCGCCGGTTCGAGCTCGGCAAGAAGGGCTTCCAGCTGATCCCGTGCGAGCTCATCGAGCGCAACGGCGACAAACTCAAGGAAACTGTTCTCGCCACCGCCGCGAACTGGGGCCTCAGCGCCGATTTCATCCAGTGGGTCAACACCGACAACACCTTCTACTCCAGCCTGGTCGACCGGATCGTCCCCGGCTACCCCAAGGACCGCGCCGAGGAACTCTGCGTCGAGTTCGGCTTCGAAGACCGCCTCATCGTCAAGGCCGAACCGTTCGTGCTCTGGGTCATCGAGGGCCCGCAGTCGCTCACCGAGACCCTGCCGCTGGCCCGGGCCGGCCTCAACGTCACCGTGACCGACGACATGACCCCGTACCGCGAACGCAAGGTGTTCCTGCTCAACGCCCCGCACACCACGATGGCCTCCCTCGCCCGCCTCGCCGGCGTTGAGACCGTGCGCGACGTGATGCTCGACGCCGACTTCGGCCCGCTCGTCGAAGCGGTGATGTACGAGGAGATCATGCCCGTGCTCGACCTTCCGCACGACGAACTCGCCGCATACGCCGAGTCGGTGAAGGAGCGCTTCGAGAACCCGTTCATGCACCACGAGCTCTCCGCAATCGCCCTGAACAGCGCCTCCAAGTTCACGAGCCGCCTGCTGCCGGTCCTCACCGGCTTCCACACCAAGAACGGCACCTTCCCGCCGCGCATCACGCTCGCGCTCTCCGCCATCCTGCTCGCCTACAGCGGCGACCCGGCCGTCACGATCACCCCGGTCGACAGCGCTGAGACCATCGCGGCCTTCCACGCCGCCTACGCCACGGATGCCGCCGCGCCGAACAACTACGTCGCCACGATCCTGGCCGACACCACCCTGTGGGGCCGCGACCTCACCAAGCTCGACGGCCTCGTCGACCAGGTCGCTGCCGGCCTCGACGCCCTGCGCGACCGCGGCGTACGCGCCACCATCGCCGACCTCGCCGTCCGCGCCTAACCCCCAACCACCCCAGACAAAGGACCGCAGATCATGCTCCTCAACGACGACTTCCTGCTCGGCACCGACATGGCGAAGAAGCTGTTTCACAATCACGCCAAGCACATGCCGATCATCGATTTCCACTGCCATCTGAACCCTCAGGAGATCTACGAAGACCAGAACTTCGCCAGCATCACCGAGGTGTGGTTGAAAGGCGACCACTACAAATGGCGCCTGATGCGTGCCAACGGCGTGCCGGAGAACCTCATCACCGGCGACGGCGACGACTTCGACAAGTTCCACGCGTGGGCCGGTACCGTCGAAAAGGCTCTCGGCAACCCGCTCTACGTGTGGACGCACCTCGAACTCAAGCGCTTCTTCAACATCGACCTGGTCCTCAGCCGCGAAACCGCCCGCGAGGTCTACGACCGCGCCAACGCCCTGCTGGCCACGGCCGGCTTCTCCCGCCGCAGCCTGATCCGGTCCAGCAACGTCACGGCCATCTGCACCACGGATGACCCCGCAGACGACCTGCACTTCCACGAACTGCTCCAGAGCGAGACGGCGTTCACCGTCGTCCCCGCGTTCCGCCCGGACAAGGCCATGAACATCCACGCCGCCGGTTACGCGGACTACCTGGTCACCCTCGGCACGGCCGCCGGGGTCAAGATCGGCTCCTTTGCCGACATCGTCGACGCCCTGTCGGCCCGGGTCGACTTCTTCCACTCCATGGGCGCCCGGCTGTCCGACCACGCCCTGGACACCGTCGTCTATGCGGAGTCGACCGAAGCCGAGCTCGACGTCATCGTCACGACGGCCATGACCGGCGGCACGCTCACCGACCTCGGCATCGCCCAGTACCGCACCGCGGTGCTCAAGGCGCTGATGCGCCTGTACCACCGCAAGAACTGGACCATGCAGCTGCACCTGCACGCCCTGCGCAACACCAACACCGTGATGCTGGGCAAGCTCGGCCCGGACACCGGCTACGACGGCCTCAACGACCGTAGCGTCGCCGAGCCGCTCGCCGCGTTGTTCGACTCGATGGAACTCGAAGACGCCATCCCGCGCACGATGCTCTACTCCCTGAACCCCAACGACTACATGCCGCTCGTCACCCTGATGGGCGCCTACCAGAAGGACACCGTTCAGAAGATGCAGCTGGGCAGCGCCTGGTGGCACAACGACACCCGCAACGGCATGCGGCTGCAGCTGTCCACCTTTGCCGACGAGAGCCTGCTCTCCAACTTCGTCGGCATGCTCACCGACTCCCGCAGCTTCCTGTCCTACCCGCGGCACGAGTACTTCCGCCGCATCCTGTGCGAGCTGATCGGCGAATGGGTCGAGCTCGGCGAGGTCCCCGATGACGAGGCCGTCCTCGGCCGGATGGTCGAAGACATCTGCTTCAACAACGCGAACAACTACTTCGGTCTGTAACCAGGCCACTCCCCGATATCCGTTCAAATCGAAAGTGTGTATGTGAGTCATGGCAATTCAAACTGGTATTGAAGCTGGGGAAGCAGCCCCAGCTGCTCCTCAGCCCGGGACCGCCACCATCGAGCGCATCTCCACCAAGGAGAAGGTCTCGTATGGGTTCGGCGACTTCGGCAACGGCTTCATGTTCGACCTGGGCCAGTCGTACCTGACCAAGTTCTGGATCGACACCGCGGGCATTGCCGCTGGCGTCGTGGCCCTCATCTTCTCGCTGGCCAAGATCTTCGACGCGTTCATGGACCCGATCGCGGCGGCCTACATCGACAGCCGCAAGTTCGGCAAGCGCGGCAAGTTCCGCCCGGTGATGATGGTCTCCTCGATCCTCCTCGGCGTGATGACCGTGGTCACCTTCACGATGCCCGACGTCAGCATGGGCTGGAAGATCGCCTACGCGGCCGGCACCTACGCCATCTGGGGCCTCATCTACTCCTTCACCAACGACCCGTACGGGTCGCTGGCCTCGGTGATGACCCGCAACATCAAGGACCGCGCCCAGCTGGCCACCACCCGCCAGGCCGGTTCGCTCGGCGCTCAGTGGATCTGCGGCTTCGCGTTCATCCCGATCATGATGGTGTTCGGCGGCATGACCGGCGCCAACTACATGTGGGCATCCGCGGTGTTCGCCCTCATCGGCATCATCTCCTTCTACATCTGCTACCGAGGCACCAAGGAACGTGTCTACGTCAACCGCGCCGTGGGCTTCGAACAGAACGGCATGAAGGACTACGCCAAGGCGATCTTCACCAACCGGCCGCTGCTCGGCCTGGTGCTGATGACCCTGTTCACGATCTCCGCCATGAACGTGAACAACATGATGATGATCTTCTTCGCCGAGTACAACCTCGGCAACATCGCCCTGCAGCCGGTGCTGAACCTGGTCATGATCGGCGCCTCCATCGTGGGCATCATGTTCGTGCCCCGCCTGGTCGGCCGATTCGGCAAGAAGCGCACCGCCATGGGCGGATTCATCATCGGTGTGATCGCCAACGGCCTGAACTTCATGATCCCCACCAACCTGTGGACCTTCATGCTGCTGGTGACCATCGGCTACATGGCCCTGGCCATCCCGAACGCCGTCACCTGGGCCTTCGTCTCCGACACCATCGACTACGGCGAATGGCACACCGGAGTGCGCAAGGAGACCATGACCTACGCGGCCTTCAACTTCTCCCGCAAGATCGCCCAGTCCATTGCCGCCCTGGTGGGCGCCGGGATGCTTGCCGTCACCGGCTACATCGCCCAGGGCGCCAGCCAGTCGGAGGAAACCCTCTTCGGTATCAAGGCCGTGATGACCCTCTACCCGGCCGTCGCCCTCGCTCTGGCCGCCGTGATCGTCTACTTCCTCTACAACCTGTCCGACGACAAGTACACCGCCATCGCCCACGACCTCGAAGCAGGCCGCTGGGAAAAGGGAATCATCGGCCAGGCGTAAGCCCGACCGTCTCGCTTATCTAAGGACTCATTTCATGTCACACATCGACAGCATCACCACCGGCACCTCCGTGCTGGTCATGGCCGAGGGCGACGACGTCGCCGTCGCCCTCCGAGACCTCCAGCCGGAGGAGACCCTCCCCGTCGGCGACGGTCTCCTCACCGTCACCACGCTCATCCCGAGCGGCCACAAGATCGCCCTCACCGACCTCGACGTCGGCGCCACCGTGCACAAGTACGGCCAGTCGATCGGGGTTGCCACGGCGCCGATCAGCCGGGGCGAGCAGGTGCACAGCCACAACATCGGCATGGACCTCGCCGCCCGCACCCACGAATTCGGCACCGTGCACACCGAGCTGCCGGTCCCGACGGCCCGCCGAACCTTCGACGGTTACCGCCGGGCCGACGGCCGGGCCGGTACGCGTAACTACATCGCGATCCTCACCACGGTCAACTGCTCCGGCACCACCGCCAAGCTCATCGCCGACAGATTCCGCGGTGGTGCGTTGGACGGGTTCGAGAACGTCGACGGCGTCATCGCCCTCACCCACCAGAGCGGCTGCGGCCTCGTGCTGGAGAGCGAAGGCGCCCAGGTGCTGCTCCGCACGCTCAACGGCTATGCCAGCCATCCCAACATCGCGGGCGTCCTGATGCTCAGCCTCGGCTGCGAGATGACCCCGACCAGCCTGGTCCTCGCCGAGGGCGCTCTGCCCAGCGACACCGTGGTGGAGTCCCTGTCGATCCAGGAGACCGGCGGCATGCGCAACACCGTCGCCGCCGGCGTCGAGAAGATCCTCGCCCTGGCCGAACAGATCAACAACCGCCACCGCGAACCCATCGACATCTCCGAGCTGGTGCTTGGTCTGAACTGCGGCGGCTCCGACGGCTACTCCGGCATCACCGCCAACCCGGCCCTGGGCTGGGCGTCGGATGTGCTCGTGGCGCACGGCGGAACCTCCGTTCTCGCCGAGACCCCGGAGATCTACGGCGCCGAGCACCTGCTCACCGCCCGCGCCACCACCCCCGCGGTCGGCCACAAGCTGATCGACCGGATCGACTGGTGGGAAACCTACATCCACGCCAACGGCGGCACCATGGACAACAACCCCTCCCCGGGCAACAAGGCCGGCGGTATCAGCACCATTCTGGAGAAGTCGCTGGGCGCCGTGGCCAAGGCCGGCCACGCCGATCTCGCCGCCGTGTACGAGTACGCGGAACCGATCGACACCCGCGGCCTGGGCTTCATGGACACCCCCGGTTACGACCCCGTCTCGGTCACCGGCCTGGTCGCCGGCGGCGCCACCGTGGTGGTCTTCACCACCGGCCGCGGCTCGGTCTTCGGCTGCAAGCCCACCCCAAGCATCAAGGTCGGCACCAACACCGAACTGTTCCTGCGCCAGGGCGACGACATCGACATCGACGCCGGTCGCATCGCGGATGGCAACGCCACCGTCGACGAGGTCGGCGCGGAGATCCTCGAGATGATCATCGCCGTCGCCAGCGGCACCCAGACCGTCAGCGAAGAGTTCGACGTCGGCCAGGAAGAGTTCGTGCCGTGGCACATCGGGGCCGTGACCTGATGGGTGCCCCACAGCCAACCGTGGTCTGCTTCGGCGAGACGATGGGCATGTTCACGCCCACCAGCTCGGTGCCGTTGAACACCGCGACCGGTTTCACCCTGGGCACCGGAGGTGCCGAATCCAACGTCGCCATGCACCTGGCCGAACTCGGCCACGCCGTGGCGTGGGCCAGCGCCGTGGGCACCGACCCGGTCGCCACCAAGATCATCGACGCCCTCGGCGCCGCCGGCGTCGACACCCGGTGGGTCGGCCGCACCGCCGACGCACCGACCGGGCTCTACCTCAAGGAGCCTGACACCGGTAGCGGAGCACACGTGTTCTACTACCGCCAAGGCTCGGCGGCATCCACGCTGAAGATCGCGGATGCCGCCGGCTGGCCCCTGGCCGGGGCCCGGTGGATCCACACCACCGGGATCACCCCCGCGCTGTCGGACAGCTGCTCCGCTCTTGTGGAACACGTGCTCGACCACGCCGCGGGCTGGGGGGCGTCGGTCTCGTTCGACATCAACTTCCGCCCCGGTATCTGGTCGGTCGAGGAGGCCGCGCCGCGGCTGCTCGCCCTGGCCGGGAAGGCCACCGTGGTACTCGTCGGACTCGATGAAGCGGCCGTGCTGTGGGGCTGTGTCACCGCGGCCGACGTGCGGGCCCTGCTGCCCCGGCTGCCGTACCTGGTGGTGAAGGATTCCTCGATCGATGCCACCGAATTCGCCCTCGCCGCCGACGGCACCGACACCGTCACGGTGGTGCCGGCCCGCAAGGTCGACGTCGTCGAACCCGTCGGCGCCGGCGACGCCTTCGCCGCCGGCTACCTGTCCAGCCTGCTGTCCGCTGAACCCTCCGCGGAGCGCCTCGAGCGCGGTCACTCCCGCGCCGCCTGGGCGCTGGGCAGCCGCCAGGACTTCCGCCCGGGACTCGGCCAGCGTATGTCGGCCGACGAACCGTCCGCACCAGCCACCCACGACCGCACGTTCGACCTCAGGAGAGAACCCGCATGACCTCGTCCACCAGCACCACCACCCAGCCGCTCAGCGCCACCCAGTGGTTCCCCGGCGACTTCTTCCGAGTCCCCGTCATCGCGGTCTTCCGCGGACTGTCGGCCGCCGAAGCCGTACGCCTGTCGGCGCGCGCCTGGGACGCCGGAGTTGAACACGTCGAAATCCCGATCCAGACCCTCGACGCCGTCCCCGTGCTGCAGGCCGTCGCCGACGCTGCTGCCGAACGCGGCCTCGTGATCGGCGCCGGCACCGTGACCACGATGGACCAGCTCGACGCTGCGACGAACGTGGGCGTCGCGTTCACGGTCTCGCCCGGCCTCGACCCGGCCATCGTGGCCGAAAGCGTACGCCGCGGCATCCCGCACCTGCCGGGCATCGCCACGGCCACCGAAATCCTGCAGGCCCGCGCCCTGGGTCTCACCTGGGTGAAGGCGTTCCCCGCGTCCCTGCTCGGAGCGGCCTGGGTCAAGGCCCAGAAGGGTCCGTACCCGGACACCAACTTCATCGCCACCGGCGGCGTCACCGCCCACAACGCGCCGCAATTCCTGGCCGCGGGCACCAGCGTGGTCGGCCTCTCCGGCGCTTTCGCCGACGACGCCCAGCTCGACCTGGTGCGCGCCCTGATCGCCGGCGCCCGCACGTAACACTTCGTCTCACCCGGGCCCCACGACCGAACGGTCGTGGGGCCCGTTCCGGTCGCCAGGGACAAAAGTCACGGCCGGCCGGGCGGTAGGCTGAGCGGAGATCTGAGGGAGAGTCACGTGTGGGTGAGCTGGCGTGACAGAACGCATCGCGGCGACGGGGACCGATGGCTGATCTGGGCCGTTTTTGTGCTTGTGGCGGCGTACACGCTCGGACTGCTTCTGCACGGTGCGGGCCCGAGCCCCCTCGTCGACATCTGGTTGGGCGAGCTCACCCAATGGGTGCCCGTCGCGGTCTTCTGGGTGGCCGTTGTTCGCACGGGCTTCGCCCGCGGCGACGTGCTCTTCGCCACGCTCGCGGTGACGTTCAATGCCGCCGCAGACACCTACTACGTGCTCGCGATGGATGCGGGGGGCGAACTGCCGTTCCCGTCCGCGGCCGATTTCGGGTATCTGCTGTTTTACCCGCTGATGCTTCTCGCCCTCGTGGCTCTTGTCCGCAGACAGATGCGCGGCCTGGCCTGGTCGGTCCTGCTGGATAGCGCGGTCGGGGCCCTCGGCGCCGCAGCGGTCCTCGCTGCCGTCCTCAGCCCGGTGCTCACCGAGGCGGCCGATGAGTCCGCGATCCTCGCCACAGCGGTCGCGGTTGCCTACCCGGTCTTCGACCTGCTCCTCGTCGCCGCGATCGCCGGCATCGCCGCCGCCCCGGGATTGCACATCGGCCCGCGCTGGGCGTTTCTGGTCGGCGGCCTTGTCGTCTTCGCCGGCGCCGACGTGGTCTATGCGCTGCTGGAGGTGAGCGGCACGTACATCGTCGGTGTTCCGCTCGATGCGGCGTGGGCGCTCGGTCTCGCCCTGATGGCGGTGTGGGTCGACGCGACTGATCGCCCCCACCGCGGCACCGTCGTGGGCGACCGAAAGACCCCGGCCCTGTTCGTTCCCGCGGTGGCCGTCGCCGCCGGACTGGGCGTCCTCATCCTCGGCACGCAGGTCGTCCAGCCGGTTGCCGCGGTCATCCTGGCCAGCCTCACCGTCTCCCTGGCCGCGATCCCGCTGGTGTTCCGGCAGCGGCTGCTGCGCCGGCAGGCCCGGACCGACGACCTGACCGGGCTGCCCAACCGGCGGGCGCTGTACACGGATGCGCCCGCGCTGCTCACCCTCAGCCGCACGCCCGCCCGTCAACGGCACAGTGCGCTCCTGCTACTCGACCTGGATAGGTTCAAGGAAGTCAACGACAGCCTCGGACACGACGTCGGCGACAGGCTGTTGGTGCTGGTGAGCGGCCGCCTGGCGGCAGCGCTGCCGCCGGGAGCCAGGCTGGCCCGGCTCGGCGGCGACGAATTCGCCATCCTGCTCGCTGATGCCGGCGAGGCAGAGGCCACTGTCGTGGCGTTGGGCCTGCGGGACGCGCTCGCCCCAACCTTCGCCCTCGAGGGGCTGGCCGTGCAGACCAGTGTCAGCATCGGCATCGCGTTGTTCCCCGAGCAGGGCCGCGACCTCAGCGATCTGCTGCGCCGTGCCGACATGGCGATGTACAAGGCCAAGTCCGGCCGGCACGGCCACCACGTGTACCAGTCCGAAGACGACAGTCACGGCGACACCAGGCTGCGCACCCTGCAAGACCTGCGTCTGGGCCTCACCGACGACCAACTCGTGGTGTACTACCAACCCAAGATCGGCCTGCGAAACGGTGAGGTCACCGGTGTCGAGGCACTCGTGCGCTGGCAGCATCCGACCCGCGGGCTGCTACTGCCCGAGGACTTCCTCGACCTCGTCGAGGAATCGGGGCTGATGCACGCACTCACCCGGATCGTGCTGACCAAGGCTCTCGATCAAGCCGTGCTGTGGCACGCTGGTGGCCACGCCCTGACCATCGCGGTCAACATCTCGGCCAGCTCCCTCGTCAACGTCGAGTTCCCGGAGGAGGTCGTGCGCATGGTCAACGCACGACGGCTGCCCGCGTCGGCGTTGATGTTGGAGGTCACCGAAGACTTCTTGATGAGCGACAGGGACCGGGCTAGGGACGTGCTCACCCGGCTGCGGGAAGCCGGAATCCAGATCGCGGTCGACGACTTCGGCACCGGCTACAGCTCGCTCTCCTACCTGCGCGACCTGCCCATCGACGAGCTCAAGTTGGACAGGTCATTCGTGTTGCCGATGACCCATGACGCCCGCGCGGCCTCGCTGGTGGCGTCCACCATCGAGCTGGCGCACAGCCTGGGCCTGCGAATGGTTGCCGAGGGTGTCGAGAGCAGTGTGGCGTACGACGAGCTGGCCCGATACGGCTGCGATCATGCGCAGGGCTTCTTCATGTCGCGGCCGATTCCGGCCCTGGAACTGGACGAGTGGTTAGCGGCTCGCCACGATCTGGAACCGGGCGCCGTGAACTGAATCCGGCTCCTGCCGTGACGATCGGCGGACTGGACGCGTCTTAGTCATGAACCTGGCAAGCCGTGTCCCGGCTTCGACCCTTCGCCAGCAAGGAGCTTTCATGACCGACGTCCAGAACCCCGTCACCAGTTATCACACCGGCGGCTTCCCGCTGCAGCAGCAGGACCAGCCCGGCCTCACCGCGGCGACAGTGCCGCGCCCCGACCACGGCGAAGACACCTATGTCGGCACCGGGAAGCTCGTGGGCAAGCGGGCGTTGATCACCGGCGGTGACTCGGGGATCGGCCGTGCCGTGGCGATCGCCTTCGCCAGGGAGGGTGCCGACGTGGCCATCTCCTACCTGCCCGAAGAGCAGGAAGACGCCGAAGACACCGCGTCCCTCGTGCGGGCTGCCGGCAGCACAGCCGTGCTGCTGGCCGGCGACATCCGCAACGAACAGCACTGCATCGACATCGTGGAGCACACCACGGCTCAGCTCGGCGGCCTCGACATTCTCGTGCTGAACGCCGCGTACCAGGAGAACCGCAATGGCCTGGAGACGCTCTCGACCAAGGAGTTCGACAGGGTCTTCAAGACCAACCTCTACGCGACGCTGTGGATCGCCCGTGCCGCGATCCCGCACCTCAATCCTGGGTCGTCGATCATCACGACCACGTCGATCCAGGCGTCCAGCCCGTCACCGGAACTGATCGACTACGCGATGACCAAGGCGGCGCTGGTCGCGTTCACCCAGGCCCTCGCCCAGCAGCTGGGATCCACCGGCGTGCGGGTCAACGCCGTAGCACCCGGGCCGATCTGGACCCCGCTGATCCCCGCGACCTCGTGGCCGGAGAAACTGCCCACCTTCGGTCAGGACACACCGCTGGGCCGGGCCGGGCAGCCCGCCGAGCTGGCGTCGGCGTACGTCTACCTGGCGTCGACGGACTCGTCGTACACGTCGGGCGCCGTGCTGCCGGTCACCGGCGGACGCGCGTTCTAACCCGAGCACGAACACAGCGACAGCGGGCGGCGGCATCTCGGATGCGCCGCCCGCTGTCTGTGGTCGTCGGTCAACCGAACTAGATGACGTCGGATCGGGCCTGGGTGTTACCCAGTGCCCGGTCCTTCAAGACCGCGTACTCACCCTGGCTGATCGCTCCGGAATCGAGGAGCTGCTTGGCCTGGGCAATGTCCTGCGCGGGATTGCTGCCGGCGACAGTTCTGATGTACTCGTCGGTACTCGCCTTCTCCTGCATGCCGGCGCTGACCTGGCGCTCCGCCATACCGCGGCCGCGTGCGATGACGTACACGAGCACGGTCAGGATGGGCACAAAGACCATGAACAGCAGCCACGCCGCCTTGGCCCAACCGTTCAGGGTTCGATCCCGGAACACGTCGATGATCACAGCGAAGAGTGCGAATAGGTAGGACACGAACACGAATGTCCAAAAGAAGAATCCGATGAAATCCCAAAAATTAGACCAGAAACTCATGGTCGGCACCTTTCCCTGTAACGTCTGGCCGAGGCCCTGCCGCCGCATGGGGCAGCGTGTCACAGTCCTTGGCTGCTATTCACGGTAATCACACAGGGCGGTTCTGGATCACCCGGAATGGGTGAGAACGGCACCGCGTCAACCTGGGTTGGGGGAGGCCGGGGACGGCTAGGCTGAGCGTCAACAGTGCGTCCTCTCCCTCGAGAAGACTTCCGGCGGGGTGCGACCGCGGAACCGACTGGTGGGGAGTGGGGCGCAGTGACGGTAGTCGAGCAGCAGACGGTCGATGAGCGTCTGGCCTGGGTCGAGCGCCAGTACTGGATCGACAAGGATGTCGCGCTCGCCGCCGCCCAGGACTGGTTGGCAGAGCTGGGACCCGGCGAGCACGGCGCGCTGAGCCGGCGCCTCGAGGTTCAGGTGGCCTCGATCATGACCCGCAGGGGCGACCCGCGTCAGGGCGCGGCCGAGGTGCAGAACATCCTCCGCTGGGCCGAGGGGCACGGTGAACTCGCACTGCAGTCACGCTGTCATGACGTGCTGGGCTCGATCTTCGAGCTCGTCGGTGACCGCGCGCTGTCGCTCGAGCACGCCGTCGCCACGAACGATCTGCTCGACGACTCCGAGCTGCCCCTGATGCGGGCCGCTGCCCGGCTGACCCTGGCAGATGCCCTCGGGTCGGCGGGGTCATTCGATGAGGCGCGCCGCCGGTACAACGAGGCCCTCCGGCTGGTCATCGACGATCCGGAAACCAGCATCCGGTATCAAATTCTGAACAACCTCGCATATACCGAGTACCTGGCCGAGAACTACGACGAGGCCCTGTCTGCAGTGGAGAGCTTGATCTCGCTGTCGGCGCTCAACGATCGCCCGATCGGGATGTATGCCCGCGACACCATCGCCAGGGTCTACCTCACCGCGGGTCGGGCTGAGGAGGCCGCGGCCACCCTGGTGGCGGCGCTGGAGGCCAAGCCCGTCGACTACCACCCCGACAGTATCGCGGCCGCCCTGGTGACGCTGGCCGAGACCTACCGGGAGCTGGGCCGCTTGGCCCAGGCCCAGACGGTCATCGACCGGTGCCAGGAGCTGGCCGCGGAGCACGGCCTGGTGCGGTGGTCGACCGAGGCGACCAAGGAGCAGGCCGAGATCCACGCCGAGATGGAGGATTTCCGGGCCGCGTTCGAGGCCTACCGCAGTTATCACGCTCAGTCCATCGCGCTCAGCGCCAGTGAGAACGAGGCCAGGGGACGCATCCTCGAGGCAATGTTCCAGACGGCGGAGTCCCGCCGGGAAACCGAGCGCTACCGCGAGATGGCCGAACGCGATCCGTTGACCGAGCTGCACAACCGTCGGTTCGTCGACGAGCACCTCAGCAACCTGTTGTCCCTCCTCCGCGAGGGTGGCGCCCCCATTGCCATCGCGATGATCGATGTCGACCATTTCAAGCGCATCAATGACACGCTCTCGCACGAGGTCGGCGACGACGTGCTCCGCACGCTCGGCCGCATTCTGACGAAGGCCGTCGCTTCGGTTCCCGGGGCGATCGCGGCGCGTCTGGGCGGGGAAGAATTCCTACTCATTCTGCCCGCACACGACGCGGCCACCGTGGGCGCACTGTGCGAAAAGGTGCGGCTGGATGTGGCCGGTCACGATTGGTCGCCCATCGATACCGGCTTGCGGGTCACCGTGAGCCTGGGCGTCGCGCTCGCCCCGGACGATGCGGCCACGAGCTCGTCGCTGTTGCGGGCCGCCGATGTGCGCATGTACGTGGCCAAGCGGGACGGCCGCAACCGCGTGGTGCACGCCGGCGCCTGACCCATCTCGCCCGAGCACGTGGTCGGCCCTCGAGCGTTACAGGCCTTGCGCCAGGCGGTAGTACGCCTGGTTCCATCGGACCTCGCGGGAGAAGTCCCGCAGGGTGGTGGTTTCATCGATCACGAGGAGCT
>NZ_JAXCHV010000035.1:0-33846 GCF_035984795.1 Cryobacterium sp. MP_3.1 | reverse complement strand
AGGGCGACGAGGAACTCGGCCTGCCGGGCCTGCGCGATGGCGATGGCGCGGGCCTCGACCGCGATCAGCTCGGTGCGGCGGGCCAGCTCCGAGCAGACCAACTCGTCCAGCGCCGGATTGGGCACGTACGGCTCGAAAGCGGCGGGCTCGGCTGCGTCGGGCTCGGCTGCGGCAGGTTCGGTCGCGGCAGGTTCGACTGCGGCAGGTTCAGTCGCGGTGGATTCGGGCGGGCTGGTTTCCGTCGATCCGGTTTCTGTGGGGTCGACGGGGGAGGGGGTGGAGCCAGGTGGAGCGGACTCCGGAGAGTGGTCGTCATCATCCGGAGCGGGCGGTACTGCCTGGTCGGGGTTACTCATGATGAGATCGTCTCACCAACCACTGACACTGCAGAAGGTTCCGCGAGCTGGGAGAAAAGCCCCAGAAATCGCGAGATTCTGGGGCTTGACTCACAGTTCGCGAGAGGGGAATCAGGGGGTCAGGACGACCTTGATGCAGCCGTCGTCCTTGGCGCTGAAGGTCTCGTACATCTCCGGGGCGCGATCCAGCGGCACCCGGTGGGTGACGAGGTCCATCACGCCGAGGGGGTCGGTGGGGTCCTCCACCAGGGGCAGCAGGTCGCCGATCCAGCGCTGCACGTTGCACTGGCCCATCCGCAACTGGATCTGCTTGTCGAACATGTTCATCAGCGGCATCGGGTCGGCCACACCGGAGTACACGCCGCTCACCGAGACCGTGCCGCCGCGACGCACGAGGTCCAGCGCCATGTGCAGCGCGGCCAGGCGATCAACACCCACCGTGGTGAAGACCTTTTTGGCCACCGCATCCGGCAGCAGCCCTGCGGCGTACTGGGTGAACGCGGCGGCGGGGTTGCCGTGCGCCTCCATGCCAACGGCGTCAACAACAGAGTCCGGGCCGCGCCCGTCGGTCGTGGCGCGCAGGGTGGCAACGATGTCGTCGTCGAGGTCGAACACCTCCACACCGTGCCGGGCGGCCATCTCGCGCCGCTCCGGCACCGGGTCCACGCCGAGCACCCGGAAGCCCAGGTGGCGTCCGATGCGGCTGGCGAACTGGCCCACGGGGCCCAGGCCGATCACGGCGAGGGTGCCGCCGGCGGGCACATCCGCGTACTGCACGCCCTGCCAGGCGGTGGGCAGGATGTCGCTGAGGAACAGGTAGCGCTCGTCGGGCAGGTCCGCGCCGACCTTGACCGCGTTGAAGTCCGCGAACGGAACCCGCAGGCGCTCGGCCTGGCCGCCGGGAACCGATCCGTAGAGCTCGCTGAAGCCGTAGAGGCTGGCGCCGGTGCCGGAGTCGCGGTTCTGGGTGGTCTCGCACTGGGTGGTGAGGCCCTGGTTGCACATGAAGCAGTCACCGCAGGCGATGACGAACGGGATGACGACCCGATCGCCCACCGAGAGGGTGGTTACGGCGGCGCCGACCTGCTCCACGATGCCCATGTTCTCGTGGCCGAGAACGTCGTTCTTGGCCAGGAACGGCCCCATCACGTTGTACAGGTGCAGGTCTGAACCGCAGATGGCCGCTGACGTGATGCGGATGACCACATCCGTGGGCTTTTCGATGACGGGATCGGGGACCTCGATGACCTCGACCTTTTTGGTGTTCTGCCAGGTGAGTGCTTTCACGGTGTCCTCTTCTTGGTGCGATCGGGCCGCGGTTGCGGTGCCGCCCGGGTGGGGCGAATCTGACCAGCCTTGTTCAGGCAGAGGAGAAACTCAAGGAAGCTGGACGTATCTCCAGGCTTGGCGCCGAGGCGTGACGAATCGGGGAATTCACCGTCGTACCAACGGGTGTGCGCCGCCGCAGGCGGGCCGCCGCGCCACTTTGATTGCCAATGGCTTGCATTGCAGCATATGCTGTTGTACATGGCAAACGACGTGGGAACACAACTCCGCAAGGGCGTGGTCGAATACTGCGTGCTGGGGCTTCTCCAACGCGAGCCGACCTACGGCTGGAAGATCTCGGAACAGCTCGTGTCCCTGGGGCTGATCGGAAGCATCGGCACCCTTTACCCGCTGCTCGGTCGCCTGCGGGATCAGGGCCTCATCATCGCTCAGGCCGACGAATCGGATTCCGCCCGGCCACGGAAGTACTACAGCCTCACGCCGGCGGGCCGGGAGCAGCTGGGTCAGTTCAGAACGCAATGGCAACCGTTCTCCGACGCCGTCAGCAGCATCATCGCTCCCGACGAGTCGTCCACCCCGCACCCGACATCGTCGGCAACCCCACCGAAAGGCACCAGATCATGAGCAGCACCGATTCGTTCAGCGCCTCAGCCCGTCGATACCTGGCCGAGCTCGAGTCCGCCTTGTCGGCGGCTCCCGCCGCCCTGCGTGCCGACATCCTCACCGACATCGCCGACGAACTGACCGGACTCGACGAGGATGCATCCCGGGCCCGGATCGCCGAGCTCGGCGACCCCCGGGTCATCGCGGCGGATGCGGCGGCCGAAGCCCAGGCACCAGGCCGCGCGGTGCCGGTATCCAGGGCCTATCCCACCGCCGCCGCGATCGTCCTCACGGCCGGGTGGTATTTCGTGCCGATTGTGGGCTGGATTGCCGGGCTGGTGATGATCGGTATGGGCAAGTTGTGGACTCCGCAGGTTCGCGTCGCGTCGGCGGTTGTATCTGTGGCCGCCGCCCTCGTTGCCCTGGCCGCGCTGCTGATCTGGCGCGGCACCGATCTGTGGCTTCTGGGATTGACGGTCTTCCTCCTGGTGCCGCTGATCGCCAACATCTTCGTGGGCGGCTACCTCCGGCGCCAATGGGGCGTGCCCGCGACGGCCTGACCCGCCGGGTCGGGCAGAAGTCGACCCCATCCCTATACCTAGAACTGCTAGGGTTCATGCATTGCAGCTCTAGGTATAGGAGGCGCCATGCGCATCGAGAAAGACCTGGTCGCCGCCGCGGCCACCCCGCTGGTGCTGGGAATTCTGATGGACGGCGACCTCTACGGTTACGCCATCCTCAAGCGGGTGGGCGAGCTCAGCGGCGGCAGCATGCAGTGGACCGACGGGATGCTCTATCCGTTGCTGCACCGCCTCGAACGGCTCGGCTACGTGACCTCGCTCTGGGGCACCTCCGACGCGGGCCGCCGGCGCAAGCACTACGCCATCACCGACCTCGGCCGGGAACAGCTGGCCGAGCGGCAGGAGCAGTGGACCGTCGTAGCGGATGCCCTCCGCCAGGTCTGGCAGGACCGGCCCCGGCCGACGGCCGTGACGGAGGGGTGGGCCTGATGGACCTCGACGCCGACCTGGAAGCCCAGATCGACAGCTGGCGCGGCTACGTGCAGCGGCGACAGGCCATCGCCACCGCCGACGTGGAGGAGCTGGAAGATCACCTGCGCGAGCAGATCGAAGACCTGCTGGCCACCGGGCTCGACCACGACGAGGCCTTCCTTGTGGCGATCAAGCGGCTGGGCAACCTCGACGCCGTGTCCCGCGAATTCGCCCGGGAACACTCCGACAGGCTCTGGAAACAACTCGTGCTCCTGCCCGACGCCGCCGGCGACAGCCGCGCGCCGGCCTGGCGGGAACTCGCCGTGGTGGTCGGTTTCGCCCTCGGCGCGGGCCTGGCCGTCAAGGCCGGCCTCACCTGGTCCGACGGCGGCACGGGCCTGGTCCGAAACCTCGGCCTGCTGGTGTTCCCGTTCCTCGCCGCCTACTTCGGCTGGAAGCGCCGGCTCACCGTGCCCGTGGCGGCAACCCTCGTCGTCTCGTTCGCCGCCCTCGCGGTGCTGCTCAACGTCTACCCGTTTGCCGCCGGCGGCTCCACCGAGTTGCTCGCCGCGCTGCACGCCCCGGTGCTGCTCTGGATGCTGGTCGGCCTCGCCTACGTCGGCGGCCGCTGGCGCTCCGATGCCCGACGGATGGACTTCGTGCGGTTCACTGGCGAGCTCGCGATCTACTACACGCTGCTCGCCCTCGGCGGAGCCGTGCTCATCGGGCTCACCGTCGCGGTGCTGTCCGCCGTGCGCGTCGAGCCCGGCCCGGTGCTGACCGGCTGGATCCTGCCGCTCACGATACCCGGCGCCCTCGTCGTGGCCGCCTGGCTGGTCGAGGCCAAGCAGAACGTGGTCGAGAACATCGCCCCGGTGCTCACCCGGGTGTTCACCCCGCTGACGATCATCATGCTCCTGGCCGTGCTCGCGGTGCTGGCCACCGCCGGCGGGCTGGGCACCGTCGAACGCTACCTGCTCATCCTGATGAACGCCATCCTGGTGCTCGTGCTCAGCCTGCTGCTCTACTCGATCTCCGCCCGCGATTCCCTCGCCCGGCCCGGCGTCTTCGACGTGCTCCAGCTGGTGCTGGTGATCGTGGCCCTGGCTGTCGATGCCGTCATGCTCACGGCGATGCTCACGCGCATCACCGAGTTCGGCTTCAGCCCCAACAAGATCGCCGCGCTCGGCCTCAACCTGCTGCTCCTGGTGCACCTGGTGCGTGCGGCCTGGCTCACTATCGGGTTCCTGCGCGGGCGACGCGCGTTCGCGGCACTCGAACACTGGCAGACCCGGTACCTGCCGATCTACGGGCTCTGGGCGCTCATCGTGGCCGTGGTCTTCCCGCTGGTCTTCGGCTTCGCTTGATTCCGGGCTAGGCGGTGTGGGTGGCCGGGCCGGACGACCAGCCGGAGACATGGAGTCGCTCGAAACCTTCCAGGAGTAGGTCGAGGGCGAATTCGAACTCGAACCTGTCGTCACAGCCGTGCGCCACGACCGAATCGTCGTGGGCCGCCGCAGTGCTGATCTGCAGGATGTGGGGATACCGCTCCGCCATCGCCTGTATTCGGGCGGTCTGCACGGCGACGTCGACGGGTGGCCGGGCCGGGTCGGCGGATGCGTCGAAGAGCTCCTGGGTGAACCCCCACATGCGGCTGCCCAGGGCGTGCATCACGTGGTGGGTGAGGTCCGCCGAGAACCCGCCGGCCAGGAACATCCCGATCGTCGACTCCAGGTAGTCCAGCACCGCCGGGGTGTGCGTGGTGCGCGACTCGAGCACCGATCGGGCCCACGGATGCCGCAACAACATCTGGCGGGCCGAGAGCACCCGCAGGCGCACCGCGGTCTTCCACTCGGTGTCCGGGGCCGGCGGGTCGATCTCGGCGACGATCACCTCGACCATCCCGTCAAGCAGCTCGTCCTTGTTCGCCACGTGCTTGTACAGCGCCATCGGCACAACGCCGAGCTCCTCGGCTAGCCGGCGCATGCTCAGCGCCTCGATGCCGACCTGATCGGCCAGCCCGATGGCGGCCTGCAGCACCCGATCACGATTGAGGCGCACCCGCGGGACCACCAGAGCTTGAGCCATGTGAGCTCCCTTTGAACGAGATCAGTCCTGCCCATTGACAGGAGTACAGCGTACACCTTAGAGTCGCTGCATCCGAGTGTACGCCGTACACCTCAACCGTGAAGGAGCTCTCATGTCTCCCATCCGCCGAACCGCAATTCTCGCCGGTGCCCTCTTTCTCCTCACCGAAGTCGGCGCGATTGTCGGCCGTCTGCTCTATGCCCCGGTGCTCAACACGCCCGGTTATGTCCTCGGCACCGGCCGCGACCCGATGGTGGCCGTCGGCGTGCTGTTCGAGGTCCTGCTCGTGATCGCCGTGGTCGGCACCGGGGTGGTCCTCTATCCGGTGCTCCGCCGCCAGAGTCCGACGCTGGCGCTGGCCTACGTTGCCGCGCGCATCCTCGAGGCCGCGATCATCCTGGTGGGCACCCTCAGCCTGCTCACCGTGCTGATGCTGCGGCAGCAGCCGCCCAGTGTTGACGACAGCGCGCTCGAGGCCGTCGCCGCCGCGTTGCTGGCCCTGCAAGACGGCACCCTGCTGTTCGGTCCCGGCTTCGCGCTCGGCATCGGCTCGATCCTGCTGGCCACCCTGATGTTCACCTCCCGCCTTGTGCCTCGCGCCATCGCTGTACTCGGCCTGGTGGGTGGAGCCATCATCACCCTCTCGACGGTGCTGGTGATCTTCGGCCTGTATGGCCAGTTCTCCCCGACCGGGCTGCTCGTTGCGCTGCCCGTGTTCGCCTGGGAGGTGTCGCTCGCCCTCTGGCTGATCCTCAAGGGCTTCAACACCGACGCCGTCGAGCGGATGCAGCAGCGCCGAGTCGGCGCCGACCCGGTTGGAGTGACCTCGTGAGGGCCGCGGTCTACCGGCGGTTCGGCCCCGCCGACGTTGTCTCGGTTGAGGAGATCCCCACCCCGGCGCCCGGGCCCCAGGAGGTGCTCATCCGGGTGCTCGCCAGCACCGTGAGCGCCGCCGACCACCGGGCCCGCTCCCACGACGTGCCGAAGGGCCTCGGCCTCCTGGCCGGGGCCGGCCTGGGGTTCTTCAGGCCCCGTCGGCGGGTGCTCGGCATGGACGCCGCCGGGGTCGTCGCAGCGGTGGGGGAGAAGGTCACCAGGTTCGCGCCCGGCGACGAGGTCATCGCCATGCTCGGCGCGAAGTTCGGCGGCCACGCCGAGTATGCCCGGATCGGGCAGGACGGACCGATCACGGCCAAGCCGGCCGGCCTGGGCTTCGATGAATCCGTCGCCCTCGTCTTCGGCGGCATCACCGCGCGGGTCTTCCTGAACCGCGCCGACATCCAGCCGGGCGCGCGAGTGCTGGTCAACGGGGCATCCGGCGCCGTCGGCACCGCGGCCGTGCAACTGGCCAAGAACCTCGGTGCGCACGTGACCGCGGTCTGCGCGGCGCGGAACGCCGCCCTGGTCACCGACCTGGGCGCCGACAGGGTGATCGACTACCAGAGCTCGGACTTCACGACCGGATCCGACACCTATGACGTGATCATGGACTGCGTCGGCAACGCGTCCTTCGACAGGGTGCAGCGGCTGATCACCCCCGGCGGAGCCCTGCTGGCCGTCATCACCGACCTGACCGGTCTCCTGCGCGCGAAGTCCCGCACTCGCCGGAGCGGCAAGCTGGTCAGCGCCAGCGGTGTCGACTACCGGGCCGAGGACCTTCGGTTTCTCGTGGGCCTCGCGGAGCAGGGCAACCTGCGACCGGTCATCGACCGCAGTTACGACCTTGACGAGATCGTGGCCGCGCACCGCTTCGTCGACGCCGGCCACAAGCGGGGCAGTGTCGTGCTGCGCATCTCCGGATCAGGCTAGACCGGCCTCAGGCCAACGCCCTCAGGCCAGCGCAGCCAGGGCCTCGCGGGCGCGCTGCATCGACGAACTGAGCCCCCACGTCGCCGACAACTGCTCCAGCGCGGCGGCCTGCTCGGGTGTGCTCTGGCGGATGCGGGCGTCGAAGTCCGGCAGGTCCAGGTCACGCACGACGTTCACCACGGTCGGGGCCACCGTGAGGTAGTCCGCGGCGGCGAGGATCTTCGCGCGCACGGAGGCGCCCAGCTTCACATCGGGGTCGGCCGCCGCCGCCACGATCCCGTCGAGGTCGCCGTACTCGGCCAGCAACGTGGCCGCGGTCTTCTCGCCCACCCCGGCCACGCCGGGCAGGCCGTCGGAGGCGTCGCCGCGCATGGCGGCGAAGTCGGCGTACTGCGCCGGGGTGACGCCGGTCTTGGCCGTCAGCGTCGCGTCGGTCAGAAGCTCCAGCCGGGCCATGCCGCGGCCGGTGTAGATCACCCGAACGTCCCGGGTGTCGTCGACGAGCTGGAAGAGGTCCCGGTCGCCGGTGATGATGTCCACCGGGATCGACGAGTGCGAGGCGAGGGTTCCGATCACATCGTCGGCCTCGTGCTGGGCGGCGCCGATGATCGGGATGCCGAGCGCGGTGAGCACCTCGCGGATGATCGGCACCTGCGGGGTGAGCAGGTCGGGCACAACCTCGATCGCGGGGTCGGCGGCCACCGAAGGCTCGGCGGCGACCCGATGGGTCTTGTAGGTGGGGATGAGATCGACCCGCCACTGCGGCCGCCAGTCGTCGTCCCAGCAGGCCACGATCTCGGTGGGCTGGAACTCGGTGGCGAGTCGGGCGATCATGTCGAGCAGACCGCGCACGGCGTTCACCGGTTCACCGGTGGGTGCGCGCACCGAGTCCGGCACGCCGTAGAACGCGCGGAAATACAGGGAGGCGGTGTCAAGGAGCATCCGGCGCTCGGGTTGAGTGGTCACGGCCGCATCTTGCCACACCTGAGGAACCGGCGCAGTGGCCGGCCGTGCCGCTAGCGTGCCTGGGCCACCAGCGCCTCGGCGGAGATGCTGCGGTTCACCACACCGGCGGCCGCCGCTCGCAGGGTGACCTCGTGAGTGCGGGCGTAGTCGCGGAGGGCGTCGAAGGCTTCGCTCATGGTGCAGGAGCGCACCTCGGCGAGAACCCCTTTGGCCTGCTCCACCAGAATCCGGGTGTCCAGAGCGAGGTGGAGCTGGGCGGCCACGACCTCGGGCTGGCGGAAACTACGCTCGTGCAGGATGCCGACTGTCGCGACATCCGCCAGGGCCTGGGCGAGCTGGGCGTCGCGGTCGCTGAGCGCGCCGGCCTCCGTGCTCAGCAGGTTCATCGCGCCGATGACCTCGCCGTGCAACCGGAGCGGGGTGGCGTGGGCCGCCCGAAAGCCCTGGTCAAGGGCGCTGCGGCGGAACCGCGGCCAGTCGCGGGGGTCGGCTTCGATGTCGGGAACGCTCACCACCGAACCGGTCTGGTAGCAGTCGATGCACGGGCCGGCACCGGCGGCGACGATCATGACCTCGACGATTTCAGCCTCTTCGCTGGTCGAGGCCACCAGTTCGAGCATCCCCGTGCCGTCGGCCAGGAGGATGCCGCCTGCCTGCACGTCGAGAAGCTGGGTGCAGGTGTAGACGAGGGTGGACAGCAGATCGACGATGTCGTAGTCGGCGACCAGGCTGCCGGCCACGCGCACAAATGCGTCGTTGATTCTCTCTTCACGGGTGCTGTCAGCCGCGTGGTCTGTGTCGTGCATGTCTACCTACTCTGGGAGCTCTGCGAAATTGAGGCGCCGGCTGACGACGGCGTGGGCAATCTCTTGGACGGTGTAAAGCGTAGGCCCGGATTCGTGAGAAAGCATCCGTTGCGTTGATATCCAGCTGGCCGAGAACCATCCCGGTGGCCTGGTGGATCTCCCGCCGGGATTCGATCGGTGCCTCATTGTCGGATGATTCGTGTTCGGCGAGGACTATCGCGCGGCGGAAGGCGGGCCCGGCGATGGCGCTGCACAGGGACTCGCCGAGCCTGACGGACTGGTTATCGAGCGCCCCGGGGGTGGTGCGGTAACAGGTGACAGTGCCGGTGCAGACCGCTCCCAGCATGAGGGGAAAGGTGAAGACGGCGCCCACGGTCAGCTCGGCAGCGCTCCGCAGGAATGCCGGCCACTGATCGGTCAGCGCGAGGTCGGGAACCGATATGAGCGATGCGGTCCGAAACGCATCGAACTGGGGACCTTCACCCAGATCGAACTGCATTTCCTCCAACCGGGCGGCCGTGGGGTCGGTGGCGTGGATCAGCGAGGCGCGGCGGTCCTGATCCATCACCGAAATGGCCGCACCCGTGATCGGCAGGAGCGCCAGGAACGGGGAGGCCAGCTGCCCGCCCGTCATTCGGGGTGTCCCCGAGACTTCACTCATCAGCACCGCCAGCCGTGTCCATAGTTACTGCCAAAAGGGCACGTGTCATCACAACGAGTCCGAACCTAAGGTCAACGTTAGTCCTGTCTGGCCCGGCTCAACCAGTCCGAACCGGCTGCGATTCCGCCTGCCCGGCGGTACTCTCGTGAGTCCCGACCCGCGGCGGCCGATGCTGCCGGCTCTCCTCACGGAAGGTTCAGCCCATGTCGCACTCCTCACCGGTTCCGGACGTGCCCGGCGGCGCCCCCGATGGTCGCGGCGAGACCCCGAATGAGCGCCTTGACCGCAACTGGAATGAACTCCTCCAAGAGCTCAGGGTCATCCAGACCGGGACCCAGATTCTCACCGGTTTCCTCCTGGCCGCGGTCCTCCAGTCCCGGTTCGAGGACCTCGATGTGTTCCAGCGCGACGTGTACCTGGTCCTGGTGGCGACCTCGGTGCTGACGACCCTGGTGGGCCTGGCTCCGGTGAGCCTGCATCGCGTGCTGTTCCGCAAGCACGCGAAGAGCCGCATCATCCGGTACACCGACTATTTCGTGCAGGCCACGCTCGCCGGGGTCGCCATCACGGTCGCCGGCATCGGTCTGCTCATTTTCGATCTGGTGCTCGGCCGGGCGTGGGGTGTGGCCTTCGCGGTGTTCATCCTCGTCGTTGTCGCGCTGCTCTGGATTGTGGTGCCGCGCATCATCCGTCGTTCGGCCTGACATCCTGGCCGTTCGGCGCCGCGAGCGGTACGGTCGAGCCATCATGAGACTAGGACCGCACCTCCATCGCATCGGCAACGACATCGTGGCCGTCTACCTCGTCGACACTCCCGACGGGGTGACCGTGATCGATGCCGGACTCGCCGGCCAGTGGCGGGACCTCCTCGCCGAGCTGACCGGCATGGGGCGCACCCTCAGCGACGTCAAAGGCGTCATTCTCACGCACGGTGACGGCGATCACGTCGGCTTCGCCGAACGACTCCGGCGCGATCACGGCGTGCCGGTGTACGTTCACCCGGGCGACGCGGCTCGCGCGAAGGGCGGCCCCAAGCCGGCGAACGGCCGTCAGTCGATGAAGCTGGGCGCCACTCTGGGGTTCGCGGCGTACTCCTTGCGCAAGGGCGGGATGCGCACCGCCTACCTGACCGAGACCGTGGACGCGAACGACGGGGACACGCTGGACCTGCCCGGTGCGCCCCGCATCATCGGCCTACCCGGGCATTCCGAGGGCAGCATCGCGATCCATGTGCCGATTGCCGACGCCGTCTTCGTGGGCGACGGGCTCACGACCCGGCACGTACTCACGGGCAAGACGGGGCCTCAGCCGGCACCGTTCACGGATGAGCCGGAGCGGGCGATCGCATCGCTTCGCGCCATTCTCCCCACGGGGGCCACCTGGGTGCTGCACGGACACGGCACCCCGTGGAACGCCGGCGTTGCGGCGGCCGTCACCGCCGTAGAGAAGGCCGCCCGGGTCTGACGCCAACTCAGACACCACCAATGCTTGACGTGACACCATCGTGGTGTCATGATGGTGGCATGGAACTTGGACCGTACGTCAATGACCTTCAGCGTCAGCTGGTGGATGCCGCGGAGAACGGTGCGGAGGACACTCGCGCCGTCGCCGAGCGCCTCGCCGCCGGGCTGGATGCAGCGGCGCGGCTCGTGCTCCTCGACGTGCTGTCGGCCGCGGTGGGCGAAATTACCCGCGACCTCGCCCCCGGCTCCGTCGACCTGCGGCTGCGCGGCCGCGAGATCGAGTTCGTCGTCACCGCGCCGAACACCGAGCCGGAGAGCGACGAGCGGCCCGCCGCATCCGTCGACCTCGACGAGGCGAGCACCTCTCGCACCACCCTCCGTCTGCCGGACGCCCTCAAGGCGCGGGTGGACGAAGCGGCGGCGGCCGACGGTCTGTCGGTGAACACCTGGCTGGTGCGTGCGACGGCGGCCGCTCTGCAACCCAAGCAACGCCGTTCCGTGCAGCGCACCCTGCGCACCGGCGACAACTTCGCGGGCTGGGCGCGCTAACCCGCCCAGCACGCTGAATACTCCAACCACGCGCACCCGCGGGGTCGGTCCGTCGTACCCACATTGCACAGCCCACATTGCATAGCCCA
Organism: Cryobacterium sp. MP_3.1; assembly: GCF_035984795.1. NCBI lineage: Bacteria > Bacillati > Actinomycetota > Actinomycetes > Micrococcales > Microbacteriaceae > Cryobacterium > Cryobacterium sp. MP_3.1. Next base: position 22,177 of record NZ_JAXCHV010000035.1, on the reverse strand, counting down.
CAGAGAGGGACGCATCAGCATGCCCACCTACAACACCCCCAACCCGATCGACCTCGCCATCCACCTGCCGGTCGGCGCAATCGACGTCGTCGCCAGCGACCGAACCGACACCGTCGTGACGGTGTCACCCACCAGCCCGGCCAGGGCAGTCGACCGCCGCGGTGCCGAGGAGACCAGAGTGGACTTCGACGGCCAGCGTCTCACCGTCACCGGCCCGAAGCCCCGCTTCAGCATCATCGGCCCCAGCGAGTCGGTGGACGTGCTCATCGAGCTGCCGATGGGATCGCGGCTCACTGCCGAGATTTCATCGGGCAATGTGCGCGCAACCGGACGCCTCGGCGCCACCCGGATCAAATGCTCGAACGGTGCGGCGGAGGTCGATACCACCGGCGACCTGTGGCTGCGCGCCGGCAACGGCAACGCCACCGTCGGCGCCGCCGAGGGAGACATCGAGATCACCGCCGATCACGGTCAGCTCCGGATCGGCACTGTCACCGGCAACGCGATCCTCAAGGCATCGCACGGCAACATATCGGTGGGGGAGTCCGGCGGCGATCTCGACGCGAAGCTCTCCTACGGCGACCTCGAGATCACCCGGGCGCTCGCCGCCGTGTCGGCGAAAACCGCCTACGGCAGCATCCAGCTGGGAGAGATCTCGAGCGGGTCGGTGCAGGTCGAGAGCGGCTTCGGCCAGGTCAGCATCGGTGTGCGTCCCGGCGTTCCCGCCTGGCTCGACCTGGCCTCCAAGAACGGCCGCCTGCGCAACGAGCTCGACGGCGACAGCGCCCCAGACCCGACCGAGCAGACCGTGGCGGTGCGTGCGCGCACCGCGTTCGGCGACATCGGCATCCACCGCGCGCGCTGAGTGCGCGCACCGAAGCGAAGGGTAGAACATCATGACCACCACCGCGATCGCCGTGCAGGGATTGCGTAAGTCCTACGGCAGCAAGACCGTTCTCGACGACGTCGACCTCACCGTGAAGGCGGGCACCGTGACCGCGCTGCTCGGCCCGAACGGCGCCGGTAAGACCACCACCGTGCACATCCTCTCCACGCTCGTGCGGGCGGATGCCGGCACCCTCACCGTCGCGGGATGCGACGTTTCGCGCGACCCCGACGGTGTGCGCGCGGCGATCGGTCTCACCGGCCAGTTCTCCGCGGTCGACGGCCTGCTCACCGGCGAGGAGAACCTCCTGCTGATGGCCCGGCTGCGTCACCTCGGCGCGAAACGCTCGAAGTCGCGGGTGGCCGAACTGCTCGAGCAGTTCGACCTCGTCGAGGCCGCGCGCAAGCCACTCGCCACCTACTCCGGCGGCATGCGCCGCCGCCTCGACCTCGCGATGACCCTGGTCCAGGCGCCGAGCGTGATCTTCCTTGACGAGCCCACCACGGGCCTGGACCCGCGCAGCAGGCACACCATGTGGGACATCGTGCGTGGCCTGGTGTCGGAGGGCACCACGGTCTTGCTCACCACCCAGCACCTCGAGGAGGCGGACCAGCTCGCGGACCACATCGCGGTGCTCGACGGCGGTCGCATCGTCGCCGACGGCACGCCCGACGAGCTCAAGAGCCTCGTACCGGGCGGTCACATCCGGCTTCGCTTTGCGGATGCCGCGGCGCTGGACAGCGCCGCCCGCCTGCTCAAGCAGTCGGCTCGCGATGGCTCTGCTCGTGATGACGCCGGACTGGTGCTCACCGTGCCCAGCGCCGGCGGCGTCGGCGCGCTGCGCGCCGTGCTGGACCGCCTCGACGCGGCCCATCTCGAGGTCGACGACCTCAGCATCCACACCCCGGACCTTGATGACGTGTTCTTCGCGCTGACCGGCACGAAGGAATCGTCCGGCCGGGCCGATTCGAAGGGAACAGACTCATGACCACCATCACCGCCCCGCGCCCGACCGTGCAGGGCAGCCGTCATCGGTCCTATGTCGTGACCGACGCGATCACAATGCTGCGCCGCAACCTGCTGCACATGATTCGCTACCCGGGCCTGTCAGTGTTCACCATCGTGGGTCCGGTGGTGATCCTGCTGATGTTCGTGTTCGTCTTCGGCGGCACCCTCGGGGCCGGCCTGCCGGGCGTGGACCCGGCCGGCGGGAGGGCGGCGTACCTCGCCTACGTGATGCCGGGCATCCTGGCGATCACCATCGCCGGCACCGCCGGCGGCACCGCCACGACGGTCTCGATGGACATGACCGAGGGCATCACCGCGAGGTTTCGCACCATGGCGATCTCCCGCGCGGCGGTGCTCGCCGGGCACGTGCTCGGCAACACCATCCAGGCGATAATCGCCGTCGCGCTGGTGCTCGGCGTCGGTGTGCTGATCGGGTTCCGGCCCACCGCCACCCCCATCGAGTGGCTCGCCACCTTCGGCCTGATCGCGCTGATCGCCTTCGCGATCACCTGGATCGCCGTGGGGATGGGCATGCAGGCCAAATCGGTGGAGACGGCGAGCAACCTGCCGCTCCTGCTGGTTTTGCTGCCGTTCCTCGGCAGCGGCTTCGTACCGACCGAGTCGATGCCGGCCGGGCTGCAGTGGTTCGCGGAGTACCAGCCGTTCACGCCGATCGTGGAGACCCTCCGCGGGCTGCTGCTCGGCACCCCGCTCGGCTGGAACGCTGTGCTCGCGGTCGGCTGGTGCGTGGTGATCACGGTCATCGGCTACGCCTGGTCGATGATCATCTACGAGCGCAAGTCGGTGCGTTCCTAGTCACGCCGCCCGGGCTCTCGCGAGTTGACTTGCGGATCGCGATGAACCGCCCCAGTAACCTGGGCCCATGTCGTCCCTCACCCCAGTGTCGCCCGGCGATACGGCCGACCTGACCGACTTCCTCCGCGAGGTAGATCTGACGCTGAGCGGGCTTGACGCTCCCACGGTGCACCTCTGGATCGAACGGGATGCGGTCGGCAGCATCGTGGCGTGCACGGGATTCGAGCTCAGCGATGACCAGGAGCACGCGCTCATTCGGAGCGTGGCGGTTCATCCACTCACCCAGCGAACCGGCGAGGGCACCCGGCTGGCCCTGTTCGCCCTGGCGCGGGCTGCTGAAAGCGGAGCGCAGCGGGCGTGGCTGTTCAGTCGACGGTCCGGGCCTTCCTGGCAGAAACTGGGCTTCGAGGCTGCCGACCGCGACGACCTCGCCAGGGCGCTCGCCGGTACCCACCAGGTGCAACACTTCGTCCAATCCGGCCAGCTCAGCCGTGAGGTTGCGTGGTCTCGCCCGCTCCGAGCCGGGTAGGGACCGGCAAAAATCCGCACCGGCTGTGGCACATCGAGTCGCCAAGCGGCCGTGCCGTAGCCTGAGCGGATGAGCAGAGCATCCGCTGGGGGCGCCATCGGCGCGGGTCACATCGTTGTATGCGGACCGGTGTCGTGGAACACGCTCGTCTACCTCGACCAGCTGCCGGAGCCGCGCCCGCACGTCACGTTCGCCCTCGAGGATTTTCAGACCGTCGGTGGCACCTCCGCGGGTAAGGCGCTGCACCTGACCGGGCTCGGGCGGGCTGTCGAATGTCAGACCCTGCTCGGCGACGACGACGCGTCAGGACGGGTGCGTTCCGTTCTCGAGGCGGCGGGAATCCAGGTGACCGCGTCGGTGGTGCCGGGTGCCGGCGAACGACACCTGAACCTGATGACCCGGGCGGGGGAGCGGGTGTCCGTGTACCTCTCGGTGCCGGCGTTCACCGCACCCGACATCGCCCAGTTCACGGCGTTGAGCCGGGGTGCCGCGGCCCTGGTGATGGACCTCTCCGAAACCTCCCGAGCCCTGCTCCCCACGGCTATCGCGGCCGGCGTCCCCGTCTGGACCGATGTCCACGACTACGACGGCCGGTCCGAGTTCCACGAGCCCTTCATCCGGGCGGCCGACTACATCTTCATGAATGCCGACGGCATGAGCGATCCGTCGGCGTTCATGCGGGCCCGTGTGGCGGCCGGCACCACGGCCGTCGTGTGCACGCTCGGCGCAGAGGGCGCGATGGCCGTCGACGCCGAGGGCCTGCACCGGGTGGCTGCCGTGCCCGTTCAGGTGCGGGACACGAACGGCGCCGGCGATGCGTTCTTCGCGGGTTTTCTCGACGCCACCCTGTCAGGCGCCTCCACGGAGGCGGCGCTCGCCGCGGGCGCCGACCAGGCGACAGTTGCTCTGCGCACGAAACACCTGCACCCGGCGTTGGAGACGCTGGTTCCCTAGCTCGGGGGGTCAGGGGGCGATGCGCCTACTCCTTCGAGAAGGCGTTCGGTTCGAGGCCCGCGATGCGACGGGCGTGCTCCTGAAGGGCCTCGTCAGTCACCTGGTGGCCGCCGTCGGCGAAGCGTTGGCGTAATGCAACCAAGACCTGGGCCTCGTCGTGACCGGCCAGGTCCGCTTCCTGCTGCAGCAGGATGCCCGCCACTTTGTCGTCTTCGGTTGTGCTGTGCTGGGCCTGAATCGGTTCGTCCTGGGTGTCGCCGGGCATGCTGTCCTCCGTTGGCAGAATCTCGTGGGGACCATTGTGCCTCACGAAGCTCCGAGCGCTGGTCGAGGTGTCACCAACGGTTGCGGATGTCTTCCGCCCAGCCCAACAGACTGTCGACCCGGATGCGTCCCAGATCGGTGTCGACCCAGCCTGAATAGTGGCCGAAACACTGGTGACCGCGGCTGCCGAAGACCAGAAGCTCGGTCTTGCTGGCATGGTCCCAGAACGGGTCGAAACGCAGGCCGAGGCTCCCTCCGTGAATTCGCCACGGGGCGAGCCAGTGGGCTTCGTCGTAGACCCAGTCGAGTTCATCGCTGACCTTGTGGAGCGTTCCGTCGATGAGCACCGCGTTCTCGGTCGAACCGGTTCCGTCCGTCCACCGGCCGCCCAGCTGGAGGCCGATGGTGCGTCCGTCGACGATTCCCGACGCCGCGCCCCAATTCCAGGTCATCTTGTACGGCCAGCGACCGCGGCCGTGGTCGAGCACCGCCCAACTGTCGCCGGCGGGAAGCTCAAACCGGTCACCCTGGACCTCGACCCAGCCCTCGGCCGGACGGGCCACGTCTTTGACGGTGTACTGGAAGCGGCTCTTGGACCACGGAACCACGACGGCCAGCGCCTCGTGGCCGGCCGGACGCACGGCGGTGATGTCGAAGGCCACCCCCGCGGCGCGACCGCGCAGGCGGGTGCCGCCGGGTACCTCGTCGATGTCGATCGTGAGCGACCGGGTGCGCGCCCGGGCGGATGAGGCGCCGAGGGATGCCGGCAGGGTGGCACTGGATCCCAGCGGTGCGACGGCGCCGCGTTCCATCGTCGTTCCCGATACGCGGTCGTAGATCAGGATGTTGTGCACCGCTGCGTAGTCGAGCGAGGAGACGGTCAGAGTCACGATGTGGGTGGGCGTGGTGACGCCCCAATACTCCCAGCGCTTATTGCGGCCCCAACTGCTGCGGCCGTCGATGCCTGCAGTGTCGTGCAGAGGCCTTCTGCTCCAACCGACGGCGGCGGGGTTGAGCCGCCCGTCGGGCAGGCACAGCGAAACCGGCTCGGTGATCTCGCGCTCGACGATCGTGCGACTCATGGCGTTTCTCGCACCAGAGCGGGCTGTCCCAATTCCATCGACACGTCTACTTTTAGGGCAGGGATGAAGGGAATCGCGATCTTCGGATTGACTATTCGGGTGCGTGCCCGCACCACCCCGACGATGGACACAACGAGGTGTCCGATCACAGCCGCCCACAGCAGCAAATCTGCCAGAAGAAGGGTGGGCGACGGCCCGCTCTCGCTTTCTCCAGTCAGAACGAGCCCGATGATCGCGTCGGATACCACAATGGCCGCCCCGATCGCTGCGACAAGCGTCACGGTCAGCACCCAGTTCGCTGCCCATCGGGAATTCTCCCGCACCAGCGCGTCCGGGTGCCGGCGGTTCTGAGCTGCGAGAATGCCAAGCAGAACCGGAGCAAGCAGGGCGCCGAACAACGGAACAAACCAGAGGAAACCGATTCCCCAAAAGCGGCGGCCGGACGCGTCCGGAACGGCCGATTGCGCCAGTGGCATGTGCTCAGGAGGAAGAGAGGTCATGCCGGATTCTATTGGGCCGACCGAAGTTTGGAGCGGATGACGGGAATCGAACCCGCGCTATCAGCTTGGGAAGCTGAAGTTCTACCATTGAACTACATCCGCGCGTCCAGGCCGCCGAAGCTGAACTGGAACCGCCATCCTACCAAGCCTCGACCGCCAGGCTGGCACCGACTTCCTTGAGCCTCGGCCGCCGAGGTGCGAACATGGGACGGTCCGCCGACGAAAGGGCCCAACGCGATGAGCACCGAACCGAAAATCAGCGGCAACCAGGTCGGCGCCGAGTCGGCGGGAGGCTTCTCTGCGGAAGAGCGCGCCGCGATGAAGGCCCGTGCCGCCGAACTCAAAGCCGACGCCCGTCGCGGCCGTGCCGAGGACAAGGCGGCCGCGGATGAGGCGACCATGATGGCAAAGATCGCCGAGATGAAAGAGCCCGACCGCCAGATGGCCGTGCGTCTGCACGGCATCGTCACCGAGGCCGCCCCAGAGCTGCTGCCCAAGCTCTATTACGGCCAGCCGGGCTGGGCCAAGGCCGGCAAGGTCGTGGTGTTCTTCCGCAGTGGCCAAGACGATAAGGAGCGCTACTCGACTCTCGGCTTCAGCGCCCAGGCAAACCTCGACGACGACGGCGGGATGTGGCCCACCTCCTATGCGCTTCGCGAACTGAACGATCACAGTGCAGCGACCATCGCGAAGCTGGTCGCGACGGCCGCTGCCTGATCGGCTCGGCGCCGCCGAAAGTCACGCTGGGAAACCACACGCTCCGGGCGGGGCCACGCCGATAGGCTGGCACCGTGCTTCTCTCGGATCGTGACATCAAGGCCCAGATCGACGCGGAACGAATCGCGCTCGCCCCCTACGACCCGGAGATGATCCAGCCGTCGAGCATCGACGTGCGGCTCGATCGGTTCTTCAGGCTGTTCGACAACCACAAGTATCCGTTCATCGATCCGGCCGTCGACCAGCCCGAACTCACCCGGCTGATCGAGGCCAAGGGTGACGAACCGTTCATCCTGCACCCGGGCGAATTTGTGCTCGGCGCCACCTTCGAGGCCGTCACCCTGCCCGATGACGTGGCCGCCCGCCTCGAGGGCAAGAGCTCGTTGGGCCGGCTCGGCCTGCTCACCCACTCCACCGCCGGATTCATCGACCCGGGCTTCACCGGGCACGTCACCCTGGAGCTCAGCAACGTGGCCACCCTGCCGATCAAGCTCTGGCCGGGTATGAAGATCGGCCAGCTGTGCTTTTTCCAGCTCAGCTCGCCGTCCGAGAAGCCCTACGGTTCTGCCGCGTACAGTTCCCGGTATCAGGGCCAGCGCGGCCCCACGGCCTCCCGCTCGCACCTGAACTTTCACCGCACCGACGTGGGCACCACGGATGCCGGCAGCCTCGGCGGCTGACCTGGAACGCCATGTTCATGCGCGCGTTACGTGCGCCCGGTAAAATCGAGGCATGACCACCTCAGAGTCCCGTTTTGCCGAGGCGCTGATCGCCGACGGTCCCACCCCGGAATACCCCGGGCGCATGCGCCGATTCGGCCAGCTCGTGGGCACCTGGGCGGCGCACGGCAGCCGGCTCGACGAGGCCACGGGGGAGTGGACTGAACGCGAGTTCACCTGGATCGTGCAGTTCATCCTCGACGGGCGCGCGGTACAGGACGTGGAGGTCGAGGCCAGCGCCACGCATCCGTCCGGCTTCGAGACCGTCGCCACCGCCGTGCGGGTCTACGACCAGCTGGCCGGTGCCTGGCGGGTGAGCTCCTTCGCCCCGACGATCGGCGAGTACTGCCACCTGATCGCCACCCCGTACCGCAACGGCCTGCGCCAGGACGGCACCGGCACCGACGGTCGCCCGGTGCGCTGGAACTTCACCTCGATCACCGAGGACGGTTACACCTGGGAGGGCTGGGTGAGCGACGACGAGGGCACCACCTGGCACCTCGTGGAGCACAACGAGGCCGTGCGGGTGCACTGACCGGCTTCGGCAGCGCTCACTCGGGTGCGCCAGCCTCTGCGACCGTGGTGTGCACGATGATCTCCGAGTGCAGCGTGCGGTGCACCGGACACCTGTCGGCGATCTCGCTCAGCCTCTGACGCTGCTGCTTATCGAGGTCGCCGTCGAACCGGAGTACCCGTTCGACGTGGTCGATGTGCCCGACCGCGGTCTCGCAGTCCGCGCAGTCCGTGGCGTGGATGCGGCTGTGCCGGAGGGTCACGGTCACCTTCTCCAATGACCAGTTCTTGCGTTCGGCATACATGCGCACGGTCATCGACGTGCACGCGCCGAGCCCGGCCAGGACCAGGTCATACGGGGACGGGCCGGTATCGGTGCCGACCGGGCGAGGCTCGTCGGCGGTGAGTCGGTGCTGGCCGACGGTGATCTGTTGGGCGTAACCGCCTTTTCCTGCCTCGGTCACGACCACGAGACCTTCAGCCGGATCAGCTTCGGCCGGCTCAGCGGCGGCTTCCGGGGCGGCTTCTGGCGCCGCGTCGCCGGATGGCGACGCCGGCGCACCTGCCAGCAGCGTGGCCAGCTCGGCCAGCCGGCCCACCGTGTAGTCGGGGGCCGTGAAGTAGCTCGGGTAGGTGTCACCGCCGCGGTTCAGCCAGGCGGTGGCCAGGCCCGCTTGCGCGGCTCCGTGGATGTCCCAGGGATGCACGGCCACGAGCAGCAGCTGGGCCGGGCGCACCTCGCAGGCCTCGGCGGCGTAGTCGTACGCGGGCCGCCCCGGCTTCCAGGCACCAGCATCTTCGACGCTGAGCAGCGCCTCGAATTCTCCCTCGAGCCCGGCCGCGGCCAGGAGCGACCTGGCGACCCCGGCGGATCCGTTGGACAGCGTCACCAGGCGCATCCCGGTGCTTGTCAACGCTCGCACGCCCTCGGGCACATCGGCGTGCAGTTTGAGCAGCCCGAATCCCGCCATGATGTGCTCCACGGCGTCGGCGGGGCTGCGCAGGAGTGCCACATCGCGCAGCACCTCGCGGAGGAGCTCGGACCCGATCACCGCGAACGGCGCGGCGCCACCCGCCGCGGCGAGGGCGAAACCATCCCGCAGGAGCGCGGCGAACCACACGGACGCCAGATGGGCGGGGGCGCCGACCTGCACGAACCGGGCCTTCATGCCCGACATGTCCGAGAGGGTCTCATTCACGTCGCAGACGATCACGGCTGGAGTGCTGCTGGTCATTGGTTCGGTTCCCTCCCGTCGGCGGGTGTTACACGTCGCGGCCGTGACGGCGCAGGAGGTCCAGGAACTCGTCGGCCATGGCGAGCTGCTCGGCTAGCTTCTGCCGGCGCTCCTCGGCCTGGGTCACAAACGACGCCAGGTCGGCCCGCACGGCGGTCCGATCGGCCGCGTCGGCTGCATCCAGGGTGTCGATGGTCTTCAGCAACGCCATCATCTGCTCCAGCGAGAAGCCGAGCGGCTTCATCCGCCGGATGAGGATCAGCCGCTCCAGGTCGACGGCTGTGTACAGCCGGAAGCCACCCTCGGTGCGGCCGGAGGGCTTCAGCAGACCCACCTCGTCATAGTGCCGGATGGTGCGCAGGGACAGGCCGGTGCGGTCGGCCAACTCGCCGATGTGCATCGTGGCCGGTGCGTCATCCGTCGCCATGTCTCAAACCCCTCCCGCGCACAGGAACTAAACCAACCCTTACGTTAGGGTAGGGTTGTGCTGGTTGGCTGACGCTGCTGCCAGCCCTTCCATCCTGCCGGTTCGGCGGATGGCGTGCGCACCCGGCGCACCCCCTACTTTGCCCCATCCCGGTCCGCACCGCGGGCCCCGTCGCTGGAGGCCGCCATGGCTCTCATTGAGAAAACTCCCACGCCCAACCGCTACAAGGCCGACCCGTCCGTGCTGACGGCGCTCCGCACCCCGCGCATCCTTACCCGGGAGGTGCTCGCCGGCCTCGTCGTGGCGACGGCCCTCATCCCCGAGGCCATCTCGTTCTCGATCATCGCCGGCGTCGACCCGCGGGTGGGGCTGTTCTCCTCGTTCGTGATGGCCGTGTCCATCGCATTCCTCGGCGGTCGCCCCGCCATGATCACCGCCGCCACCGGCGCGGTCGCCCTGGTGATCGCACCCGTGGCGCTGGACTACGGCATGGACTACTTCATCGCCACGGTCATCCTGGCCGGGCTGCTGCAGGTGATACTCGGCGTGCTCGGCGTGGCCAAACTGATGCGGTTTATCCCGCGCAGCGTCATGGTCGGCTTCGTCAATTCGCTGGCCATCCTGATCTTCATCGCCCAGCTGCCGCACCTGCTCGGCGTGCCGGTCATGGTCTACCCGCTGGTGGCGATCGGGATCATCATCATGGTCGTGATGCCCCGGTTCACCAAGATCGTGCCGGCGCCGCTGGTGGCCATCGTGCTCCTCACCATCGCCACCGTCACCATCGCGATCACCGTGCCCACCGTGGGCGACCAGGGCGAACTGCCCAAGAGCCTGCCGGAGCTGTTCATCCCGAATGTGCCGCTGACCTCTGAGACCCTCTCCATCATCGCGCCGTACGCCCTGGCGATGGCGATGGTGGGCATACTTGAGTCGCTGATGACCGCCAAGCTCGTCGACGAGGTCACCGACACCCACTCGCACAAGACCCGCGAAACCTGGGGCCAGGGTGTGGCGAACATGCTCTCCGGCTTCTTCGGCGGCATGGGCGGCTGCGCCATGATCGGTCAGACCATGATCAACGTCAAGGCCTCTGGTGCCCGCACCCGCATCTCCACCTTCTTCGCCGGGGTGTTCCTGCTGATCCTGGTCGTCGCCCTCGGCGACGTCGTGGCGATCATCCCGATGGCGGCGCTGGTGGCCGTGATGATCATCGTGTCGGTGCTCACCTTCGATTGGCACAGCATCCGCCTGTCGACGCTCAAGCGGATGCCCAAGAGCGAGACCACCGTCATGCTCTCCACCGTCGTGGTTGTCGTTTTCACCCACAACCTCGCCATCGGTGTGATGGTGGGTGTGCTCGTGGCCATGGTCGCGTTCGCCCGGCGGGTGGCGCACCTCGTGAACGTTCAGCGCACCGTCTCCACCGAGGACACCGTGCCCACGGCCCTGTACACCGTGACCGGTGCGCTGTTCTTCGCCTCGAGCAACGACCTCACCACCCAGTTCGAGTACGCCGACGACCCCGACCGGGTGGTCATCGACATGTCCGCCTCGCACATCTGGGACGCCTCAACGGTGGCCGCGCTGGACGCGATCACCAACAGGTACGAACGCCACGGCAAGCGTGCCGTGATCGTCGGGCTGAACGAAGCCAGCACCGACATCCACGCGCGTCTCGCGGGCAATCTCGGCGGCGGGCACTAGGCCGCCGGTTCGGAGGACCGCGACGGGGCGGTCGGGCTGTACAGTTGCACGACCGAAGCCTAGACATCTGAGGTGGCTAAACATGCCGAAAGGCGCTGCAGATCCCGCGGACGTGTTCCTCACCTGTTCACGGCACCGAGGCCGGCCGTGGCGGTGACACGCGCCTCGTTCGGGCGGAAGACGCAGGGGCATCCCCGTACGGCGACGGGCTTGTCGAATCTGGTCGTCCACGACTTCTCAGCGCTGCTGGCCCTGATGGTGTTTCTCTTCGTTGTGCTGCTGTTCACGACCTTGCTCAGCCTGCCCATAGCCGCCGCTGATGGTCGCGGCACCGCGTTCCACGACACTCTTTTCACAGCGGTCTCGGCGATGACGGTGACGGGCCTCGTCACCGTCAACACGGCGGAGCACTGGTCGTTTTTCGGCCAGATCGTGATCCTGCTGGCCATCCAGATCGGCGGTCTGGGCATCGTCACGATCGCACTGCTCCTGACTCGAGCGGTGACCCGAAATCTCGGTTTGAAGGGTCGCATCCTGGCCCGTCAGGGGGTCGGAACCACCAAGCTCGGTGAGGTGCAGTCGCTGCTGCGCGTGGTGATCCTGACAGCCCTGACGCTGGAGCTGGCGCTGGCCGTGTTTCTGGTGCCACGGTTCATAGTGGTGGAGCAGTCCTGGAGCGGCGGCCTCTGGCACGGCATCTTCTATGCCGTCTCGTCGTTCAACAACGCCGGTTTCACCGCTCATGCCACCGGCCTGTCCGGGTTCGAGAACGACCCGTGGATCCTCGTGCCCATCATGGTCGGCGTTCTTGTCGGAAGTTTCGGGTTCCCGGTGTTCCTGGTGCTGATGATGGCCAAGGCCCATTGGCGCAAGTGGAACCTGCACACGAAGCTCACCCTGACGACGACAGGCATCCTGTTGGTTGTCGGCGCCGCACTGTGGGGCGCTTTGGAATGGTCCAACAGTGCCACGATCGGGGACCTCTCGGTGGGGGAGCGGGTGATGCAGTCGATTTTCGCGTCGACCATGATGCGGTCGGGCGGGTTCTCCCTGGTGGATCCCGCCGCATCCACCTCGGCGACCCTTCTGGCGACCGACGCGTTGATGTTCGTCGGCGGCGGGTCGGCGTCTACCGCGGGCGGGATCAAGGTGACCACGATCGCGCTGCTGTTCCTGGCGATCGTTGCCGAGGCCAAGGGTGACAAAAACCTGATGGTGTTCGGGCGCACCATTCCCGAGCAGACCATGCGGGTGGCCATCAGCGTGACCTTTTTCGGGGCAACGCTGGTGCTCGGCGGGAGCGGCCTGATCATGCTGGTCAGCGACGCGTCGCTCGACCATATTCTCTTCGAGGTGATCTCCGCCTTCGCCACCTGCGGGCTGAGCGTGGGGCTCAGCGCGGAACTGCCACCTGCGGGCAAATACATCCTCGCGGCGTTGATGTTCGCCGGCCGGATCGGACCGATCGGGTTGGCATCAGCGTTGGCGCTGCGCCGCCGCAATCTGCTCTACAAGTACCCGGAGGAACAGCCCGTCATCGGCTGACCGGCGAGGGTGCCGGCGAAGCACAAGTCACAGCTGCGACAGACACGCCCACGTGTTTCGGGTGCACAGATGTGCACCCAAAACGGTCGGCGAATCCCGAGGCGTCTTTCCGGCCCTCGACGGCGCGCCACCACTACATGTAGCGGCACCAGGGACCAAGGGCACCCAAATCTAGTGATTTCGGCGAACTGACGTCCCTATGCTGAAGGCGTGAATCCAAGCATCAGCGCCCCGGCCCCGACCACTGCCACCCGCGACGACGTCGTCGCCATCCAGGTCGTCAAACGCGACGGCCGCCGGGTGGACTTCGATGACACCAAGGTCTACGAGGCGCTGGTCAAGGCCGCGGTGGAGATTCACACCGAAATTACCCCGCTCGTGCACCGGGCGATCGTCGATATCGTCGCCGCCGTCAACCGGGAGATCGCCGGCCGCTTCAGCACCGACATCAAGATCTACGAGGTGCAGAACATCGTGGAGCACGCGCTGCTCGAAAGCCACGAATATGACCTCGCCGAGAAGTACATCGGTTACCGCACCCAGCGCGACTTCGCCCGCAGCAAGTCCACCGACATCAACCACTCGATCATCAACCTGCTCAGCAAAGACTCCTCGGTGGTGAACGAGAACGCCAACAAAGACAGCGACGTCTTCAACACCCAGCGCGACCTCACCGCCGGGGCCGTGGGCAAGGCCATCGGCCACAAGATGCTGCCGCCGCACGTGTCCAATGCGCACCAGAAGGGCGACATCCATTTTCACGACCTGGACTACAGCCCATACGCACCGATGACCAACTGCTGCCTGATCGACTTCACGGGCATGCTCAGCCGGGGTTTCCGCATCGGCAACGCTGACGTCGAGCCGCCCCGCTCCATTCAGACTGCCACCGCGCAGATCTCGCAGATCATCGCCAACGTGGCGTCCAGCCAGTACGGCGGATGCTCCGCCAACCGCACCGACGAGCTGCTGGCTCCGTACGCCCGCGCCAACTTCGCCAAGCACCTTGCCGACGCGGAACGGTGGATCGGCGACCAGACCAAGCACCACGCCTATGCGGAGGAGAAGACCCGCAAGGACATCTATGACGCGATGCAGAGCCTCGAATACGAGATCAACACCCTGTTCACCTCGAACGGGCAGACCCCGTTCGTGTCGCTGGGCTTCGGCCTGGGCACCGACTGGTTCGAGAGGGAGATCCAGCGGGCGATCCTGCAGATCCGCATCGACGGCCTGGGCAGCGAGAAGCGCACAGCCATCTTCCCCAAACTGATCTTCACGCTCAAGCGCGACCTCAACCTCGCTGAGGGTGACCCGAATTACGATATCAAGCAGCTCGCGCTGGAGTGCTCGACCAAGCGGATGTACCCGGACGTGCTCAGCTACGACAAACTCGTCGAGATCACCGGCAGCTTCAAGGTGCCGATGGGCTGCCGATCCTTCCTGCAGGGGTGGACCGACGCTGACGGCAACGATGTCTCCGAGGGCCGGATGAACCTGGGCGTGGTGACGGTGAACCTGCCGCGCATCGCGCTGGAGGCCGCCGGGGACCGGGCGAAGTTCTGGAGCATCCTCGAGGAGCGTCTGTTGATCACCCGCGACGCCCTGGTCTACCGCATCGAACGGTGCAAGCAGGCGACCCCCGCGAACGCCCCGATCCTCTACGTCTACGGCGCCTTCGGCCAGCAGCTGGCGCGCACCGATTCGGTCGACACCCTCTTCAAGGACGGCCGCTCCACGGTGTCGCTGGGCTACATCGGCCTCTACGAGGTGGCTGCGGCCTTCTTCGGCGGCGCCTGGGAGGGCGACGCCGAGGCGAAGGCGTTCACCCTCGACATCCTCAAGACCCTCGACGCGCACACCAAGGCGTGGAGCGCCGAGTACGGCTACCAGTTCAGCGTCTATTCGACCCCGAGCGAGAGCCTGACCGACCGGTTCTCCCGCCTCGACAAGGTCAAGTTCGGGTCGGTGGAGAACATCACCGACAAGGATTACTACACCAACAGCTTCCACTACGACGTGCGCAAGAACCCGACCCCGTTCGAAAAGCTCGACTTCGAGAAGGACTACCCGGTGTTCTCCTCCGGCGGTTTCATCCACTACTGCGAGTACCCGGTGCTGCAGCAGAACCCCAAGGCGCTCGAAGCCGTCTGGGACTACGCCTACGACCGGGTCGGTTACCTGGGTACCAACACCCCCATCGACCGCTGCTACAAGTGCGACTTCTCCGGCGACTTCACCCCCACCGAGCGTGGTTTCGCCTGCCCGGATTGCGGCAACGACGACCCGGCCAGCTGCGACGTGGTCAAGCGCACCTGCGGTTACCTCGGCAACCCGCAGGCCCGCCCGATGGTGCACGGTCGCCACCAGGAGATCGTTTCCAGGGTCAAGCACATGGCTGGCGCCACCGGCGTCAGCGGCTCCCTGTAGGCAGCCGTTATGCGGAACCCGAAACCCGGTGAATGGCTCTCCGACAAGCTCAGCCAGGGCTTCATCGGTGACTACAAACCGTTTATGTTCGTCGACGGCGAGGGAGTGCGCTGCAGCCTCTATGTGAGCGGATGTCTGTTCGCGTGCGAAGGCTGCTTCAACGAGGCCACCTGGAACTTCCGCTATGGCACGCCGTACACGGTCGAGCTCGAGGATCGGATCCTTGCCGACCTGGCCCAACCGTACGTGCAGGGCCTCACCCTGCTGGGCGGGGAACCCTTCATCAACACCGGGGTGTGCCTCTCCCTGGTGCGCCGGGTGCGGGCGACCTTCGGCCAAGCCAAGGACATCTGGTCGTGGACCGGGTATTCCTACGAAGAGCTGCTGCTCGACAGCCCCGACAAGCTGGAACTGCTCGATCAGATAGACATCCTCGTGGATGGCCGATTCGACCTCGCCAAGAAAGACTTCAAGCTGCAATTCCGCGGCAGCAGCAACCAGCGCATCATCGACGTGAAGAAGTCCCGCGCCGCGGGTCGCGCCGTGCTCTGGACCAACCTGCTCGACGCCACCCAGACCTATGAGCAGCTCGTGAAGCAAACGCTGATCTAGCTGCGCCTCCCGCCTGTCCGGTTGTGACTTTGTCATCGACCCGCCGACAGGTTTCGAACAATGAAGATAGGAAGCACGATCATGGCACGCACGGAGAATGGAAAAGTCGCACTCATCACCGGTGGTGGACAGGGAATCGGGCGGACGGTCGCGGAGCGGCTGCACGCTGACGGCTTCAAGGTGGCCATCGCCGACCTGAACCTCGAGACCGCCGTCGCCGTCGCCGAATCGCTCGGTGGCACGGCCGGCGGAGCAATCGCGGTGCACGTCAACGTCTCCGACCGAGACAGCGTCTTCGCTGCGGTCGCGCAGGCCGTCACCGAACTGGGTGGCTTCGACGTGATCGTCAACAACGCCGGCATCGCCCCGACCTCTCCCATCGAGGAGATCACCGAGGAGAGCATCGCGAAGATCTTCTCCATCAACTTCAACGGCGCGGTGTGGGGCATCCAGGCTGCCACCAAGGCGTTCAAGGAACTCGGCCACGGTGGAAAGATCATCAGCGCCGCCTCCCAGGCCGGCCACATCGGCAACCCCGGCCTCGCGTTGTATTCGTCGACGAAGTTCGCCCTTCGCGGTCTGTCCCAGACCGCCGCCCGGGACCTGGCGCCGTTCGGCATCACGGTCAATACCTTCGCCCCCGGCATCGTGAAGACGCCCCTGATGGAGAACCTGGCGAAGAAGCTGGCGACCGACAACGACAAGCCTGAAGCGTGGGGCTGGGAACAGTTCACCAAGGGCATCGCCCTCGACCGCTTGTCTGAAACCGCCGAGGTCGCCGGAGTCGTCTCCTTCCTGGCCGGCCCCGACTCCAACTACATCACCGGCCAGTCAATCGTGGTCGACGGTGGGATGGTCTTCAACTAGTCGCGCTTGACCGCGACCCGGCGCTGCCTCCGGCAGCGCCGGGCGCTCGCGGCACGGGAATCGCCCCATTTTGGGGGTTCGCGGCACGGGATTTACGCCTCTTTCAGCCAATAGGGTTTGGGAGGCCTCGGCTCCGCCCGGACCGAGGCCCCAGTCGCGCCCACGGGGCAGCACTACTTGAGAGGATCGTCGTTTGCGATCGCTACAACGACCCACCCACCGCTTGCTACCGAAACTGGGAAGCGCAGCAGTCGCGGCCGCTCTGGTGACGGGCGGCACGATCATCGCCGTCCCGCAGGCCGCTTTCGCGGCCGAGCCGTTCTCCGAGACGTAGATGCTGGCCACCCAGTCGAACTCTTCCGAGATCGTCGCGCTGGACCGCGCGACCGGAGCTACCACGAAGATTCTGACTGTTCCGGGCGGTGTTGAGGGTCTGAACCAGATCGGTATCACCGGTGACGGCAACACCCTCATGCTCACGAACCCGACCACCGTCTTCGAGTACACGGCATCGTCCGAGACGTGGGAGACTACCGCCCGCGTAGGCACGACAGTGGCGAGCACGATGGGCGGCGTCGACCCGGCCACGGGTCTTTTCTACTTCGGCGGACAGGCCACGGGGAGCACGTTCACGTTCCGCAGCTACTCCCCCACCACGAACGCTCTCTCGAGCAGCGTACTGTCCGTCACAGCGGCGGATGCGCCTGGCGGCAACGGTGACCTCTCCTTCGATAGCCGGGGCAACCTCTACTTCGTATCGAGCAACGACCAGACCGCACAGCTGTACCGCGTCGACGCGAATCAGCTCGGCGGCAGCGCCACCGTCGCCGCCACCAAGGTCGGTCCCGTGATCGACTCCCGTCTGGCCCTCAACTCGATGGCCTTCGCGGATGACGGCTTCATCTACATCGCCGGCAGAGGGGCGGACGGCTTCCTCCGGGCCAACCCCGTGACCGGCGCCATCCTGGAGCGCCGCACGCTCAGCGTCGCGATCACCGACCTGGGCACGAACGCCGTTCCCTTCACCGCAGCCGTGACCACGGAACTCCCCGGAGGCCGTGTCGAAGAAGGCGACCAGTTCACCGTCACCATCGGTGGCGGCGGCATCACCACAGGCAACACCGGAACCACCACCGGCACCGAAACATCGGAGACCGTCGGCCCGATCCTCATCCTGCCCGGAGAGACCTACACGGTCGAGCAGACCCCCGCCGGTACCACGAACCCGGACGCCTACAACACGGTCTGGACCTGCGTCGATCCGGCAACCGGTACTCAGGTCACCGGGGGCACCGGAACCTCCGGGCAGTTCACCGTCCCCGCCGGTGTGAAGGACGTCGCCTGCACCTTCACCTCGACCCCCAAGCCCGCCCCCGTGGCGAACGACGATGTGTCGACAGGCAATGAGCTGGGCAAGCCCGTCACGGTCGAGGTGATCGACAACGACTCCGGCGACCTCGACCCGACGACAGTTCAGATCATCGACGGCAAGGGCGACCCCGTCACCAAGCTCGTCGTGCCCGGTGAGGGCACCTGGACGGTCGACCCTGCCACCGGCGCGGTCACCTTCGCCCCGGAGAACGGCTTCTCCGGCAACCCCACGCCGATCACCTACGTGATCTCCGATACGCGCGGCAAGACCGCCATTGCTGACGTCACGATCACGTTCGTCCCGGAGGCCGCGGACGATGAGTCGCTGAACAATGCGCAGGGCAGGTCGGTCCTCGTCGACGTGGTCGGCAACGACCGCGGCGACCTCGACCCGACGACCGTTCGCATCATCGACGGCAAGGGTGACCCGGTCACCAAGCTCGTCGTGCCCGGTGAGGGCACCTGGACTGTCGACCCTGCCACCGGCGCGATCACCTTCGCTCCGGAGGCCGGATTCTCCGGCAACCCGACCTCAATCAGCTACGCCATCGCCGACACCCTCGGCACGGTCACGGCCGCCGACGTCGTTGTCACCTACGTCCCCGGCGCGATCAATGACACGTCGCTCAACAACCCGCAGGGTGACCCGGTCACCGTCAACGTGATCGGCAACGACCGCGGCGACCTCGATCCGACCACTGTGCGCATCATCGACGGTAATGGTGACCCGGTCAGCAAGCTCGTCGTCACGGGCGAGGGCATCTGGACGGTCGCCCCCGCCACCGGCGCGATCACCTTCACCCCACAGGCCGGCTTCGCAGGCAACCCAACGCCGATCACCTACGAGGTCAGCGACACCGCCGGAAACACCACCACCGCCAACGTCACGATCACGTTCGTTCCGGAGTCAGCGAACGACAAGTCGGTCGGTAACCCGCAGGGTGCCCCGGTCACTGTCGACGTGATCGGCAACGACTCCGGCGACCTCGACCCGGCCACCGTGCGCATCATCGACGGTAGGGGTGACCCGGTCACCAAGCTCGTCGTCACGGGCGAGGGCACCTGGACGGTCAACCCTGCCACCGGCGCCATCACGTTCACCCCACAGGCCGGCTTCACGGGAAACCCCACGCCGGTCACCTACGAGGTCAGCGACACCGCCGGAAACACCACCACCGCGATCGTGACCATCACCTACGCGCCCGCCACGGTAGTTGTCGTGCCCCCGGTTGCCACTCCGGTTGCCACTCCGGCGGCCACCAGCAAGCTCGCCGCCACTGGAGTCAACGTGGTCGGCGTCGCGGGCACCGGTCTGGGAGTGGTGCTCCTCGGCACGGCGCTCATCCTGTTCCGCCGCCGGCGCCAGCAGCTGGGCTAGCCGCTCCACTGGGCCATCCGCCGGCCTGACAGTACCTTGAACCGCACCCCGAAAGTTGGGCTCCTCATGGGGAGTTCACTTTCGGAGGTGCGGTTCTTGCTGCAACAGATGGAACGCACAGTGATGGCAAGGTCGCGCCCGTCACACTCACTGCATTCGCGGTCGAGTCGCGACGGCCACCGTCCCGCTCGAGAAGCAGGCACTGATTTAGCCCTGGCACGATTGACTTTCAGTGAGGTTCGCCCGCAATGCGAACCTGATGCGCCAGAGACGCTCGCATCGCACCCTGGCGGTTCCCGCTCATTCCCGAGCTCACCCACTGCATCGCTGATGCCCGCGTTCTGCTGGCCGACTCTCTGGGACGACCGATCCCCGATGCGGCTGTGTCGGTTGATGAGACCCGTCACGCTTTCGGGTTCGGGAAAATCGGATTCGGCTTCATCGACTGAGGTGGAGCTGGGAGCCGGTGTCGCCACGGTTACCGTCGAAATCAGCGGCTGGCCGGGGCCCGCGGGGATGTTCCCGCTAGGTGCGAGGCGGCGGGAGAAAGGCCCTGAGCTCCGCTATCCACTGGGGGAAGGCATCGAGGTGCGCATCATGGCTTCCGCCGTCGAGGTCGACGCGCGTGACTTTTGAACCACGCGATACGAACTCATCCTTCGCTGCCGCAGAGAACATTCCCTCGGTGCCGAAAACGGCGAGGGTGGGGATGTTGAGGTCGCACCACTCCGGCCAGCGCGGGTGAGCATCCACGTGAGCGATGGTCTCGACCATCACGTCGGGATCGAAGCGCGGCCACAGCCCATCGGGCCGCACCTCGAGGTCGGCGATCCAGGCGCGCGAGAGCGGAGAGTCACCGAGAAAGGCGCGCGCGTGCGATTTGTTGCCGAACGGCACCGGCCAGGACGTGAAGAAGCGACGCATGGCATCTCTGCTTTGTTCGTTGCCGTCCCCGCCGACACCGGCCTCGAGGAGAACGAGACGTTCCACCAGATCGGGCCGGGCACTTGCGACCAGCAGAGCGGTGTGGCCGCCCAGGGATTGGCCGACAAGGGAAACAGGGCTCCCGAGCACCGACTCGATCACGAACACCACGTCGGCCACATGGGCCGCCCGCGACACGTCGTCCGGAAAGCGGGTGCTGCGTCCGTGACCTCTAGCGTCAACCGTGACCACTCGGTGATCGCCGAGAGCCGCAGCTGTCGCAGCCATCTCGGTGCTGCTGCCCGCCAGGCCGTGAAGGATTACGACCGGAGGCCCAGAGCCTTCGGTGTCGGTGATGTGGAGGTCGATCGCGCCTCGTCTGATTTTCATCGCTAGTGCCGCAACGTCACAAGCGGTCGAGTCTGCGGATTCGATTTTCGAGACCAACGCGCTTGCGGTTCAGGTTCCACATTGACGTGACGCCGAGCACGAGGGCCTTGCCTTGCGCTGCGGCACTGGGCAGCCCGCGTTCGGCGAGCGCGACCTCGACGGCATCCTTGCCCGCGTCCCGGTGCTCGGCAACGACCTCACGCGCATCCTTCAGCGCGCTGCTGTTGAGCGGATGGTTGTCGATTTGCACGTTGATGTCGGTGAGCTCGCTCTGAGCCTTCACGAGCTTTTCGCTGACGGCCACTGGCATCCTCCTCAGGTCAACCGCTCTGAAAGCCGGACGACGACGTCGTCGCCTACCTCTTTGCCGAGCTTCTTCCGCAGCTTGGCGCTGATCGAGAGCATGTGACCACCCGATCCGGTGGGCATCAGGCCAGCCGTCACCGGCTGGTCATCCACCTGCGCCACTACCCGGACGGCCTTCCCGGTGCCGAACAGCTCCACCGAACCCGGGACTTCGACACACGACCACATCTCGCCCTTCACCAGTACTCCGATCGGAGCGGTGAAGGAGAACTGCATCGGGCCCTGTTCGGTGCTCATGACAAGGATCTCCAATCGACACGCCTGGATGGACCGTCCGTTCACAGTATCGGCCACCCGCGGCTCATCCCAATAGCAGCTGCCCAGCCGGCCAAAGTCTCCTACGGTGGCGGCATGACACTAAAACTGGGTTTCATCGGGATCGTGACGGGTGACATGGCCGCTTCGCTGGCCTTCTATCGAGCGCTGGGCGTGCGGATCGAGGAAGGACTCGACGATGCGCCGCACGTCGACGCGAAACTCGATGACGGCACGAGCCTGGCATGGGACACTATCGCGACTATTCGCGGATTCGACCCCGACTACATCGCACCCACGGGCGGCCACCGCATCGCGCTCGCGTTCGACAAAGGCACGCCGGCCGAGGTGGATGCGGCCTTCGCCGAGCTGGTCACCGCCGGTTACGTTGCCCATGTCGAACCGTGGAACGCGCACTGGGGCCAGCGCTACGCGACCCTGTTGGATCCCGATGGCAACTCCGTGGACCTCTACGCCGAGCTGTCCGCGAACTGACGAAAACTCCCGCCGACCCGTCGGAACACACGCTCGACTGACCGGGTTCGCACGTCAATAAGGAAATAGTGAGATTTCAAGGATGCTTTTGGCTGGGGTGACCCGTGCGTCCTGGACACTGTTCCTGATCATTTTATTAGGCCGCTGCCGGGGTGGCGTTGGCTGTTTTTGCCGTGCTGGCGAACGT
>NZ_JAXCHV010000034.1:0-34854 GCF_035984795.1 Cryobacterium sp. MP_3.1 | reverse complement strand
CGGGGACCTCCCCGTCAATTCCTTCATCCACCCTGCTGGACGCCCCATCGGACACCTCCATGATCGGGGCGTTGCTTCGACTGGTTGAATTCGCCGTCTACACCTCAGCCGCTTTCAGGACCCTCGTGACCAGCCTGGGCATGCGCTCATCCATGGGCCGCACCGGGGTCTGTTGGGACAACAGCATGGCGGAGAGTTTCTTCTCGATGCTCAAGAACGAGCGCGTATATCGGACCGTTTACGCGACCAAGACCCAGGCTCGAAGCGACATCATCCGCTACATCGAGGGGTTTTACAACAGCCGACGCCGGCACTCAGCGCTCGGTTACCGACGGCCCAACGAAGTCCACTATGGTTATCAGCAGCCAGCCCTGGCAGCGTAGACAAATCCACTAATTCCGCTGTCCGAAATCCCCGCAGCAGCCCATGTCGAGGACGCTCTCAAGAATGCCGCTGCAACTACCCTGATCCAGCCGAACGCAATCTGGCACTCCGATCGCGGAAGCCGTCGCCAAATACACCCACCCCTCCCACGTCCTCAGATACGTAATATCGCCCACCCAGACCTGGTTCAACGCCCCGGTGTCCCCCTTCCGTTTTACGGCGTCGACCGGGTAGGCGTCAGCGTGGTCGATGATCGTGGTCGTCTTCCACTTCTTCGGGCAGATCCCCGCCAATCCCAGTCGGCGCATGGTCGCGGCGACGGTCTTGCGGGAGATGATCTCGCCGCCCGCGCGCAGGTCGGCCAGGATCCTTGGGGCCCCGTAGACCTCGTGTTAACGCCGACCGAAAACAGGACCATTAACGCCGATTGAAAACAGGGCCACCGACCAGTATGGAAGGTGATCAATATGGACGATTGGGCGAAGATACGCCAACTGTTTTCAACGGGCGAGCACTCGAAGCGGGAGATCGGCCGGCTCGTCGGCGTTTCGCGGGGAACGGTGGAGCGGGCGCTGGAATCGGATCGGCTGCCGAAGTACCAGCGGCCTGCTGTGGGGTCGAGTTTCGACGCGTTCGCGCCGCAGGTTCGGGCCTTGTTGGCCGTAACGCCGACGATGCCCGCGTCGACGTTGGCCGAGCGCGTCGGTTGGCCCGGTTCAGCGTCGGTGTTCCGCGACAAGGTCGCTGGGATCCGGCCCGAGTACCTGCCGCCGGATCCCGCGGACCGCCTCGTCCACGAGCCCGGGGAGCAGGTCCAGTGCGACTTGTGGTTCCCGCACGAGCCGCTGCCGCTGGGCCACGGGCAGGAGGGCACGCCGCCGGTGCTGGTGATGACGTCGACGTTCTCGGGGTTCTTCCAAGCGTTGATGTTGCCGTCGCGGAAAACACCCGACCTACTCGGCGGGATGTGGTCTCTGTTGCAGGCTGCGCAGGCGGTGCCGAAGCGGCTCGTTTGGGACAACGAGACGGGCATCGGCAAGGGCAAGCTGACCGAGCCGACGGCCGCGTTCGCGGGGACGCTGGGCACCGAGGTCAAGCTACTCAAGGCACGGGACCCGGAGTCCAAGGGCATGGTCGAGCGGCGCAACCGGTTCTTCCGCTCGTCGTTCATGCCCGGCCGCGACTTCGCGTCACCCCAGGACTTCAACGAGCAGATGACGGCGTGGTTGCCGATCGCGAACTCGCGGCACTCCCGCTCGCGGCGGGCCCGGCCGATCGACTTGATCGCCCAGGACCGCGCCGCAATGCGGCCGCTCTCACCCGTGGTCCCGGACGTTCTGTTCCGAAACACGGTGCGGTTGCCCCGGGACTACTACGTTCGGGTGCACTCGAACGACTACTCCGTCGCGCCGGCGTTCATCGGCCGGCTCGTGGACGTGACCGCTGATCTCGAGCAGATCCACGTCGCTCACAACGGCGTCACCGTCACCACACACGAGCGCGCCTGGGCCCGGCAGCTGACCGTCACCGACCCCGACCACGTCACCCAGGCAGCCGTGCTGCGGCGCCAGTTCCAGACGCTGCACCGCCATCAACGCCCACAAGCTCACGTCGCGTTCGTCGAGACGGCGAGCCTCTCGTCCTACGACGACGTGTTCGGTGTTGACACCGGCCGCGGCCTGACCGACCTGGGCCTGATCGCATGAGCACCACGGCATCTCAGATCGAGTACTACGCCCGCGCCCTACGCGCACCACGGATCGGCGACGCGTTCCGGCGCCTCGGCGACCAGGCCCGCGACGCCGGCTGGTCGCACGAGGAATACCTCGCCGCGGTCCTCTCCCGCGAGGTCTCCGAACGCGAAGCCTCCGGCGCGGCACTGCGGATCAAAGCTGCCCGGTTCCCGGGCCAGAAGACGTTGGAGGACTTCAATTTCGATCACCAACCCTCTGCAGACCGGAACCTGATCGCGCACCTGGGCACGAGCACGTTCGTGACCGAGGCGAAGAACGTGGTCCTGCTCGGCCCGCCAGGCACCGGCAAGACCCACCTCGCCGTCGCACTGGGCGTTCAAGCCGCCAAACACGGCCACCGGGTCCTGTTCGACACCGCCACGGGCTGGGTCGCCCGCCTGCAGGAGGCCCACTCCCGCGGCAAACTCGCTGCGGAGCTGACCCGGCTGCGCCGCTACAGCGTCCTCATCTGTGACGAGGTCGGCTACATTCCATTTGATCAGGACGCCGCGAACCTGTTCTTCCAGCTCGTCGCGAGCCGATACGAACACGCATCGCTGATCATGACGAGCAACCTGTCATTCGGGCTCTGGTGCGACGTCTTCGGCGACCCGACCGTCGCCTCCGCGATGATCGACCGGATCGTGCACCACGCCGACGTCATCAGCCTCAAAGGCACCAGCTACCGGCTCAAAAGCCACCAGCCCGCGCCCGGTACGGCATAGTAGAAGCACACATAGTGGTCCTGTTTTCAAACGGCACTATTGGCCCTGTTTTGGGTCGGCGTTAACAGTCCTCGGCGCCTGCGGAACCTCCGTCGGAGCCACCGGCAAAGCCGCCACCTCCGCAGACGCCTTCACAGTCGAGAACTGCGGCCGCACGCTCGAATTCTCGGGTGTGCCGGCGGCCGCTGTGGGCCTCAGCCCCTCTCAGACCGAGTTGATGCTGCGTCTCGGCCTCGACGATCGCGTTGTGGGTCAGGCGCAGGTCGGCACTGCGGAGTTACCCGCCGATGTGGCTGAGCAGGCGGCCGGAATCCCGGTCCTCAGCGATGACGCACCGCCGACACGCGAGATCCTGCTCGGCGCCGAACCGGACTTCGTCTATTCCCCCACCGGGTACGAGTTCACCGCGGAGCAGGGCTTTGCGAGTATCGCCCAGCTCGAACAGGCCGGCGTCACCGCCTACACGGCAACCGGCGGATGCCTGGAGCGCCGCAATGCGGGAACGGTCGACGATATCTTCACCGACATCGACAACCTGGGACGTATCTTCGATGTTCCGGAGGCAGCGCAGACCCTGACCGACCGGGGACGCGCCGACCTCGACGCCGTCGAGGCAGCCATAGCCGGGGAAACCCGACTCAGCGTTGCCCAGCTCTACGTGGATGGTTCGTCGCTTTCCGCGATCGGTGCCGGCGTCGAATACGACATGATCGCCCTCGCCGGCGGCGAGAACGTGTACTCGCCGGATGACGCGGCTTTTGCGGACTTCTTTGCCGCGAGTATTTCACCGGAGTCCCTCGCCGCCGAAAACCCCGAGGCAATCGTCTTCGCCGTCAGCACGGAGCAGCAGGCCGCCGACACCGAGGATTACCTGCGTGCAACGTTCCCCAACCTTGCCGCGGTCCAGAATGACCGACTGATTTCGATCAGTGCCGCGGACGTGTTCCCCGGAACCCTTGGCAACATTCGTGTGGTGCAGCAGCTCGCGGCCGAGCTGTATCCGACCGCCTTCTAGAGAAAAGTCGCATCCGTCGCCCGAGGCTGACTTGGGCGACGGATGTCGATGATGCGGCCCGATGCCGCCAGCGTTGACGCCCGGTGCGCGATCGTGATCACCGTCACATCGGCGGGCAACCCTTGAACGAGGCGGGTCACGTCGCCTTCGGCGGTGGCGTCCAGGCTCGCCGTTGTCTCGTCCAGGATCAGGATTCGCGGCCGGACGAGTAGCGCGCGGGCCAGGCACAGCCGGGCCTGTTGCCCGCCCGACAAGGCTGTGCCGCGTTCACCAATGACGGTGCTCCTGCCGAGCGGCCAGGCGTCGATGAAATCGTCCGCGCCCACATCGTGGAGTACCGAGGCGATCTGGGCCTCGGTCGCGTCGGGTGCGGCCAGACGGAGGTTGTCGATCACGGTCCCGTGGAAGAGCAGGGCGTCCTGGCTGACGACGGCAACGGCAGTCCTGAAGTCGGCGTCGGAGATTTCGCCCAGCCCCACTCGGTGACCGTCCGAGGTGACGAGGTCGATCTGTCCCCGGTCGGGTGCCCACAGGCGAGACAGCAGGTGCGCCAGGGTGGTCTTTCCCGCGCCGGATGCGCCTCGAAGTGCCACCCGTTCCCCCGGTGCGATCGTGAGGCTGTAGTCCTCGAAGACGGGACGATCAATGGTGTACCCAAAGGTGAGGCCGACGACGTCGAGGCCGAGGGCACCGGCCGGCAGGGGTCGCGGCGCAACGACATCCGCGATCTCTGTCCTGCCGGCGATTCCCTCGAGCACCCGTCGCGCGCTGGCTCGGTGGGAATGCAGCTGGCCGAGAGTCGATCCGGCATCGGCCACCGGTCCGAGCACGGCGAAGCACCCCGCCATCAGCGGCGGCAGAACCGCGAGGCTCAGCTCGGGAGTTCCCATGGCGATGATGAAGAGGGCTACCGCCGTGCTCACAATGATGACGTCGCGAAGGCCCGCGGTCAGCACGACTGTCGCGTCGAGCTGGCGTTGCAGGGCGGCGCTGCGGCGGGTGAACCGGTCGAGGTCGTCGACCACTCGTCCCTGGAGCCCGAAACCGATGATTTCTCGCCGCCCGGTGAGGCTTTCGACGACCCGGGCCGACAGGGCGGAGCTGCACTCCTGGATGCTTTCGCCCAACCGGCGGGACCGTGTCACGAAGAGTCCGCTGCAGGCCAGGAGCAGCAGCACAGCCACCAAGACGGTCGCTGCCATGACCGGGTGAACGACGATGAGGAGTCCGATGCCGCCCAGAGCGACGATTCCGGTCGCGGCGAGCTGGGCGATCGTATGCGCGTAGAAGAATTCGAGCTTTTCGATGTCGCCCATGGCAGCTGCAGCCTGGTCACCGCTGTGTGAACGGCCCCCGCGATTGCTGCGCGACGGAGTGCTGCGGGCGAAGCCGTCAAACAGGCACATCCGCAGGGCCGCGAGAACGCGGTAGGCGAGGCTGTGCGACACGTCCATCTCCTGCCAGGTGAGGGCCGCCCGCAGCAGCACCCCGACCCCGAGCAGCATCCAGAAGCCAAGCGGCGGAGCACGATGCTCCACCACGGCGAGGCCCAACGCCCAAGCTGCACCCACCACCAGCGCCGCCAAGGCGAGGGAACTGAGCACGCTGACGGCGAAGGCCCAGGCGAGCCCTCGGGTCTCCCCGCGTAGGTAGGGCACCAACCCGAGGACCGGATGCCGGATCATGCTCGAACCGCCCGTTCGCGCTCCGAGAGCACGCCATCGTCGAGATGCAGGATCCGACCGGCGAAGTCGAGGGTTTCGGTGCGGTGGGCGATCATGAGGACGACCTTCGTTCGGGCGACGGACTGAAGCGTGGACATCAGATGATGCGCCAGGGAATCATTGAGGGCGCTCGTCGGCTCATCGAGAAGGAGCACCGGGCGGTCGGCGAGCAGGGCCCGTGCTACCGAGAGCCGCTGCTTCTGACCTCCGGAGAGGGAATCGCCGCCCTCGGCCAGGATGGCGTCGTATCCACCCGGCAGTGCCAGGATCTCATCGTGAATGCCGGCCGCGCGCGCGGAGGCGTGCAGATCGGCATCCGTTGCCCCGGGCCGGCCGACCGTGAGGTTGTCGCGCACCGAGCCGGAGAAGAGGTAGCTGCGCTGGGACACCACGCTCACCTGTGAGGCGCCGGCACCAGACCCGGCCACCGAGATGGAACCCGTTTCGGGCTGCAGATAGCCGAGAATCAGATCGAAGAGGGTGCTTTTGCCGGCACCGGACGAGCCGGTCAGCGCGGTAATCGTGCCGGGACGCAGGGTGCACGTGACGCCCCGCAGCACCGGAATCCCACTGGAATAGCCGAACCCCACGTCGTTCAGAGCGATGGCGGCCGTGCCGGAAACGACGTCGGCCGCTGCTAAGTCAGTACCGGTTCCGGCCCGCAGAGCATCGATCCCCGCGACAGCCGAGAGGCCGAGGTAGCCGGAGTGCCAGTGCCGTGACAGGTCTCGGATGGGGCGGAACAGTTCGGACGCCAGGAGCAGTAGAAGGTACACCCGGGCGGTCGGTTGACCGGCGCCGGTTGCTGCCAGCACGGCAGTCGCGGCGGCGCAGACGATCCCTGCCTGAATGGCGAAGTCGACCAATGCGGTATCGAACAAAGAGGTGCGCATGGTGGCGACCGTGGCCCGGTGTAGCTCGTCGGAACGTCGGCCGAGTCGCTCGCGGTTGCGCCCGACCGCGCCGATCAGCCGCAGGGTCTTCATTCCCTGAAGCGATTCGAGGAAGTCGGCGGCGAGGCGTTCGTAGCTGTCCCAGTGTGCGCTGCCGCGGCTTCGCAGCACCCGGTGCCAGAGGCGCGGGGCAAGTACAGCGAGTGCGAGGCAACAGCCGAGCACGAGTGCGAGCCAGGGGTTGAGTAGGGAGATGGCGACAAGGATCACCGGGCACAGGATGAACACCTGCAGGAGATGACCCACATACTTGCTCACATACACGTCGACGCCGTCGATGCCGTCCGTGATCGTGAGTCGTGCGATCCCGGCGCGTTCCGCAGTGTCGTGCAGCAGGCCGGGCGAGAGAGCTGCCCCGGTCAGGTCACGACGCAACCGCAGCCGAACAGCGGCGCCTAGGCCGTTGGCGACGCGCGCCTGGACGAGGTTCACCGCCACGCGCAGGACCGCGACTGCGACAATGCCGGCCAGCCACCCCAGAGCTGCTTCACCTCGACCGGCTACGAGTGCGGCCAGGGCCAGGGCTGTGAACCAGGCCTGGGCGAGATAGGTTCCCGTGCCGAGGACCAACAGTCCGGTCGTGCCGGTGAGGCGGAGGGGATGCTGCCCGGTGATCGCCCACAGGCTTCGGTTAAGCATCATCGGGTGGTGCCCCTTTCTTGTTAGAGCGCGATGCCTTGATCTCAGACGCTCAGCCGGCGATAGCGGGTGAGGCGGCGCAGTCCGTTTCCGGTGAGGTGTTCCGTAGCGGGGTGCAGGGCGTTCTGGAGGCGGTCGTGGACGGGCTGTTCGCGCAGGTTCATCCCGATCGCGACCAGGCAATCGGTGCCCGTGCCGGCAGGGTGGGCGGCGATGTGAATGTGGTGACCGACGACATTCACGGCATACCGGTGTTGATGCACGCCGGCGCCGATGGTGACAGTGCCCTTGATTCGGTAGACACCGTCGGGCGGGTGCTCGAGCAGGTCGACGAGTCGGCCGGGATCAACCGGGCCAGCGGCAGTCACTGTCACGGCATCGGCATGCGCGTGGGGTTCGTGGTTCTCATCGATGAGAGACGCGAAGGGAAGTTCTCCGTCGGGGGCCGGGTGCCGGGCTGCGTCGAATACGAGAGCGGGATCGATACGACCGTGGGTTGTCACAATGATGTGCGCTTGCGAATTGCGTTCGCGTACCCGTCGGGTGATTTTCTCGATCACCGCTGCCCGCCGCGCTGACGGAATGCGGTCGGTTTTGTTGATCACGATGAGAGTTGCCGCCGCATATCGTGCCGGCGGCAGAACACCGATGTCGATGGTGGTGAAGTGTTCGACGGCATCGATGACTTCGATGAGTCCTCCCGGGCGGACACGGTCTACGCCGCTGAAGCGGATCAGTTGGGCGAGAGCGGACGGGTCGGCAATACCACTGGCCTCCACGATCACAGCGTCCAGGCGCAACCGCGGCTGGGTCAGCTTCTCCAACGCGGCATCAAGACCGCCCGCATCCGGTAGGCAACACAGGCAGCCTCCGCTGATTGCCTCCGCCTCATCGATCTGCCCGATCACCAAACCGGCGTCCACGTTGATGGTTCCGAAGTCGTTGATGACCACGCCGAGACGTGCGTGCGGGGCGCGTAGCAGCGCGTTCAAGACTGTCGTCTTGCCGGCACCGAGGTGTCCCGTCAGCGCGATCACCGGGGTCTGCCGCATCACCGTGCTCGTCGCTGGTGTCCGACATCGCCGCTTAAGAGCTGCCCCGCGACGTGTGGTGTCCACCGATTGACCCTGAGCCTGGGCGCGACGAAGTCGGATGGCAGGTACTTGGTGGCCTGGCGGCTGCGGATCAGGAGTGCACGGATGATGGTCAGGTGGGGGAACTCGACCAGCATGCCGATGATGATGGCCGCGTAGATGAGGGGCTGATCGGGCAGGGCGATCATGGTCAGGGCGAGCATGAGCGGCGCGTTTCGGGCCGCGGTCGTCATCGTGAGTAGAGCATGTTCCGGGTAACGGAATCTGAAGATCCTTGAGAGTGTGTGGCCGAGAAGATAAGTGAGGGTGAAGAACACCACGACCGCGGTGAGTATGGTCGCGAACGCGCCCGCCCGGCCGAGGATCTCGCCGATATGAGTGGCGAATATCTCGACTATCACCACGGCAAGTATCCAGGGAATGGTGGCGCCGACAACGCGGAGGAGCCGGTCGAAAGCCGCTTCTGAGAGATACCGGGTGAGCACGGTGCGGGTGCCGACGGCGATGGTCACCGGGACGGCGAACCACAGGCCGATCGTCTGGACCATTGTGCCGGGATCCGCTGCGGAGGTGGTGCGGGCGAACAGCATGAGGACTAGCGGAAACAGCGCAAGCTGTGTGATGAGGTTCACGGGCAAGAGTACGGCGCCGAGGGCCGTGTTGCCTCCGGCCAGTCGGGTGAACCCGAGAAACCAGTCCGTGCACGGGGCCAGGAAGTAGATCAGGAGACCGGTGAACAGCAAGGGCTCTGCCGCCAGGAAGAGTGAGGCGATGGCGAACCCGACAATCGGGATCAGAATGAAATTCGCGCACCACGCGACCATGAGAAATCGCGGTGCCGAGCGTAATCGCCGAATATCGGAGAAACGCACCTCAAACAGGAGCAGGCACATCAACGTGAGCACGGTGGCGTCAACCCCTCCGCTGAGGACCTCGCCCGTGCGTGGGCTGACGGTCCCGAGAATGGAGCCAGCCACGATCGCAGATAGCAGCAGCGCCGTGAGCGCCCACGGTGTCTTCTCCAGCCTGCGGACGGAGGCAAAGCGCGTGGGTCGTGCGCCGGTGGGGTTCAGCAGGCGCATTCCACGCCGCAGCAGCTCAGATCGTCCGTCAGCATTCCGGCGGTGCGCCACGCTTCCAATCCAGAACAGTCCCGGCCAAGTCGTTCTCCGATCACCCGGGCAACATGCGCGAAGCGTTGGCGATACTTGTAGACGAAGCAGAATTTCAGGCTCCCGTGGCGCAGCGCGGCCCCCGTGAGGAAGAGCCCAGGGGTCAGGGTTGATTCGTCGTTGTCATCCAGAAGAGGCCAGCCATCCCCACGATCTTCGAACAAATGCGTGGCCGGGCCCAGTCCCGGTCCAAATCCTGTTGCCACGATGGGCCGGGAGTCAGCCGTCACAGCGGTTCCACCGGCAATGGGCACCGTGTAGAGACCCCCAGCATCAGGCCTGATTCCCGTTGCGCGGCCGGCGTCCGACAGGATCAGCCGACCGGTGGCAAGAGCTGACTTGACGCGCTGACGCGTACGCGGAGACAGGCGGAAAGACGGATCAGATCCGGTCCCGGCGTGCCACGGATGGTCCGGGTCGACAACCGTGACGCTGGAGCCCCCAGCCACGTGGAAACAGGCGACGTCCAGGCCGGACTCGTATCCGCCGACAATCACGACACGGCCTGATCGGGCCGTCCACGCCGCCGCGGTGGAAGAATGGTCGGCGTGCTCGCCGCCGGCCATTCTTGGTTGACGCGGGTTATGAAATTCGCCGCCCGCCCAAACCACCGTGCGGGCCACAACCGGGCCCTGACTGGTTTCCAGGGAGAATCCCTCAGCCGTAGCCGTGATCGTGGTGACTTCGGTATTGGGCATGACGGGCACCGCAAAATGCTTAGCCACCCCTCGGAGATACCGGGCGTACTGGGCACCGGTCGGGTAGTCAACACCCAAACTGAACGCCGGGGATGTGTCCGGGTGCACGGAGTTCAAATCTGTCGCCCCGAATCCGTTGCCCGTGAAGGATGGCGTCAGGAAAGTCACCTGCTCCGGCCACTGCAGAAACGTTTCTCCCAGTTGACCACGCTCGACTACCCCATGGACCAGTCCCTCCACGGCCTGAAGCGCAACCGCGGTCCCAATGCCGGCGGGCCCGGCACCGATGACGAGAGTGTCGAGGATTGCACGATCGTCCCTCACGCTAGCCCTGTCGGGCCTTCAGCCGCGGGTTCTTCTTGTTGATCACGAATACTCGGCCCCGTCGATGCACGATCTGGGCGCCGGGGAGCTTCTTGAGGGCTTTGAGCGAATTCCGTACTTTCATGGCAACTCTTTCCTATTGAGAATGAATATCAATTAGGGTAGCAGTCATGACCATGTCGCCTTTTCTCACAGTGAACCTCGTCAGCGGACTTGCCGGGGCCGGTAAATCGTCCACCGCCAGGGCCAGCGGCACCACCAGCATCAGCCTCGACGGATCCGACCACAGCACCGTGCACGACGCCATCGCCCGCGTCACCGCGGCCGAATTGATGCTGGAGATCCACCCGTCCGCAGTCCCGATCGAAGTGGCGATTTCGGTAGTCGCTGCCAGTGACGACAGAACATTGCGCCCCGGAAGCGAAGCCCTCCGCGTCGGCAATTTCGTCAGCGTGCTGGATGCGTCCACGTTCTGGGCAGACATCCGTAGCGACGCTCTCGCGCCGCTTCCTGCCGTTCCCTGTGCCACACATGGCGAGCACGATCGCACGGTTGCCGATGCGCTGGTCGAGCAGATCGAATGGGCCAGCGTCGTAGTCATCAATAAGACCGACCTCTCGTCCGCCGCCGACAGTGCTGACCTGCGTGACTTCGTGCGGCTACTCAACCCCTCCAGCCATGTCGTATTCGCGCGGCACGGGCGCAGCTCGACTGGCCCCTGGCTCCCACCCCGAGAAAACATGCTGAACTGGCTGCAACAAAGCCCCGGCTGGATTCGGCAGCTGAATGGTGAAGGGCTGCTCACCTCGAGCCGAACCGGGCTCGGATGCGTCGTCTACCGTGACCCCCGACCATTCCACCCGGGCCGACTGGCCGACTTCCTCAGCGCCCGGACCACAGAATCGGGCGAGATCCTTCGCTCCCGGGGCCTCTTCCGTCTCGCATCCCGCCCCCACATTGTCGGCTCATGGAACAGCGCCGGCCCAACCATCGGCTTCGAACCGACAAGCATGGGCAGCCACGACCCCGAATCGCCCTGGGGCCAGGAGATCGCCTTCTTCGGCAAGGACCTCGACGCTGCCCGGCTCACCGCTAACCTCGACGCCTGCCTGCTCACCAATCGTGAATTCGTCGGCGGCCCCATCGAATGGAAATGCCTCGCCGATCCGTTCCCCGACTGGGACGTCGATAGCGACTCCACCCCCACCACATAACATCCACGCAGACAGCACAGAACGGATGCCCGCCATGAAACACACGGACGTTTCATCGCCCACCGGCCCCGGAGCCAGCGGTCCGTTCGTCGCGCTGTGTGCGGGACACCGCTGCAACGCGCTCCACCGGCTGGCCGATGGCCATGACGGCACCGACCGGTTGCGGTCAACAATCGCGACCGGCAGAGGTGCAGTCCTCGTCTCCACAGAATGCCTGGGAGCCTGCGCCAACGGAGCGGTGGCCGCGGTGGCCCGGCGCGACGGAAGCACCGGGAAGACCGGGCCGGCTGTCTGGCTGGGCGGCATGGATCAATCCGACGCCCTGGACGCCCTCCTGACCTGGATAGCATCCGGCGGCCCACCACTCATCGATATGCCGGCAGACGACGTCCCTCCCGCCCTGCATGACTCAGTCCTCGGGATCGGCAACCCCATCCGAACGACCGCTCCCAAGCGTTGACGCCAAGGCGGCACGCCTCCCGGCAAACGGCCTGACGAGGGCAGGGCGAGGAAAGCGGCACTAGGGATGGAGACCAACCGCCAGCAGTTGGTCTCCCCGTGCGCCGCTAGAGTCTCAGCATCGTCGGGTTAGTAGTTAGTGCTCATCGTAGTGACCTGCGTGCTCGGCGTGCTTGTGGCCGTCGTGCACGAAATCGGTGTGGTCTCCGTGGCTGACGGATTCGTGGCCACAGTCAGGCCCGTGGGTGTGATCCTCGACCGTGTGCTCCGCCACCGACTCGTGCTCGTCATAGTGATCCTCGTGCAAGGCAT
Source organism: Cryobacterium sp. MP_3.1 (assembly GCF_035984795.1). Lineage (NCBI taxonomy): Bacteria > Bacillati > Actinomycetota > Actinomycetes > Micrococcales > Microbacteriaceae > Cryobacterium > Cryobacterium sp. MP_3.1. The sequence continues at coordinate 22,408 of NZ_JAXCHV010000034.1, read as the reverse complement.
GGTGGTGTGCGCCATGAACGTAGTCGGTGTGGTCGTCGTGCTGAATGGCCTGATGCCCGCAATCGACACCGTGCTCATGCTCCGACAGGGTGTGCTCTGCGTGGACTTCGATCGTCGACATAATCGTCTCTTTCTCTCTCGGGTGTGTGTTGGTGGTCATCCTCGAGGACGTGAAGGATCGCGTCCTCAATGATGTGAGCGATGTGACGATCCGCAATCGAGTACGTCGCTTCTCGCCCAGTCCGGCTCACGGAAACCAGCCGCGCCGACCGCAGCGTCTTGAGATGCTGCGACATGAGCGGCTGTGACAGACCCGTCGCGTCTACCAGAGCAGACACAGTCATATCGGACAGAGCAAGCAACCGCAGCACCTCCAGTCGAGCAGGAGCGGCCAGCGCTTTGAAGATATCTGCCGCCTCGAGTACACCAGGACCGTTTGCCATGACCCCAGAAAATCACATACATGCGCGCATCGCAATGTATTTATCTAATTAGGAATGACTCTCAGAAACCGCTACGAACGCAGATTCGAAGCCGATTTGCCCCCGTTCCGGAGCCAGGGGAGTGGCTTTGGGGGAATGTTTCTGGGACTCCTTTGGTTAGCGATCTGATGTCGTTACCCATTCCGCGCCGGCCACCGTGCTCACCCGACCGTGGATGCGCCTGCGCGACGCGGCGATCCGGCAGCGCCTCGAACTGGGCCCCAGCTGGACGCCGAGTCGGTTGATGTGCACGCGCCGCTTGCGGCCGCCGCGTCTGTGTCGAGCTCGCGCGAGGCGAATGCGCAAACCAGCTCTAATACCCTCGCCGCGGTGGCATCGCTGGGCCCGGGCATCCCGGCACTGGTGCTGGCACCGTACGGCGCCGACCGGCTGCTGCCGATCGACACGCCGCCGTGGTAAGTGGCAGTCCTTCCGGTGGCCGCCGGGTGTGGATCATGGGCGCGGCGGCGGAACTCACGGGCTGCTCGGGTTACTCGTTTTGGCCGGGGTTCTCGCGCCGTCGTAAGTGGGCGGCACGCCGAGTTGACAAGCGCCGACGGATACACCTTAATGAGAATCATTCTCAATGAATACCTCATTGTCATTGCTTCCCTGAAAGGAAGTCTTCGCATGTCCATTGGTTCCTCCACGCTCACTCCGCGTCGTGCTCAGCGCACTCTCGGTTTCACCGTTTTCGCCCTCGCGGCCGCGTTCTCCCTCGCTCTTGGCGTTTCGACGCCGTCCTTCGCCGCCACGGGCGCGCAGACCGGCGAGTGGGATGTCGTTGCTACGTCCAACACGCAGTCGCCGAAGCTCAAGAGCTACGAGCATGAGGCCGCAGTCTGGGACACGGTGTCCGCCTCGAGCGCCTCGTTCTCGGTTGGGTCCGGCAAGGTCATTGATGAGTCCGAATCGGCCACGACGCCTGTTTCGGGCGGCGGCATCCGTTTTGAGAACACCGCCACCACGTCGAAGAAGGTCACCTTCACCTTCGCGGTCCCCGCCAATGTGGGGCTGAAGATCCAGGCCGGTTCGAGTGCTCCGATCGTGAACACCGTCGCGGCCTCGGGCGTGCGCACGGCGACGTTCGTACAGACCGTCGCCGCCGGGACCACCTTCCATGGCCACTACACCTGGACCTTCTCCGGTAGTGGGACGGCGACGGCAGCGAACATCGGCGTCACCGCCGCTATCACCGCGGGCGCTTCGGGTGGCTCGACCGTCGGCAACTACTCGGCGTCGCAGACGTACCGCTTCACTTTCTAGCCCACCAGGTCGAGGTCGACTCGGACTTCCGAGCCGACCTCGATTTGTTGTTGAGAATGATACTCAATATCTTTGGGTGACTTGCCCTGTTCCGGTTCCTTTCCTGGGTGACCGATGGCACCCGTATCTGAAGGCTGACATGTTCGCTTCTCGCTTTGCCGTTACGCTCGCGCTCACCGCCGTCCTGGGGTCGACCCTCACGTTCGCACCCGCGGGGCCGGCAGCCGCCGACGCCGGTCAGGATGCGGTGACCCTGGACGGGGCTTCGGTTCCTGCGCTGGTGGGTGCCGAGCAGGGCTTCGCTTTGCTCGGCGCCCGCGCCGGAGTCGGTGTCAACCCCAGCGTCACCGTGTTCAGCGCGGCCGTCGGAGTCGCATCTCACACGCAGCTGCTCGTAGACACCGCCGGGCTGGCCGCGGGGACGCAGTTGGCTGAAGCCACACTGACCCTCGGCGATCAAGACGGCCCCGGTTCCACGGCACGGATCACGGCTGTGGCCGAGGACGGCACCCAGACTCTCTGGGGTGTTGAGGGTGACGGCGCCGAGTCGGCAACCGGGCTGACGATCGCCCAGAACGGCTCGGCCGATCTGTCCTGGTCGTTCGATCGCCCAGGCACATACACCGTTGAGGTGCTCGCCGCGATCACGCTCGCCGACACCGCGCCCACCGACGCCGCGGCAGCCGAGCCAGCTGAGCCCATCGAGGTCGCGGCGAGCTACATCATCGAGGTCGCGGCCGCTGCGGATGACGCGGATGGCGCGGCCCCGGATTCGACAGATGCACCGGTAGAGCCGACCACAGGCGCTCCATCCGTTCAGGAGAGCGCCCCGATCGCCGCCGCCCCCCAGACCGTGATCGCGGCGGGCGACATCCGGATCGCCAACCAGATCGAAGACGGTCGTCTCACGCAGGGACTCGTCGACGTCGGGGCCGATGAGGCCACGACCGTGCTTGACCCCGCCTCCACGGTGCTCACCATCCCGAGCAGCGAGCGTTGGCCTGGCGCAGCGGAAGACGCGCGCACCTGGGAACAAGCCGCTCCGGGAAAGGGGCCCGTCTACCGCAGCAGCGCCGGCAGCTTCGGGATCAACGACCTGATGCTCAGCATTGATTCGACCGCAATTGCCCCCGACGCCGTGGTCGGTAGCCCGGGGTGGGGCGACTCCAGCGGCGGGCTGTTCTCGCGGCTCGGCGCCGTTTCCGGCGCCGGTGACGCCGCGCTCCTGCAAGACGGCTCCGAGTTCAAGGGTTCCAGCACGGCCGGACCCGCCACCGCACTCTGGATTGAGACCTCGCCCCCGGGAGGGTTTCTCTACGAGCCCCTTCAATCGTTCGCCCTCGCCTTCGAGCAGGCGGGCCGGTATTGCGTCACGATCGAAACGATGGCGCAACTGAACACGGATGGTTCGGTGCTGAACCACGATCTGATCCTCACCCTCGCGGTGGGGGACATCGATCCGGCGACAGTCGCTCCGTGCGCGCAGCCCGCCGGCATTCCGTCCGCCCCTTTCCAGCCCTCCGCCAACACAAAGCCCGGCACCATCGTTCTCGACGCCGGCGAGGCGCGAATCGCCTCCACACTCGACGAGCAGGGCCTGTCGCTCGACATCGTCACGCTCGACCGCGGCCGGTCGACCAGCCATGATCCAGACGACGTGGTGCTCTCAGTACCTGTGCAAGACACCCGGTGGCCCGGACAGAGCGGCGCGGACGCAGTGTGGCAGCTGGTGGCGCCAACCGGCACCCGACTCTGGCGCACAATTGGAAATTCAAGCGACAGCGAAGTCGGGGAGCGTTCGAACGCGCTCGAGATCGCGTTCGAGGGTGCCTACATCGATGCCAGCCAGCTCGACGACAGTGACAACATCGCCTACGACCTGAAATCGGTGACCACTCCAGACTCGGGCTACGTCGCGACGTATCAGACCAACGGCGGCGGCGGCATCGACGACCCCGCTCAGGCGGCGATCTGGGACAGCCGACCCGGTGGCCGACGTGATGTGACCGGTACCGCTGCCGCCAACCGGGACATGGGAGTCCCGTTCGCTTCGATCAGGCCTGGGACGAACCCGGGAACCATGGGCTTCGCGTTCTCCGCGCCGGGCGTCTACTGCCTCGCTGTGGGCAACTCGGCGAACCTCGCGGACGGCTCCGCCGTCGAGGACGCCGGCACCTTGACCTTTGCCGTCGGTGTCGACGCCTCCACAGCCAAACCGTGCGCACAGGGCGGCGGTACCGACCCCGGTGACGACACCGATCCGAGCGATCCGACCGACCCGGTTGATCCGGGCACGGGCGACCTGGACCCCACCGTGACCTGGTTCGACCATGGTCACCTCGACCTCAAGGCACGGGTCGACGACGCCGGCGATTTCGGGCTCGCCTCGATCGGCGACGCGTACGATCAGAAACCGGTGTCGCTCGATGACTCCGTATGGGTCGCGAACAGCCGCTTCACCTCGTTCACGGTGCCCGAACCCGACGATTTACAGGACCTCACCTTCCTCGGCGACCCCGGGGACAAATACTACGGTTTCAGCAGCAGTCCCACCTACGTCGCCACCGCGCTCTGGCCGGGCCTCAACACGCAAGGCCTGCCCGCCGCTTACTACGACCGCGCGTTCACCTGGACCGTTCACGACATCAGCGGCCCTGGCGACGTGTCGGTGTACTCCGGCGTGCAGAAAAGTGAGGCCGTCGAGTACTTCGACAGTAGACACCTGCCCAGCTCCTTCACCACCGGCAACTCCCACGTGCACGAGAACTGGTCGTTCACCGAGCCCGGCGTCTACTGCATCGATCTGACGGTCACGGCGCGGCCGACGGGCCAATCGACGAATGAGGTCGCCGCCGGGCGGCTCACCGTCGCCGTCGGCGACATCGACCTCTCCACCGTGCAGCCATGCGGCCGCACCGACCCGCCCGCCACTCCCACCGAGGTGACGCCGAAAACGCTCGACGACACGAAGACCGTCGTGGCCGGCGGCGTCACCGGGCGCAGCACCCGCGTGGACCTGTCGCTGAACAAGAACATCTTTGATGTCGCAGCAAGCACGTCAACCGATATCGGTTCGGCCCGCCAGGTCACCGACGTGGAACAGGTGGTCTGGGATTTCGCTAAATCCGGCCCGACCTGGCATCACCTTCAGGAGTGGAGCGCGCTGGACATTCCCGTCGGAGCGTTGCGCGGTGATGTGTCCCTCACCCTGGGCAAGGTGACCGGGCCCGGCGACTACTACGTCGACGAATCCCGGCTCGTGGGCTCCGCGACGCCGACGCTGGACACCCGGGCAGGCCGAGAACTTCAGGACGAGACCGTGTTTCCCGAGCGCCTGACCCGCATGAACCAGCAATTCACCGCTGCTGGGGTGTACTGTCTGCCCTTCACCTGGTCGGCCACCACCGCCGACGGCACCGCGATCGCCGTCACCAAAACCCTGACCGTGGCTGCGGGCGTCGACGACCCCGCGAAGGTGGAGTTGTGCGCAGACGGTGGCGAGGGCACTGATCCGGGCGAGGGCCCCGATACCGACCCGGGGACCTCCGTGAACTGGGACGTGCCCAACCACTCGACAACCCTCTCGGGCGCGACGATCATCACCGACGGTCACGTCGACATCGCCTCGCGTGTCCAGAGCGGCGCACTGACGACCGCCATCAAGGACGACAGCGACGCCATCGCCGGGCCCGTCTACCGCGACCCGGCGAAGGTCGTACTGCAGATCCGCCCGGCGGCCGAAGCCACGATCCCCGCCCAGCCCGAGTTCGCGTTCCTCGGCGCTGCCGGATCGACGGTGTGGCAGGTCGATCAAGTGCAGCAGGAGGGTCTTCTGTGGCCCGGCTGGTCCACCGAGCTGATCGGGGACAACGTGATCACCGGCGGGGTTCAGTGGTCGCTCAGCGACGTCGAGGGCCCCGGCGAGTTTGCGCTGTACGAAACCAATCTCGGTGCACCATCCGTGCTCTTCAACACGCGCGACGGCATCACCGCCGCCGATTCGTTCCTAATCCCGCAACACGTGCACGCGCACGGCACCTGGGCCTTCTCCGCGGAGGGCGTGTACTGCCTGGCGTTCGAACGCGCGACCACCCTGACAGCTGGCGGCGCATCCACGTCTGACTTCGTGCTCGCCGTTGCTGTGGGCCGCACCGACGTGAAACGCGTCGATCCGGGGCTGTGTTTCACAGCCCCGGCTGGAGAACCGACCTCGGCAGACACCACGCCGATCCCGGCGGCGCAGCTCACCGATGCCACCACTGGCGGCGTTCAGGTGCTGGGCGGGGGTAGTGGTTTCACCCCCGGTCAGCTCGTCACGATCCAGCTCGGCAAGGCTCACGCCGGCGACTGGATGTCGGTGTGGTTACACTCCGATCCCACCTGGCTGGGCTGGAAGCAGGTGGGAGCATCGGGTGCGGTGCAGGTGCGCCTGCCCGCCGACGCCGCGACGGGCATCCATAAGCTCGTGGTGAAGACCCAGGGCGGGCCGCTTTTCGGCTGGGATGCGCTGAGCATCGCGGCCGCAGTAGCGCCGGCCACACCGACCCCCGGGATCCAACCGGACACCGTCACACCGGCGGCAACCGCCGTCGCGGCGACACAGTGTGTTGCGGGAGCGACCATCCTGTCGTCTGGACACATCGACTATGCCACCCGCATCGTCGGCGGTCAGCTGCGTTCGCTCGTCGGCGATGACAGTTCGGGCACCAAGGTCTATCGCGAACCCGCCGGCGTGGTGTTGTGGCTGAAGCCCGAGGGCAAGCTGGTGCTGCCGTCCGGGTACGGACAGGTCGGCCAGGCCGGGTCAACGGTGTGGCAGGTACCCCAAACCCAGAATGCGGGGCTCATCTGGTTGGGCTGGAACACCGAGGCGCTGAACGCCGGGAACGCCGCAAGCCCGGTGTCTTGGAGCCTCGACTCGGTCGAAGGCCCTGGTGCGGTGACCGTCTACACCTCAGGCTCGTTCGGCGGAGTTCAGCAGATCGTTCTCGCGGGCGACGGCTCGACGTACAGCATCCCTCTCGGCGTGCACGCCCACGCCAACTGGGCGTTCAGCGCAGAAGGCATCTACCGGCTGAAAATGACACAGACGACCACGCTGGCCAACGGCAGCCCCTCCAGCGACACCCAGACGCTCACGGTCGCCGTGGGTGATGTGAACCCGGCCAGTGCCGTGGCAGGCAGCGGAACCGGGTGCGGCACCATCTCGAACGCGGTGCTGACGGGGGGCGACACCATCGCTGCCGCCGGGGCGTCTGCAGAGCAGGCCGCCGTAGAGGCCGCGGAGTCAGGACGGACCGTGCTGCCTGGGCACGGAACCGTGAGCCGTGGCTTCACCGATCCCCTCCAGGCGTTCGCCGAAGGGAATCCGGTGCCGCTTCTGCTGACCGTCCTCGGCGGATTGCTGCTCGCCGCGGCCGGCTTCGGCGGGGTGCTTCTGTGGCGTCGCCGAGGTGCGCGATCGCCTGTCGGAAAGGATGCGGCCGCGGCGCCCGGTGCGGCGTGAGGATGAGGCGGCTGATCGTCACGGGGGTGCTTGCGACGCTGCTACTGAGCGGATGTGCGAGCTCGCCGACGCTCGACGCGGGCAGCGACCGGCTGCAGGTCGTGACCACAACCGGACTCCTGCGGGACCTGGTTGAGCAAGTGGGAGGCGACCGTGTCGATGTCGCCTCCCTTGTGCCTGCTGGTGCGGACCCGCACAGCTACGAACCCAGCCTTCGAGACGCCCGGAATGTCGTCTACGCGGATGTGGCATTCTCGAACTACGCGCTGCTCGAAGAACACAATGTCATCAAGACCCTCGACGCGAATCTCACCGATGACGCCGTCAGCGTCTCCCTCGCGGAGGAAGCAGTGAAGTACGCGGCAGAGATCATTCCCCTGGTCGAGAACGTCAACCTCGACACCGTGTGGCTGGGTCTGCGCGTGCACGGCGACGGGTCGCGGTACGGCGCCGATCGCAGCTCCGACGTGCTCCTGTCGGCCATCGCTATGACCGGACCGGGAGAGGTCTATGCCTACCTGACGGGCACGTTCGGTGACACCGAGCGGTACATCGATTCCGGGGACGGCTTCGACGCGGCATCCGGGTACCAGGACGACACGGTGAGCCTGCCAGTCGACGCCCACACGCACCTGTCGTGGGCATTCACAAAACCGGGCGTATACACCCTCACGCTCCGGGCTCAGGTGCAGGCAGACGACACCTCCCGACCCGTCGACGTCGGTGAGTCGACGTACACCTTTGCTGTGGGCGTCGACCCATCAGCGGCCGGGAAACCAGACGCGGTCGTCCTCGACCAGGGCCATGCCGATCTCAGCGCCGACCTCGACACCGGTCAGCTCGACGTGCGATATGACGCCGAGGGCGGCGGCGACCACAGTCAGCAACGTCTTGATGCGGGGGACGTTGTCATCGCCGTTCCGGCAACGGCGCTTGCCGAGATCCCGGCCGGTGGCGAATTCGCGTTCCTCGGCCGACCCGGACAACAGGTCTACCAGCTGGCGCAGGCCGTGCTGGGCAAGCATGTGCACGGGGAGATCGATCCACACCTGTGGCAGAACGTGCGGAATACGATGGCCTACGTCAACCTCATCCGTGACACCCTCATCGGCGCCGATCCGTCAGGAGCGGCGGAATACCGAGACAACGCGGGCGCCTATCTCGACGATCTCGAAGCCACCGACGACTACGTGCGGCAGACGATCGACGGGATCCCCGAGGCCAACCGCTATTTGGTGAGCACCCACGACGCCTTCGGTTACCTCGCCGACGCCTACGGCATGCGCATCGGCGGCTTCGTCACGCCGAACCCGGCCACGGAACCGTCTCTCGCCGACCGGCGGAAGCTCACCGAAACCATTCGCACCCTCGGGGTGCGCGCCGTGTTCCTCGAACCCAACCTCGCTGCTCGATCATCCACACTCACGGAAGTGGCCAGGGAACAGGGGATCACCGTGTGCTCCATCTATGGCGACACCTTTGACGACCAGGTCACCGGCTACATCGAGATGATGCGATTCAACGCCGACAGCCTTCGCAGCTGCCTGAGCCCATGAACGGCCAACACTCTCGTGCCCCGTACCGAGGCACGTTCACTCTCAACACCGAAGGACCTTCCATGACGCATCCGCGCGACCGTCAGCCACCGCTTCGCCCTCGCGGCATAACGCTCACGTTCGCCGCCGTCGCGATGCTCGTGGCGATGACGGTCCCGTCCGCGGCGTCAGCGCAGGGCGAGGACGACCCGAATCTCGACCAGCAACTGGGCGCTCTAGCCATTGTGCACGGCGACCACGTTCTCGACACCGGCCACATCGACCTCGGGCCACGTTTCGACGACGGCGAATGGCGCTTCCTCATCCACGATGACGCCGCCAAAGCCGACGCCGAGGCTACAAGCGTCTGGCGCTACCCCGCAGAAACCGTGCTCCACGTGTTGGATACGGCCGAGCTGACCGTGCCGGATGATCCGGCGTATGCCTTCCTCGGCGCCGAGGCCGGCAGCACCGTGTGGGTGGTACCGCAGACCCAGAACACCGACGTGGTCTGGCTCGGCTGGAACACCCAGGACCCCGAGGTAATGGACCGCATCGACCGGGGCATCACCCTGACCATGACCAGTGTGCAGGGTCCTGGTCCGCTCGACGTCTACCTGCAATCCGGTTCATTCGGAGAACCGCAGGTACTGTTCAACTCCCGATTGGCCGACCCGCAGCCCGCGTGGGTGGACGTCAACACGCACACCCACGCCAACTGGGTATTCAGCGAGCCCGGCATCTACCTCGTCGAGCTGCAGGCTTCAGCCGATCTGATCGATGGAACGCATGTCGAGGACACCCAGCGCTTGCGGTTCGCCGTCGGCACGGAAACCCCAACCGCCGACGCGCTCACCGCCACCTGGACCGAACCCGGCACTGGGGAAGCTGCCGGATCTGACCCGGGCACGGCCGCCACAACATCCGTGGGTACAACCGGCGAACCGCTCGTGCCGATCCTGATCGGCGCGATCGCGTTCGTCGCCGCCGGTCTAGTGAGCGGGGTCATCCTCGTCAGTGTGCGCGGTTCGAAAGCACGGCGGCGGGCGCTCACCGCCCGGGTCAAAGCCGAGACGCGGTCGGAATTAGCGGCCGAGGCCGGGGTGGGGGAGCCGCGATGAACATCGACACCTCCAAACCTCTACTCGCACCCACCGAGGCGCCGACCCTGCTGATCGAGCGGGTGGATGTTGAACTCGGCGGCCGTCCCGTTCTCACCGATGCGTCCCTGACGGTGGCCAGCGGAGAGCTCGTGGGGCTTATCGGACCCAATGGTGCCGGAAAGACGACGTTGCTCCGTACGATTCTCGGCCTCGTACGTCCGATGCGCGGCAGCGTACACATTGAAGGTCGGTCCACAAAACCCGGTCGTACGCCCATCGGCTATGTGCCGCAGCGGCATGACGTCGCCTGGGATCTGCCGCTGTCTGTGGCGCAGGTGGTGCTCACCGGCCTCACCGGTCGGCTCGGCCTTCTCCGCCGCCCCGGCGAGGCGGACTGGGCGGCGGTCGCCGACGCCCTCGACCGGGTGAGGATGACGTCACTGGCGGGTCGGCCCGTCGGCCAGCTGTCCGGCGGCCAACGGCAGCGGGTACTCGTGGCGCGCGCTCTCGCTCTACGCTCGGCTGTGCTGCTGCTCGATGAACCCTTCACTGGCCTTGACATGCCCACCCAGGAACTCCTCTCCGCCCTGTTCGTCGATCTCGCCCGCGAGGGGCGAGCCGTGCTCATGACCACCCATGACATTCCGTCTGCTCTGTACTCGTGTGATCGCATCGCGTTGCTTGACCGCACAGTCATTGCCGTTGGCGAGCCGCACATCCTGGCGTCCGACCCTGAACCGTGGATGCGCGCATTCGGCGTCGGGGCCGACTCCGCTCTCCTGCGCATCCTGAAAGTGGCGTGACCGCATGAGCCCCCTCGACTTCCTCACCGATCTGCTCAACCCCGACCTCGCATTTCTTCCCAAGGCGCTCTTCGTCGCCGTGATGTCGTCAATCGTCTGCGGCGTGGTCGGCACTTTCGTCGTGCTCCGCGGCATGGCCTTCATCGGAGACGCCGTCGCTCACGCCGTCTTCCCCGGTCTAGCCGTCGCGTTCGTCATCTCCGGCAACCTCGTGCTCGGGGGAACAATCGCCGGGGTGCTCACAGCCGTGCTGGTTGCGGTGTTCTCCCAAAACCGGAGGCTGAAGGAAGACTCGATCATCGGCGTGCTGTTCGTCGCTGCGTTCGCCCTCGGTATTGTCATCATCTCGCAGGCCCCCGGATACGCCGGATCACTCCAACAATTCCTCTTCGGATCGATCACCGGCATCCCCGACGGAGACCTTCTTGTTGTCGCCGGTACCGGCGTGCTCGTTCTCGTGGTCGTGTTCCTGCTCTACAAGGAGCTCGTCACCGTCAGTCTCGACCGCGAATCCTCTCAGGCCATGGGCATCCGCGTGTTCTGGATCGACCTTGTGCTGTACGTGCTCGTGACGCTCGCTGTCGTCATCAGTGTGCAGACCATCGGCAACATCCTGGTTCTCGCCCTCCTCATCACACCGGCAGCGACGGCACGCCTTCTCACGGACCGCCTCGCCGTCATGATGGCTCTCGCCCCCGTGATCGGCGCGGTATCGGCGCTCATAGGGCTGTACGTCTCGTGGTCGTGGGATCTGCCCACCGGCGGAACAATTGTGCTGATCCTGACGGCCGGATTTCTCGCCGCGTGGTTTCTCGCCCCGCGGAACGGGCTCCTGGCTCAGTCGAAGTTGCCCCGACGGCGCCCTCATGGCAAGCCGGACGCTCGGGCAGCCGGCAGCCCAGATGCCCGTGGCGCTCTCTCGCCGGCGGCTCACGGATCCCGGTCGTGACCGGGAGCCCGGGGTCCCGTCAGGGTGTTCACGACGTTGACTTCCAGGCATTGCTGGTCCCCACCGGTGATGCGGCGCCCGCGTTGGAGACCATCGAGAGTGCGGGCCGGAGGCGATGGCTCCTGTCCTCGACGGCGGCACTGGGACTCCTCGGTTTTGCGGCCCTCGGTGCAGCACTTCTCGTCTCGTCCCTGACAGCCACCGGCACCCGGGCGGCGCCTGCACCGGTGATGCCCAAGGCCACGCCCACGTCGTTCCCGGCCGGGGATGGCGCTGCTGTGGCTGCTTCGGTACCAGCGCCCGTCGCTGTGTTGGCCGAGGCGTCATGGCTTGCGGCAACCGCCCATTCCACCGGCATCCCGGAGCGGGCCCTCGCCGCATATGCGGGCGCAGCGATCGAGCTGGATGCCAACCGACCCGGCTGCCATCTCGGCTGGAACACCCTCGCCGCGATCGGGCTGGTGGAATCCGAACACGGCAGCATCTTCGGTGGTGAGATCGGAGCGGACGGCGCCGTATCGCCTGCGGTGATTGGTATTCCTTTGGATGGTTCGACCACGGCCGCTATCCGGGACACCGATGCCGGTGAACTCGACGGCGATTCCGTCTGGGACCGTGCCGTCGGACCGATGCAGTTCATCCCGGAGACCTGGCAACAATTCGCCCAGGACGGCAATCGCGACGGTCACATGAATGTGCAGAACATTGACGACGCCGTCCTTACCGCCGCCACATACCTGTGTTCCGCGGACAACGACCTCAGCGAGCCGCCCGCGTGGATCGCTGCGATCTCGGCCTACAATCCATCCCTGGAATACAACGCACGGGTAGCGTCGGCCGCCGACGCCTATGCTGCCGCCAGCATAGGTAGAGCAGAACGCGGGATCTGGACTCCGTGAATCCCGATGAGAACACGGACTCTTTAAAGACGGACTCGTCAACAACGGATGCCCGGTGTGTACCCCTGACCGGGCAGCAATCCCTGAGAATGTGCGCGATAGCGAAGGTCGGGCCGTGCGCCAACGACTGTGCCCATGTACCCCGCAGCATATGACATCAATCGTTGGACCAACGGTATTAGCAAATTCATCATCGGAGGCGCGGCCTCTCTCGGTCTGCTGGTGGCAGTCATGGCCTGGGACTCAGCACAACAACAGTAGGTCCGCCCCAGCTGTCCGGCGCGAGACCCGAGACCGGGCCACGAACTTGCCCTCAGCAGGCCCGGCGAAGTCCTCCACGGGCGATACGCGAGTACCGATACGAATCGGAGTCCCCCACTCCAACGATTAGCCCCGGTACTCATGCTCGTCTGCCCCAGGCGATGCATGCCGGGGCTTTTTCGTACTCCGCAATAAGCCACGCAATAAGAGGTAGGCAGCCGCTGACAGGCCGGGCATTCGTGAAGCCAAGCGATATCACCGCCCTTTTATAAGGGCTTCTATAATCGAGTAAGCGATCTGTTTACTCGGGGCTATATTGTTCTATTTATGGAGCTTTCGACGAATCCTTTCAAGCCCGGTGCGGGGCGGGTGCCGCCTGTTCTAGCAGGCCGCTCTGACCTGCTCGGTGAATTCCGCACACGGCTGCACCAGGCACGGGAAACGGGGGAGGGGGAGAGGCCGTGGATCCTCTCCGGGCTCCGCGGCGTAGGGAAGACCGTGTTGCTCAATCAGCTCGGACGAGACGCGGCCGAGCTGAAGTTGATCTTCATCAAAGTCGAGGCCTCAAGCAGCAAGCCCCTGGCCGTCGCGTTGGCCAAAGAGCTTCACCTCGCACTTCGACGAGTCCTATCAAGCTCTGACCGTGCCAAAGCGCTCTGGTCCAAGGCCGCCCGCGTGCTCCGTTCATTCCAAGTGCGTGTCGACCCGTCCGGGACCTACTCCTTCACTGTCGACGTTGAACCGGAGCGCGGCGTAGCCGACAGCGGCGATCTCGCCGTCGATCTCCAGGAGCTATTGGAGACCATCGGGCTTGCAGCGCGTGAGGCCAACACGGTCATCGTGCTGGCCGTCGATGAACTCCAAGAAGCCCCACCCGAGGATCTCGCGGCTCTCAACGTCGCCCTGCATAACCTCGGTCAAGACGTCTTCCCCGTCCCGGTCGTGTTCGTTGGAGCGGGGTTGCCGTCCCTGCCTGCCGTGCTCGCTGACGCGACCAGCTACGCGGAGCGCCTCTACGACTATCGTCAGATCGGTTTGCTCGACACCGCCGCTACAGCTGACGCCCTCACTGCCCCGGCCCGTGCCAACGGAGTCGACTGGGAACCTGACGCCCTAGACGCAGCGGTGACAGCGACGGGGGGATACCCATACTTCATCCAAGCCTGTGGCAGTCATGTCTGGGCCGTCAGGGCCACGGACACCATTTCTCTGCAGGACGCCCACATCGGAATCGAGTCAGCGCGCAGTGAAGTGGAACAAGGCCTCTATCAATCGAGGTGGGAGCGGGCTACACCAACTCAGCGTGCCTTCATGTCCGCAATGGCCACCGACGACGATGCCCCCTCATCAATGGCCGAACTCGTGACACGGTTGCGGAAAAAGCGCACCACAGACCTCTCCGTCAATCGCCGAGACTTGATCCGGAGCGGTCACATCTACACGCCAGAACGCGGTTTCGTCGCCTTCACCGTGCCCGGCATGGCTGACTTCATCAGCAGACAAGGGGAGTAGCCCCGAGTCATCTTGGTGGCCACCCGCCAAATTACCAGCAGCCTGCTGAGAAATTAGCGTCTCGGCAGTCCAGGCACCCGCGAACGTGCGCATGTGCTGACGGTTGCCCGGTGGGAACCCGTTCATCTGTGGGAATTCGATTCGCCGATCCCCCCATATGCCCGTGCAGACGCGGGCCGCGGCGTCCGACCAGGAAGTGAATCGTCGCGTCAAGCGCGGGTGTAGCGCGACGCGAGTTGGCGCAGGGTGGCTTCGATGCCGGCGGCGTTCTTCCGAGGAACGCCGAGCAACTCGAAGACCTTGCCCTGCACGGCTGGGACGGTGCTGTAGTCGAAGGTCTCAGTGACGCGCGAAGACGTGGGCGTGAGCGGCGTGAGTTCCCAGCGCCACCGGTGGCCCGCTGGGTGACGCCATTCCAGAAGCCGACCGTCTTCGAAGCGCGTTACCGTGCTGGTGATGCGATACGGGACGCCGAACTGCTTCATCGCGACCGAGAATTGTGCTCCCTGGCTGAGCCGCCGCGGCCCCGACACCGTGTCGCCCACGGTGTCCGAGCCGTCCAGCTCACCGTGACGGCGCGGATCAGCCACCAACGCGAAGACGTCGTCGGCCGAAGCCGGCACCTCGACAGTGCGCGCGACGCGGCGCGGACCTTGCTCAACCTGTTCGACCGTCATGCTGCCCAGCCTAGGCCGCGGCTACGTAGGACCGCGCCGCGGCCACGACCTCTCGGGAACGTCCCTCTGAGAGCGCTTCGGCCGGCGACGCATCAACCAGTTCCGGGTTCATACCCATGACCCACGCCCGAACAACGTCAGCCGAATGAACGGAGCTGAGAATTGCGAGCACCTGAAATGTATCCCTGGGAGCTTGTCACTCGCCTGCGGCGGTCGCAGGCGCTCTGGCGCACGATCGTTGGTGCTCAACTGCACGATTGGGTAGTTGCTCAAGGGCTTAAATACTCACCGAGGTGGCACCATGGCCCCACAACACGCTTCTCGCCAACTCGCCCAGTGGCCCCGTACGTCAATAACGCTGACCTCCCAGAAGTGCGAATACCCAGCAGTCGTCAGATGCGACGGTGAAACCACGCCTGCCACGGGCGGGGAGTCCGTGTCTAGGAAACGGCCGATTCATCGAGCTGTGCGGAGAATGAAGCGAGCCAGGAATCGATTGCATCGAAGATGGCTGGTTCGGGGAAACGTGCGCTCAAACTCGCGGCCATGTGTTCCCGGACGATGGTGTCGTTGCCCGCGGAATACATGTCGATGAGGTACCGGATCCCGTCGTGAACGACGGCGCGGATTTCTGGTCTTTCGGCCACGTGTTTGAGCATCGTTTCAGCCATTTCGGCTCCATCGGTGACCATCATGAGGAGGGCTATGTCGCCTGAGTCTTTGGGACGGAGACGGTCAGGCCGTTTCTCAACGTCGGCCAGCCGCTCTGACACCTTGTGGGCTTTCGCGATGAGAAGGGCGGCCGGGCCTGCAACGTTGACATCGACGGTGAGTTTAGGGTCACCGTCAGTTGTCGAGATCCGGGTCACGGTGCGGTCGTGGATGGCCAGTTCGAGGCCATACGCGCGGGTTGTTGCGCTCTTCTGCCCGAGGATTCGAGCGGAGCGTCCTTTCGAGCCGGCGTAGGTTTCGGGGACTAGGAGGTCGACTGTCGTGCGCTGCTCCCATGGGAACCCTCGTTCACTGACTAGGCCATAGATCCCTGGCCGTTCAGGACGCGCCGGCTCGAGCCCGATCCCGGCCAGGAGTTCCATGATCTTCGGGTCCTCAGCGATCAGGACGGGATTGACTGCGAGGTCGCCGTCACGAGTGGATTCCATGTCAATGGGTCCCCACTTCTTCTGCACCCACACATGGACCGCATGGGCGCCGACAACAGTCACGGCATCCGCATGCTCACCCAACGCAATGATGGTCGTGATCAGGAGCCGCCGAGATCGCTCAGCGCCGTATCTGGCGTCTTCGAATTCGAGCGCCACTACGCCGCAGCTCCGGCTTCGGTCATGCTGGCTCGGGCAGCGAGCTGCGGCAGGAAGCTTCGTGCGACGTCGGCTTGCCGGCCCGGCGAAGCGAGCGCGTCGAGCATGCCCCATTCGGGTACGAGCATTGCGGTGCCGTCGACCCAGCGGGTGAATCTGCGCACGTTCTCCGTGATCGGAAGCACGATGACGCTGGACCTGGCCGTTGGCGACATCAGCGGGAGGTCATCGAGATCCTCCGGCCGCTCTACGTAGACAACTGGAGTAAAGGAATGTGTGGATGTCATGTCTTCGGCCACGGCCTCGAGGGACGAGACCGCCGGATTCGCGCCGCGTTCCTCCAGGTACCGGACGAAATCACCGATCGGCCGGTCCAGGGCAAAGATCCGTACCCCGGGCCGCTTGGTGGCCGGAGCGAGAGTGGCCGTCTGCGCGAGCTTCTTCACCAGGCGGCGCCTCTCGACGCTTGAGGCGTTCTGGATACGCTCCACCGCCGCCGCGTAGGGCGCATCGCTGCCCACGTCAGCGAGCGTTCCCGAGAGTGTGAACCCCGCCCCGGAAGCGATCTTCTGCAGCATCGAATAGGTCGGGTCAACGATTCCGGCTTCGATTCGAGTGATCGTCGACGCGGGCACTCCTACGAGTTGAGCAAACGCCGTCTTACTCAGTTCTCGCTTCAGGCGCATGCGAGTGACAATCGAAGCCGCAGACATAGTGATCACAGGCTAATGCTACGCAAGCCATTGCATATATGCAATGAATCTCATTGCAGGCACGGGAGATACCCGTTGCACATATGCAAAAAAGTGCGCCGCGCGAAAAGCAAATAGTCCGTTTCCGCCGCCAGCGGACAGGGCTTATTTTCCGAACACGGTGCCGCAGCTTGGGGTGAGGAACCTACCCCTGAGCCGCGAAGGACCGGGCGGCCGCAATAATTCTCGGGCCAACATCATCAAGAGGCTCAACGCGCAACAGGGCGGCGGGGGACTGATCGCCCAACTCCGGATTCATGCCCTGGAACCACGCCTGGACTACCTTCGCGCTATCCCGTTCAATCAGAATGCCGGCCACATAATAAGAGGTACGCAGCCGCTGCACGACGTCCGCGCCCGGCGCGCGCGAGCCATCCGCCCACTCACGCACCGAGCGCGTGTTCGACACACGGCCGAGGTAGGCGACGAGTTGCGCGCCGAGGATCTCGCGGAGACCCGTGACGATGCCCCCGGTGTCCAGCCGCACAGAGTCCTCGTACGCGCGGTGACCGGGCTGCGAGGCGGGAACAGGGATACTCATGCCCGCAATTCTTCCGCGTCACGGACGCAATGGCAAGAATGACAAGTGTTTCCACGGGTCATATCACAGGCAGAATAACGCCCAATATGGCCGATAATGTTGATTATGTCAACAAGTACTGCATCTATTGCAGGAATTGCAGAGTTGGGTCCCCCGACAGGTTGTCGCGATTTCGGCTATGTTGGCCACCAGAGTTCGGGCTCTGCCCAGGTCAACCAGCAAGCGTCTCGTACGAGCGACCAGTTGGTTTTTTTCCAAACCTGCCTGTGACCCGAGGTCGCGGGCGACGGTCGCGACCGCTCTGCCGGTGGTCAAAACCGGCTTCACGGCCTCGTCTTGTGCTCAGGAGCGAATTCCCGTGGTGATCCTGCCATAGTGAATATTCTCTTATGAGCAATCCACTCGCTGGGGTCAGGGTTAGGAATCCGTGTACCACATAGCGGGAACGCAAGCGATGACCGGGTTGCTCGATCGAGTAACGCGCCCCGTGCTCCTCCGCCCCACATCGTCACGACCAATGGGTGAGACGTGGCTCAACGCGGAGGGCATTAGGGTGTCGTAAGCCGAATGGGTGCTAATACCGACGTGGAGGCAGGCGAGCGCTTCGCCGAGTACATGGCGGTGTCGGCGTCACCAAGCAATACAGATGGCTCGGTCGTGGCAGAAGTAGTCACGGCGAAACCAATGCTCACGTGGATGGGCCTGAACCGGCCCTGGACTTCCCACGGCTCGGTGGTCGCGGCCACGACCCGAGCTGCCAGCTGTTTGGCACCGTCGACGCTTTCGAGGTCCTCGCAGAGGATCACAAATTCATCCCCGCCGAAGCGCGCCACCGTAGCAGCGTGGCGCAACACGTTGACCAGCCTCCTCCCTAGCTCGAGAAGAACCTCGTCGCCCCCACCATGCCCGAAGGTGTCGTTAATAGTCTTGAAGTCGTCGATGTCGAGGTACATCACGCAGACCATTCCCCCGCTGCGCTCCAGTCTCGCCAGTGCCCCCTCGAGGCGATCCCCGTAAAGGGCACGGTTGGGCAGCCCGGTCAACGCGTCCATGCGGGCCGACCGGCGCAGTGCGAGCACCGACCCAGCGAGCTGCCCCTGGTGTCGAAGGACGTCCAGGACCTCAGCAGAGAAAGCTCGCTCCTGGTGGTCGAATATTGCCACGCTGCCCAGAATGACGCCGTTGTCGATCAGCGGGACGCCCGCGTATGAACCGATGTTCCCGCTTCTTACCATCGGGTTCTGGCTGTAGACGGGATGCGCAGCGGCATTAGGGACCGTTAGCGCCCGACCGGTGTCGACCACCTCGGCACAAAAGGACAGCGTGTCCGGCACTGAGGTGCATTCGGCCCCGATACCGACCTCCGCGGCGTAGGTCTGCCGGTCGGCACTGACGATGTTCACAACGACGATCGGCGACGCGGAGACCAGCCGCAGGGTGGCAACCACCGCATCCAGATCAGGGTCAGCCATGTGGCCGTGCAGGTTTGCGTCGGCAACAGCCTTGAGCCGGCGCGCATCACGCACCCCTGTGATTACACCGTCAAATCGGCTAGAGGCATCAGGGGACGACGTCATTGAAGTTGCCGTCATAGCGAATTCCTCCTGTTCACAGGTGGTCACCCGGACAGTCCAAATGGTTTTTTTCGATGCTCAATCCTAGTGTTAACGCCGACCGAAAACAGCCCGCCCAGGCCGCGTCGGCACTGTTCCAAGTCATCAACCAGCGCTACCTGAAAACGTCGATCGTGATTACCACGAACCGACCTCTGAGTGCGGCTACGCCGCAACCCGTCACTTCCCTTGCGCCGCCGCTGCAGCGCGCCACGATCGAATCGGTCGCCTGACGCGATCGCTCACCAGCGTGTACCCGCGCCAAGCGATGAAGCCAAGCGTGAGCGACAGCAGAGTGCCGAGCCACGGTGCGCTCTGCTCGAATGGTGGGTACACCTGCCAGTGCGTGAGATAGATGAACATCGACGCCCCGGCGAGTGCGGCGACGGTGGGCACGAGCCACCGAGGAACGCGAACAGCAGGCACCCAGATCAGCACCAGCGCACCGGAGGCGAGGATCGCCTCTCGCAACCAATCGTCGAAGAAACCGACCGAACTCGCCACTGCGAGCACTGACACAAGTGCGCGGCGCGCCGTGGTGTCGGCTCGTGCGACAAGCCATCCGAGCGCGATCAGCCACACCACTACCGGGACGCTGTAGCGCTCGACGTACTCGGCGTGAGCGCCGGCGACGACGAACCGAGCCCCGAGGGCAACGGCGAAGCTCACTAGGGCGAAGCCGAACGGCCACCGCCGCTCCAACTGGTCCACCGGGCGCACAGCGAAAACGGCTGCCAAGCCGACGAGGGTCCACAGCAGCGCCTCGAGAAACCAGAACTGCCACTGCTCATTCCATCGGCCGTCGCCCGGCACCAGGTTGTTCACGAGGAAGACCGTCGTGACGCGGTACTGGCCGGTCAGCAGAGAGACGGCACCGATCCAGAGCACCGCGGGCACCGCGAGTTCGGCAGCGCTCCGTGCAAGTCCACGAAATCTGGCACACCCCGGCACTGCCGCGAGTTGGAAGCGGGCAAGGTTGTACCCGGCGACGGCGATCAGCAGGTGGGCGCCGCCCTTCAGCCCGAATAAATCGGCGTGGGTGCCGACGATGAGCACGATGGCTATGGCCCGCAGCACGGCGGGCGTCTCCATGCGTTGGAGGGTCGTGAAGAAGCGGGGACGCTCTCCACCGGGCGCCGGGCGGGCACTAGGGCGAGCAACCTCGCCTTGATCGACTTTTGTGTTGTCGCGCACCTGCGCACCGAACGCCGCCAGCTCCCACGGAGTGCGGGTTGGCCAGTCCCGGGGCAAATCGCCGAGCATCGCCTCGAGCCTGAGGGACACTTCGATGTAGCTGAGTGAGTCGCCGCCGAGGCCGGCGAAGGAGTCCTCAAGGCTCACTTTCGGTTGGGAGAGCAACGTCGAGAGTAGGTCTCGAATCATCTCGGGCGAGACACCGGCGGCGTCCGGCGCAGCGGGAGCTGGCGCCGCATCGTCGGGTGTGGAGGTGCGATCCTGCTGCGCGGCAAACCGCACCAGGGCTGCTGTGTCGGGTTTTCCACTCGAGGTGCGGGGAAACTCCGCTACCGCATACGCGCTGATGACTCGGTGAGGAATTCCGACGAGGGCGGCGGCGCGTTCGTGGGCGCGTCGGGCCGAGCGATCTGAGGTGGCGAAGAGCAGCAGCCGTTCATCGGCGCTGGCGACCCGCACCTCGATTCTCTCGTCGGCGAGGAGGCGCTCAACGCGGTCGAGGTCGATCCGCAGTCCGAAAATCTTGACGAAACGGTTCATCCGCCCGACGATCTCGTATAAGCCGTCGTCGCGACAGCGCGCGAGGTCGCCCGTTCGCAGCTCGTGTACGGTTCGACCGAGTTCAAAATCCGCTGGTGTCTGGGCATAACCCAGCATCACGTTGGGCCCCTCGTAGACGAGCTCTCCGGGATTGCCGTGCGGAGCCTCGGTGCCGTCCTCGTCGTCGATCCGGAAGCGCCCTCCGGGAATGGTTCGGCCGATGGCGCCGGCGGAGTTTTCGATCAGGTGTGGAGGCAGGTAGGCCATACGAGCTGTGGCTTCGGTCTGGCCGTACATTACAAACAGCTGGAAACCGCGTTCCTCGCCCAGCAGGGCGAACCGGCGGACAACCTCGGGCGCCAGCCGGCCACCGGCCTGGGTGAGGTAGCGCAGGCTGGGCAGGGCCCGTTCGGCGAAATGGCCCGCCTCGAGCATCTCGAAGGTGTGGGGAACGCCCGCGAACGATGTGATTCGATGATCGGCTGCGTCCTGCCAGAAATCCTCCTCGGTTACCGAGCGCTCGGTGAGAAGAATGCTGGCACCCGCAATCAGATGGCTGTTCACGACAGACAGTCCATAGCAATACTGCAAAGGCAGGGTGGTCGCCGCACGATCGCGGGGGTCCAGATGCAGGTACTCGGCTATGGCTGCGGCGTTGCTGCGCAGATTGTCGTACGAGAGACGCACGAGCTTCGGAGATCCGGTAGAGCCCGACGTGCTCGCGAGCAGGGCCAACTCCGGGTGAAAGGTGCGCCGACTACCGGGATGAAGTTCCGCGAGCGCCCACCCCTGTGGGCCATCTTCGGCGACGATATCGGGCCGGAAACGATCGGTGAGCGCGGATCGGTGGGCGACGCTCGCCTCGTCCTGGCCGTCGGAGACGAGAAACACCGGATGCCCGCCCTCGAGCGCTGCCAGATAGGTCACGATCGGCTCAAGCCTGTTGGCCGCGGCGATCATCACCAGACGCCGGGTCTCACCGAGTTGGAGCCTGCGCTGGTGGATGCGCCGCGCGAGCTCGGCGTAACTGATCACGTCGCCGTTGGCTACCAGGGCGGTCGCATCGGGGTGGCCGCCGAGCAGGGACAGGCTGGGCGCAGGGATTATCGAGGGCATGTTTGGCATGACGACTTTCGGCACGAAGTGAGGCACCCAGAATCGGGCCAGGTAAGCCTAACCTAACTTCACTGCGGTTCGACAGCATAATTGTGTACGGCGTAGTGCGTCCAAAAACAGCCAGCTAATAAGCTGGCCGGTCGTGCGAGTCAGCGGAGCGTGTCCACTCCTCAAATCACTATGAATCTAGCCATAGTTTCGAATCGTGGGAGTTGAAGCTGGGTTTCTACGGGTGTCCGTTTTACCCTCATTCCACCGATCGGCTGAGGTTGGGAGTCGTGTTCTGATTTGAGTTGCGGCGGCGTGCTGGGGCGTGGTTGTGCGCTGAGCCTCGCTGCTC
>NZ_JAXCHV010000033.1:0-38254 GCF_035984795.1 Cryobacterium sp. MP_3.1 | reverse complement strand
AAATCAACAAACGACGACCGCGTACCTGCAGGAAACGTCTTCGGCATCAGCAACTCCTTCGAATCAGGATGTTGCAACGACCGTATGACTTTGCCAGCTGTCAAGGGGCCTTTTGCGGCAAGTCGGCGACCTGGCTGGCGGATGAGGTTGTGGGCGGGCCGCTGCAGACGCTGGAGACGGGGAGCCGCGGGTCAGGCCTCGGTGGCGGCGATGGTCCAGCCGGCCGAGTGGGACTGGCCGGGGGCGAGGAGCACCAGGTCTTCTCCGGTGGAAAAAGCGTCCGGTGGGCAGGTCATCGGTTCGACCGCCAGGCCGATGCGGCTCTGCTCGGGCGCCGGACGGTCAGCGGTGTGCACCTGCAGCCAGGGCAGCTCGGCGCCGAAGCTCATGCGCACGCCGGTGCCGGCCGGGCTGGTCACGGTGACGGATGCCGACCCATTCGAGTCCCGCGCGATCGCGGTGAACGCGTGGTCGATGAAGGTGTCGCCGATCACCCGGGGCGTGCGGAAATCGAACTCCGGCGTGGTCTCGACCGGCACCGTGGCCACGGGGCTGAGCCGGTCCGGGGTGACCGTGAGATAGGCAGCGGCCGGGAACTCCAGGGTCCAGTCGTCGACGATGCCGGGACCGGCCACGAGATAGGGGTGCGGGCCGGTGCCGTAAGGGGCCGTGGCGGCGCCGACGTTCTCGGCGGTGACCGTGCTGGTGAGGCCGTCGTCGGTGAGGCTGTACGTTACCAGGAGAGCAAGGCGGTGCGGATAGCCGTCGCTGGGCACGATGGTGGTGCCCAGGGTCACCGAATCGGCAGTACGCGCCTGCAGCGTCCAGTCGGCCCAGCAGACCAGGCCGTGCAGGGCGTGGGAGCGGCTGGGTTCGGTGAGCGGCAGTTGGTAGTCGACGCCGTCGAAGGTGTAGCGGCCGTCGACCACCCGGTTCGGCCAGGGCGCCAGGACCGCGCCCCGGTAGCCGGGACGCACCTCGTCCTCGGCGAACGGCACAACCAGGTCGCGGCCGTTCCAGGTGAGCAGGCGCAGGCTCGCACCGACGCTGGCGATGGTGGCCGAGTAGCCGTCGTGGCTGATCGTGTACTGCAGCCCGGAGAGGGGCAGGACGGACGCATCCGTGCCGGTGGCGGTGGGGGAAGTGACGGCGGCGTCAGTCATGGGGAAGGACTCGTTTCAGGTAGGCGTTCTGGAACCGTGCGTCGGGATCGACCCGAGTCAGGTGGGCGGCGAAATCGTCGAGGCGGGGGTAGGCGCGGCGCAGGCCGGCCGGGGACATCGTGGAGACCTTGCCCCAGTGCGGCCGAGGCGCGAAGGGCTCCAACGTGTGTTCGATCAGCGGCAACACCGCGAGAATCTCGGCCGCCATGGGCTTCCAGGTGAAGTGGATGGCGAGCGAGTCGCGGGCGTAACTGGGGCTGAGCCAGGCGGTGTCGGCGGCCACGCTGCGGAGCTCGGAAATGTGCAGCAGCGGTGCGATGCGGTCGCCGATCACGCGCAGGGCGGTGATCGCGGCGACGGCGTGCTCGGCCGGGATCAGGTATTCGGACTGGATCTCCTCGCCGTGGCTGGGCTGGAACTCGCTCCTGAAATGCGCGAGACGCTCGTTCCACGGCCCGGGCTCGCGCAACTGCCCCGTCACGCTCTCGGCGGTGACACCGGGCAGCGGGTGCAACGCCACCATGGCCTCGGTGGCGCCGAGAGCGGCGAGGTCCAGCTCGGGGCCGTCCACATCCAGCCGGCGCTTGGACCAGACCTGGTGAGTGTTCTCACCCCGGAAGGTGGTGAACACGCTGACGCTGTAGCCGCTGGCCATGATGGCGGCCCAGTTCGCCAGGGCCGCGGTCCAGGACAGTCCCTCGTGCACGTACTGGGAGATCTGGAAGTGCGGCTGCACCTTCAGGGTCACCGTGGTGACGATGCCGACGGCGCCCAGGCCCACCACGGAGGCGGCGAAGTCCTGGTCGTGTTCCCGCACGATGTCGACCTGCCCCGAGGCGCGCACGATCTCCAGCGCCACGACCGAGGACGCCAACGACCCGTTGCGCACGCCGGAGCCGTGGGTGCCGGTCTGGATGGCGCCGGCGACCGAGATGTGCGGCAGGGACGCAAGGTTCGGCAGGGCCAGGTCGTGCGCGGCGAGGTAGGCGCCCACCTGGGCGTAGGTGCTTCCCGCGCCCACCCGCACGCTCACCGCTGCGCCGTCGTCACCGAACTGAAGCGACGGTTCGATGTCCAGCCGGTCGAGGGCGATCAGGGTGCCGACGCTGTCGGCGATCGTGGAGAAGGAATGCCGGGAGCCCAGGGCTTTGATCTGCCCGGCCTCGGCGTCGACAGCTGCCACGATCCGGGAGACCTCTTCGGTCGTCGTCGGGTGCCTGATGTCGTCCGTTGAATACTCGACGTTGCCGGCCCAGTTCTTCATTGAAACCATTTCTGTTGGAGAGTGCGCGGGGGTTTTCACCCCTGCGAAAGAGCGTACCGCCCGGGTTCGACGAGTACGGCGAGGCCATCGGCGAGGAGCCCGGCCAGGGCCCTGTCGCGCTGCACGGCATCCGGCCACACGGTGTCGATCTCAGCGGCGGTCACCGGATGGTGCGTGGCCCGCAGCTCGGCCATGATCAGCCCGCGCACCTGCCGGTCGCTGCCCTCGAACTTCTTCTGCACGGCCTTCTTCGGTCCCGCGTAGGCCGGGTAGCCGGCCGCACGCCAGGCGCAGGCATCCCGGATCGGGCAGGTCTCGCACCGCGGGCTGCGGCTGGTGCACACAATGGCGCCCAGCTCCATGATGGCCGCGTTGAAGACCGCCGCCGCGACGGGCTCGGAGGGCAACAGCGCCGACATCGACTCGAGGTCCCTGCTGCGGCTGGGCGGTGCGGGTTCGGCCTGCCCGGCCACAGCCCTGGCGATCACCCGGCGGGTATTGGTGTCGACCACCGGATGCCGGTGGCCATAGGCGAAGACCGCAACCGCCCTGGCCGTGTAATCACCGATCCCGGTGAGGGCCAGCAAGTCGTCCACGTCCTCCGGCACGATGCCGCCGTGCCGTTCCACGATCTGCACGGCAGCGGCGTGCAGCCACAGCGCTCGGCGCGGGTAGCCCAGGCTCGCCCAGGCCCGAACGGCTTCGCCGGGCGGAACTGAGGCCAGGTCGGCGGGTGTCGGCCAGCGTTCGAGCCATTCCGCAAGACGCGGGATGACCCGGCTCACCGGGGTCTGTTGCAGCATGAACTCGCTCACCAGGGTGCCCCAGGCGCTGAAACCGTCGCGCCGCCAGGGCAGGTCGCGGGCGTTGTCGCCGAACCAGGCACTGATGCTGTGGCTGAGGGCGGGGTCGGCGGGCGCTGCGCCGACAATGCCACCGTCGACGGGGGCAGCGCTGTGGACTGTGACGTTCATCGGTTCTAACCTAGGCTCGATTCATGAAGCTCGTTTCCACTCCACGCGTCGAGTACCTGCGTAC
This sequence comes from Cryobacterium sp. MP_3.1, assembly GCF_035984795.1. Classification (NCBI taxonomy): domain Bacteria; kingdom Bacillati; phylum Actinomycetota; class Actinomycetes; order Micrococcales; family Microbacteriaceae; genus Cryobacterium; species Cryobacterium sp. MP_3.1. The sequence goes on along the minus strand of NZ_JAXCHV010000033.1, from coordinate 34,789 downwards.
CCTCGCGTCCGAGATCCTCAATCTGAACGGCCGGGGCCGGGTGATCGTGGCGGTGGACGGCGCCGACGCGGCCGCCCGCACGGCGTTCGCCGACGATCTGGCCGCCGTGCTCGACGAAGCCGACAAGCCCACCTATCGGGCGTCGCTGCGCTACTTCCAGCGGTCCAGGGAAGACGTCGGCCGGTTCGGCGCCGACTCCCCGGAGCGTTTCTTCCGGCACGGTTTCGACTATTCCGCGCTGCGCCGGGTCTTGATCGAACCGTTCCGGCTCGGCGGCAGCGCCGGCTTCGTCACCCAGGTCTTCGACCCCGACCGCGACAGCTGGATCGAACCGACCTGGACCACGGCTCCGGCGGATGCGTTCCTGGTCATCGACGGCGAGTTCATCAACCGCAGTGAACTGCGGGACGCCTGGAACTACCGCATCCTGCTGGAGAGCGAGGCGACCTCGGAGGCGGACTATCTCTACCAGAAGGAGGAACGCCCCCGACAGGTGGCGTCGGCCGTCATCGACCTCAGCGAGAGGCACCGCCCCCAGCGGGTGTTCAGCGACTCCTGCTGAACCGTGCCAGCACGTCGGCGGGGCTGAGGAACGCCCCGCGTTCCTCCACCTCGTGCACCAGGGCGGTCAGCCGGCTGTTCACCGGGGCCGGAACGCCGGCGGCAGCGGCCTCACGCACCACCACCCCGTTGAGATGGTCCACCTCGGTGCGTTGGCCGCGGGTGATGCTTTGCAGGGTCGAGCCCAGATTGGGCACCCTGCCCATGCGGGCACGCATCCGCAGCGGCACCACCTGGCCCGCCCAGGCGGGCAGCAGCGAGAAGGCGCGCAACCGGCGGTCGCCGAGCGCCTGCATGGCACCGAACCGGATGCCGCGGCGTGTGCCCACCCGCACGGCCTCGCGCATGCTCAGCGTCAGCACCCGGCGCAGGCCCCGGTGGGCGACGACGGACTGTACGCTCAGCCCGGTGATCGCGGGCAGTGCGTTGAGCATGTTCACGACAAGTTTGGTCCACTGGGCGCCGACGAAATTGTCGATGGCCTGGCAGGGCACGGCCTCGGCGAGCACGGCCTGCCAACGCCTGGTGGCCGCATCGGCCGGCCCCGTGCCCCGGCCGAGATAGGTGGGCGCGACGGTGGTGACCGTGACCAGCCCCGGTTCGGTGTAGTTGGCCGCGATGATCGAGAGGGCGCCGAAGCAGTCAGAGCGGGGGAGCAGCCGCCGGGCGGTCTCGACCCCGTCGAGGCCGTTCTGCACCACGATCACCGCGGCGCCGTCGAGCACGGCGGCGTTGTCGGCGATCGCTTTTTCCGCATCCTGCGCCTTGGTGCAGACCAGGGCGAGATCGGGCGTCTCGACCAGCCGTTCGAGGGCGGTGGGATGCGCCGTTGCCGGGCCGAACCCGCCTACGAGCCGGATGCCGCGCTCGCGGATCACGGCGAGTCCGGCCCCGCGCGCGGTGACGGTCACCTCGTGGCCGGCCGCGCTGAGCAGGGTGGCGAAGGTTCCGCCCAGGGCGCCAGCGCCGATCACAGCAATTCGCATGACCTCAGCCTAGAAGCCCCGGCCGGGCCACCTCGACTACCCGCGAACGAGAAGGGCGTCCGAGCGAACCGGTGCGGGCTGCGGGGCCTGATCGACCCGACGACCTGACGGCAGCGCCAGCGCGATCACCGCCGCGACGGCGAGCACCCCGGCGCCGACCAACACGGCGGGGACCGCGGCATCCACGTACCCGGTGGGGGTCAGCGTGCCGCCGTTGCCGGTGAAGACGGCGGTGAGCACCGCGACGCCCAGCGCCACACCGATCTCGCGGAAGGTGGAGTTGGTGCCGGACGCCTTGGCATGGTCGTCGGGCACCATATTGGCCAGCACCGCGGTGGAACTCGGCGCGAAGACCAGCCCCATACCCAGCCCGGCCAGGATGAACGCGCCCACCAGCTCGCCGTATTCGACGTCGACCGACATCTGGAGGGCGAGCCAGACCATCGCGATCGCGAGCAGGGCCAGCCCCAGCACGATCGGCAGCCGCGTTCCGGTTCTCGGGCTGAGCATCCCGGTCAGCGGGGCCACGATCATGGGAGCCAGCGTCCACGGCATTGTCATCACACCGGCTTCGAGTGGACTGTGGCCCTGCACGATCTGCAGGAACTGGATGAGGATGAAGATCGACCCGAAGATGCCGAAGCTGAAGGTGATCCCGACCAGGTTCGCGACCGTGAAGCTGCGGTCCCGAAACAGCCGCAACGGCAGCAGCGGTGCGGATGCCCGACCCTCCCACCAGACGAAAGCCAGCAGGAGCGCTCCGCCGCCGATGAGCGCCGCGAGCACCTCGGTGCTGCTCCAGCCGGCTTCGTTGCCCCGCACGATTCCATAGACGATTCCGAAGACCCCGCCGCCCGCCAGCACCAGGCCCATCACATCGGCGCGCAGCCGGGCACCGAAACTATTGGGCAGCGCCACCAGCACCAGGGGGACCGACAGCAGGCCGAGCGGAACGTTCAGCCAGAAGATGGCTTCCCAGTTCCACCCTTCCACCACGGCACCGCCGATGAGCGGGCCGAGGGCCACACCGAGGCCGGCGATGCCGCCCCAGGTGCCGATGGCCGCTGGCCGGAAGCGGTCGGCGACCGACCCGACGAGCAGGGTGAGGGAGAGCGGCATGAGCGCGGCGGCGCCCACGCCCTGGAGCGCACGGGCGGAGATCAGCATCCACGGTTCGACGCTCACGGCACAGAGCGCCGATGCGGCGGTGAACACCGCGATGCCGGCCAGGAACACGGTGCGGCGCCCGAAGCGGTCGCCGATGGCGACGGCCATCAACATGAACGTGGCGAAGCTGAGGGAGTAGGCGTTCACCACCCACTGCAGTTCTTCGATTGTGGCCGAGAGGTCGGTGTTGATCACCGGCAGGGCGTTGGTGACCACGAGGTTGTCGAGGGTGGCCATGAACATGGGCAGTGACGCGGCGACGACGGCAAGCCAGACGGGAACCCGGCCGAGGCGCTTGCCGGGCGGGGTGAGGGTGGAGGTCATGGGAGGTCCCTTCGGGAACGGAGCCGGAGAATGTTGTAATTGAATGATTACAAAACAGGAGACCAGTAATCGACTGATAACCTGTCAAGTGTGAACGAGACATCCGGCACCGCAGCCGCCCAGCCCACCGAGCGCATTCCCGCCGCGGAACGACGTGAGCAAATCCTGGCCGCGGCCAGCGTGGTCTTCGGCGAGCGCGGCTATTCCGGTGCGACAACCGACCAGGTGGCCAAGGTGGCCGGCATCAGCCAGCCTTACGTGGTGCGCATGTTCGGCACCAAGGAGAACCTGTTCCTGGAGGTGCTCGCCAGAGCGCTCGAGCGGCTGGTCGCCGGCTTCAGGCAGATCATCACCGAACCACGCGAGCACGGCGAGGACGAGATGGAGCTGCTGGCCGCACGGCTCGGCGGCGCCTACGTGGACCTCATTGAAGATCGCGGCATCCTGCTCTCGCTCATGCAGGCCTTCATCAGCGGGCACAACCCGGTCGTCGGCGCCAAGGCCAGGGCCGGGTTCCTCGAGATCTACCGGATGCTGCGCGACGAGGCCGGCTTCCCGCCGGACGCCATCCGCGAGTTCCTGGCCGACGGCATGCTGTTCAACACGCTCCTGGCCATCCGGCTGCCCGACATCTTCGACGAGGACCCCGACGCCGAGGAACTCATGCGGTGCACGTTCCGTGGCAAGCTCGACGTTGTGCTCGGCGCCACAGCCGCCGAAGCCGCCGCAGATGCCTGACCCCAGCTAAGAAGGATTTCCAGTGAACGCCCCACGCCGCAAGCCCGGCAGCACGACCAGTGGCCTCGTGCTGGTCGACAAGCCCCAGGGCTGGACCAGCCACGATGCCGTCGCGCGCACCCGCCGCTTGGCGAACACCCGCAAGGTCGGCCACGCAGGCACCCTGGACCCGATGGCGACGGGCCTGCTGATCCTCGGGATCAACAGCTCCACCCGGCTGCTCACGTATGTGGTCGGCCTCGACAAGGAATACCTGGCCACCATCCGGCTGGGCGCCGCGACGACCACAGACGACGCCGAGGGGGAGGAGCTCACCCGCGCGCCCGCCGAGGTCTTCGACGCCGTGACCGCTGAGGCCATCACCGCGGGCATCCAGGGTCTGACCGGGGACATCAGTCAGCGGCCCAGCGCCGTGAGCGCCATCAAGGTGGACGGCAAACGCGCCTACGCCAGGGTGCGCGCCGGCGAGGACGTCGAACTGCCCGCCCGTCCCGTCACCGTGAGCGCGTTCGAACTGCTCTCCAGTACCCCGGTCGACGGGTTCCTCGACCTCGAGGTGCGCGTCGTGTGCTCCTCAGGAACCTACATCCGGGCGTTGGCCCGCGACCTCGGCGCTGGCCTCGGCGTCGGCGGCCACCTCACCAGCCTCCGCCGCACCCGCATCGGTCCGTTCGGCATCGACGCCGCCGACCCGCTCGACCGGCTCGATGTGGCCCGCGCCCTGATCGGCCCGGCGGATGCCGCGAGCCGGCTGTTCGGGCGGCTCGATCTGAGCGAGCAGCAGGCCATCGACCTCGGCCACGGCAAGCGCATCGACGCGCCCGTCGGCGCCGGCGACGCTGGACCGATCGCCGCCATCAGCCCGAACGGCAGCCTCATCGGCCTCGTCGAGTACCGCGCCGGCCAGGCCAAGTCGATCGTCAACTTCCCGCCAGACGAACCCGCCGCCGGCCCCGCCGGCCCCGCCGACAGCCCCGCCGTCGCGGAGGACGCCTCATGATCGAGTGGTTGACCTACCTGCAGCTGGCGATCGCCACCGCTGCCGGCCTGCTCTGCCTGGGCCTGGGGCTGGCCGGCCGCAAGCCCACCGACGTCAGCATGGGGGCGACCCTACTCGTCGAGGTGCTCCTGATCGTGCAGCTCGTGGTGGCCCTGGTTGCTCCGCTCACCGGCAACCAGGCCACCGGCAGCCTGCTGGAGTTCTACACCTACCTGGTCAGCGCCATCCTGCTGCCGATATTCGGGGGAGTGTGGGCGCTCATCGAACGCAGCCGGTGGAGCACGGTGATCCTCGGGGTGGTCTGCCTGTCGGTGGCCGTCATGCTCTACCGGATGCTGCAGATCTGGACCGTGCAGGGCGTCTGAGCCGTGCAGCACGACCGGCACCGTTCGGCCCGGAGAATGCTGCGATAATTACTGAGCGATGAATGATCTCAAGACCGACTCCGGAGACAACGCCACCGGTACGACGACTCCCGGCCGGGTGACCGGCATCGGGCGGGTGCTGATCATGGTCTACGGCGTCCTCGCCCTCGCCGCAACCGGCCGGTCCTTTGTGCAGATCGTCGGGAAGTTCGACGAGGCCCCGCTGGCGTACACCCTCTCGGCCCTCGCCGCGGTGGTCTACATCGTCGCGACCATCGCCCTGATCAAACGCGGACGCGCCTGGTACCGGATCGCCTGGGTCACCATCGGTTTCGAACTGCTCGGTGTTCTCGTCATCGGCACCCTCAGCCTGGTCGACCCACAACTCTTCCCGCACGACACAGTCTGGTCGGTGTACGGCCGCGGCTACCTGTTCATCCCGTTGGTGCTGCCGATCCTGGGCATGTGGTGGCTGGCCCGCCACGCGCCGGAGCGCACCGACCGGAACGGCGTCCCGGCATGACCGGCGCCCGGGCCACGCCCACAAACGTTCCCTCAAACGTGCCCACCACCGCGCGCATGAAGGTGTTCGCCGGTCGCGGCGCCGTCCCGGCCGACTGGCCGGCCTCCGCGGTGAGCATCGGCAAATTCGACGGTGTGCACGCCGGCCACCGCGCCGTGATCGCAGAGCTCAAGACCCTCGCCGACCGGGAAGGCCTGGCCGCCGTCGTCGTCACCTTCGACAGGCACCCGCTCTCCCTGCTGAATCCCGACAAGTGTCCCGCCGAGCTGGTCAGTGTGCAGCAGAAGCTCGACCTGCTCGGTGGCACCGGCCTCGACGCCACCGTGGTGCTCGCGTTCGACAGGGCGCTTTCGTCACTGCCGCCGGAGGACTTCGTCCGTGACATCCTCGTGAACACCCTGCACGCCCGCCACGTGATGGTGGGCAGGGACTTCAGGTTCGGCGCCCGCGGTGCCGGCGACGCCGACCTGCTCACCGAGCTCGGTGGCCGGTACGGTTTCGACGTGCGCCTGATCGACGACGTCACGCCGCAGGGGGAGCGCCGGGTCTCGTCGACGTGGATCCGCGAGCTGCTCTCCGACGGTGACGTGCGCGCGGCAACCCGGTTGCTCGGGCACATCCCCACGATGCGTGGAATGGTTGTGCACGGTGCGGCCAGGGGTCGCGAACTCGGCTATCCCACCGCGAACCTCGCACCGGAGGCCGAGGGGCTGGTCCCCGCGGACGGCGTGTACGCCGGCTGGCTCACCGACAACGGGGTGCGCTATCCCGCCGCCATCTCCATCGGCAACAACCCCACCTTCGACGGCGTGCCGCAGAAGCAGGTCGAGGCGTATGTGCTCGACCAGGAGATCGACCTGTACGACCATGTCGTCGAGGTCGCTTTTGTCGAGCACATCCGCGGCATGGTCGCGTTCACCGGCATCGAGCCGCTGATCAGGCAGATCGAGGATGACGTCGTGCAAACCCGCGCGATCCTGCAGCTCCCGGCCGACTAGCCGGCCGGCTGCTCCGGCGGTGCCTGAACGGGTGGGGTGTCCGCGGGCAGCGGCCCGCGGCCGAACAGGAACAGAATCAGCTCCGACGCCGGTGCCCGCAGCGGCGTGCCGTGGCCGACGCTCCATTCGGCATCCGTCGCCAGCAACCGGCGGGTGTGCAGAACGGCCTTGATCTCGGTGGGGGCGATCAGACTGCGCCGCAGCGCCACCGCGCCACCGGCGGTCGCGTGAATCGGCAGGGTCAGGCCGAGCGGATGCGCCGCGTCGAGGCCGTGCACCACGGCCTCGGTCAGCTCGGTGATGCCACCGCGGCCCGAGGCTGCCCTGGCTGCGGCGATCTCCCGCAGCCGCGCCACCAGCTGGGCCGGCTCGGCGGCGGCCGCGGCCCGGCTCACGGCGTCGATGGCGCGCCCCGGGCGCACAAAGTGACCGAGGTACGCCCGGGCGGCGCTGCCGAGGAGTTCGCGCTTCGTGCTGCCGAGCCGCCAGACCAGGTGTCCGGCGACATCGCGCACCCGCCAGCCTGTGCACAGGCTCTGCGCCTCCCACTGCTCGGGCGTCAGCCCGGCGAGCAGGTCGGCGATGGCCGTGACGGTGGCCGCGAGGTGCCCCGACCAGCGCGCGTTCACGCCGGATTCGTTGCCGACACTCCGCAGGCTGAGGGGGAGGAGTCGCGCAAATTCTGCCATGCCGTCCAGCCTAGACTTGCCCGGTGCCAGAATTTTCGCCCCGCCCCCTCTGGACCGGGCGAACCCTGGCACTGCTGGGTATCGTCCTGGTCGCCGCCAACCTGCGCACTGCGGTCGCGGCGCTCTCGCCCATCGTCAGCCAGATCTCCACGGACATCCCGCTGACCGCAACGTCCATCGGCATCCTCGGTATGCTGCCGCCGGTCTGCTTCGCCGTCTTCGGCATCTTCACCCCGGTCTTCACCCGCCGGTTGGGCCTGGAGAACGTGCTGGTGCTCGCCCTCACCGCGATGCTCATCGGGCACCTCACCCGCGCCGGGGCGGGATCCCTCACCGCCCTGATGATCGGCAGCGTGATCACCTTCGCCGGGCTCGGGGTCGGCAACGTGCTGCTGCCGCCGCTGGTGAAGAAGTACTTCCCCGACAGGGTCGGCCTGATCACCTCCCTCTACGTCACCGTGGTGTCACTGAGCACCCTGATCCCGCCGCTGATCGCCGTGCCGGTCGCGGATGCCGCCGGCTGGCGGGTCTCCCTCGGGCTCTGGGTGCTGCCCGTGGTGTTCGCCCTCGTGCCCTGGCTGACGATGTTCGTGCGACACCGGGTGCACACCAGCCCGGCGGCCCTCGTCGAGGAAGCGGAGCCGGCGCTGCTCGGTCGGATCTGGCGTTCCTCGATCGCCTGGGCACTGGCCGTGGTGTTCGCGGCGTCGTCGCTGAACGCCTACGCGATGTTCGCCTGGCTACCGCAGCTGCTCATCGACACCGCGGGCGTGACCCCGGCCCAGGCCGGCACTCTGCTCTCGGTCTACGCCGCCATGGGCATCCCCTGCGCGCTGCTGATTCCGTGGCTGACCTCCCGAATGAAAAACGTGGCCATCCTGGTCTACCTGGGGGTCGCCGCCTTCCTGATCGGCGATCTCGGTCTGCTCCTGGCGCCAGGCACGCTCACCTGGCTCTGGGTGGTGCTGGCCGGTCTGGGGCCGCTGTTCTTCCCGCTCACACTGGTTCTGATCAACCTGCGCACCCGCACCCACGCCGGGTCGGTGGCACTGAGCGGTTTTGTGCAGAGCGTCGGCTACACCCTCGGTGCGCTCGGCCCGCTGTGCGTGGCGCTGCTGCACGAGATCACCGGGGCGTGGACGGCCCCGCTGCTGTTCCTGATCGGCACGGCGCTCGCGATCACCGTGGCCGGCGCGGTTGTCGCGCGCCCGCACCTGCTCGAGGACGACCTGGAGCGCCGGCACCGCTCGTAGTCCGCTGCTCATATGAGCAAGATCTGCAACGCATGTTGTACCGGCCGGTCAGCTCCACTTACGCTGGGGCCACTGAGGAAGGCGTCAACGAATGACCGACATCGACGAGCTGCTGTCTATTCGGGCGGCCGAGCTGTACTACGAAGAGGACAAGACCCAGGACGAGATCGGCACGATCCTCCGGATCACTCGTTGGAAGGTCGGCAGGCTGTTGGCCCAGGCCAAGGCGAACGGGTTCATCCGCATCGAAATCGTGCACCCCCGCGCCCGCCGGCTCGGTCTCGAACGACAGCTGCGCAGAGCCACCGGCCTCGTCGATGCGATCGTGGTGTCCACTGCCGGTGTCGTCGACGAACTCGACCTGCAGAAACGCACAGCGCAGGCGGCCGCCGACTACCTCAGCGCCCTGCGCCCGGTGCCGCGCACGCTCGGTATCAGCTGGGGGCGCACCCTGCACGACATCTCGGAACAGCTCAAGCCCGGTTGGGCGAACGGCGTCAACGTCGTGCAGATCAACGGCGGCGTGAGCCTGAACGCCCGGCCGGGAACCGCCGCGGCCACCGCCGTCAGCATCGCCCAGAAGGGCGGCGGTGAGTTCACCCTGTTGCCCAGCCCCGCGATCCTGGAACGGGTCGAGACCAAGTTGGCCATCGCCTCCGACCGCTCGGTCGCGGCGGTGCTCGAGATGGGCGCCGCGGCATCCGCCTACCTGTTCAGTGCGGGCCAGGCCGACGCCGGCTCCGCCCACGTCGACAGCGGTTACCTCACCCCGGACCAGGTCGACGAACTGGTGCGCAAGGGAGCCGTCGGCGATGTGGTCGGCCGGTTCATCGACAGTGCGGGCCAAATCGTCGACCCGGCGTTGGACGAGCGCACATTCGGCATCCCGCTCGAGCAATTACGCCGCGCGAAAACTGCCGTCGCCGTGATCGGCGGCGCGCGCAAGCACGCCATCGCCCGCTCCGTCGTCCTCAGCGGTCTGTGCACGGTCCTGATCACCGACGAAGACACCGCCCAGGCGCTGATCGGAGCAGCCTGACCCCTCCGCTATGCCTCGTGCGGACGGTCGGGGTTGTCGTCTCGGAGGAGGTCGGCCAGGGCCTGGTCGATGTCGTCCAGGACGGGGGGCTCGCCCTTGGCGGTGGAGGTCAGCCGAGCGACCAGGGCCTGCGGGTCATCGAGGTCCGCCGACGTCGGCAGGATGTCGGGGTGCGCCCACAGGGCATCCCTGGCCTCGTTGCCCACGGCGTCGGTGACGGCCTGCCACATTGCGGCGGCCTCACGCAGGCGGCGGGGGCGCAGCTCCAGGCCCACCAGGGTGGCGAAGGCCGACTCTGCGGGGCCGCCGGATGCCCGGCGTCGCTTGACGGTCTCGTTGATCGCGTCGGCGCGCGGCAGCCGGCTGGTGGCCTCCACGGTGACCACGTCGACCCAGCCCTCCACCAGGGCGAGCATCGTCTCGAGCCGACCGAGGGCGGCCAGCTGCGCGTCGGACTTGGGCGGGATCAGGGAGCCGTTCACCATGGCGTCGCGCAGTTCCTCGGGGTTCGACGGGTCGAAGCCCTCGGCGAGGGACTCCAGCCGTTCGGTGTCGATGCTGATGCCGTGGGCGAAATCGGTGATCGAGCTGATCATGTGCAGACGCAACCAGCGGGAGTGCCGGAACAGGCGGGCGTGGGCGAGCTCACGCACGGCGAGATAGATCTGCACCTGGTCGATGGGCACGTCAAGGCCCTCGCCGAACTCGGCGACGTTCTGCGGCAGCAGGGCGGCCTGCTGGTCGCTGAACAGGGGGATGCCGATGTCGCCGCCGGAGACCACCTCGCTGGCGAGCTGGCCGACAACCTGACCGAGCTGCATGGCGAACAGGGTGCCGCCGAGGCTGCGCATCATCTGGCTGGCGCCGGCGAGCATGCCCTTGAGCTCCTCTGGCGCCTGCTCGGTGAGCACGTTGGTGAGCGAATCCGAAATGCTCGTGGCCACGGGCTCGGAGAGCTGGCTCCACAGCGGCATGGTGGCCGTCACCCACTCCTTGCGGGTCATCAGGCGCGGTACAACGGTGAGCTCGGCGACGTTGATCACGTCATCCAGCCAGAGCGCCGCGATGTGGAAGGCCTGCTCGAACTCGGCGCGCTGGACGTCGGTCGTGCTCAGCTGCCCGGTGGCCGCGCGCTCCTGGCCCTGCTGCAGCGCGATGCCCCAGTTGATGCCGCCGTCGCCGCCGCCCTTCAGGGCGCCCTGCAGCTGGCTCATCAGCGCCGCCACACTGGCGGGATCGTTCGGGAGTCCGGCCGCGCCGGCCAATTGGCCGGGGTCGATGGACGACTTGCCCGACAGGATGTCTCGGAGCATGTCCCGGAATTCGTCTTCTGGGTTCTGACCTTCGTCGGGTCGGGAGTCATCGGCCACTTCAGGCACCTCTCAGTTGCGTCCCTCTACGCTAGCCCGAGAACCCCGGCTAGAACTGGGAAATGACCTACGCTGGGTTCTTGCCTTGTCGCCCGTAGCGAACAGCTTGCGCACTTCCCCTTCATCCTTCTAAGGAGCCTGGTGGCCCTCTTCACCGCTGACCCGCATTCAGGCTCCGACCGACCCCGCAAGGGTTCGCGCACGGGGTGGGTGGTGCTGGGTATCGCACTGGTCACCGGGCTCACCCTGGCAATCGTGCCGTCACCGTATGTCGTGGAGAAGCCCGGGCCGGTGTACAACACGCTCGGCTCGGCCGAATACGACGGGGAGAAAACCGACCTCATCACGATCCCGGACGAGACCGTGTACCCGACGGAGGGCACGCTGGACCTGCTCACGGTCTCGGTGCTCGGCAACCCGGACAACCGCCTGAACTGGTTGACGGTCGCGTCCGCCTGGCTCGACCCGAGCCAGGCGGTGGTGCCGATGGAGTCGGTCTTCCCGGCCGACGTCACGACCGAACAGCGTGACGAGCAGAACCAGACGGCCATGGTGAACTCCCAACGAGACGCCATCGCCGCGGCGTTGACCAACCTCGGCTACGACTATCCGACCGAACTGAGCGTGGTGTCGCTGGCCGACGAGGCGCCGGCGACCGGTCTGATCGAGGCGGGCGACCTGATCGAGACCGTCAACGGGGAAGCCGTGGCCGACATCACCGCGCTGCGGGCGGCGCTCACCGCCAGCGGCGCCGACGCTCCGGCGACCATCGGGCTGACCCGCGACGGTGCCGAGCAGAGCGTCGAGGTCACCCCCGTCGACGTCGACGGCAACGTGGTTCTGGGAATCAACGTCAAGTCGGAGTACAAGTTCCCGTTCGACGTCAACATCCAGCTCGACAAGGTCGGCGGGCCCAGCGCCGGCATGATGTTCGCGTTGGGCATCATCGACAAGCTCACTCCGGGTTCCATCCATGGCGGGGCGGATGTCGCCGGCACCGGAACCATCGACCAGTCCGGCAGCGTCGGCCCCATCGGCGGGATCCGCCAGAAGCTCTTCGGAGCCAAAGAAGCCGGTGCCGAGTGGTTCCTGGCTCCCGCCGCCAACTGCGACGAGGTGTCCGGTCACATCCCGGATGGCTTGACGGTCCTGGCCGTGAGCACCCTCGACGAGTCCCTCGCGGCGCTGGATGCCATTGGCACCGGAGCCGACACCGGCGACCTGCCGACCTGCCCGGCAACCTGATAGCACGGGCACTTCTGGGTGAGCCCTCAGCGAACTCGGGGTTTGCCCTGAGGGCGGCTGCATAGAATGAGGGTCTGACCCCCGATCTATCAGAGCAAGAGGCCAATTCGTGACCACATCATCCGCCGGAAGCGCTCCACGCCGGAGCCGTGCCCCGCTCGCCATCACGGCAGCGATCATTGCGGGGCTGGTGATCTTGTTCTTCATCTTCGCCGGGCTCTATGCAGACGTGTTGTGGTTCGACCAGCTCGGCTTCCTCAGCGTGCTGACCACGCAGTGGATCGCCAGCGCGGTTCTGTTCGTCATCGGGTTCCTCGGCATGGCCGTGCCGGTCTGGGTGAGCATTCAGCTCGCCTATAGGCTGCGCCCGGTCTACGCCAAGCTGAACTCGCAGGTCGATCGTTACCAGCAGGTGATCGAGCCGCTGCGCCGGCTCGCGATGTACGGCATCCCCGCCCTGCTCGGCCTCTTCGCCGGTGTCGCCGCCGCGACCCACTGGCAGACCATCCTGATGTGGCTCAACCGCACCGAGGCGGGCACCACCGACCCGCAGTTCGGCTTCGACGTGTCGTTCTACCTCTTCGACCTGCCGTTCTACCAGTCGCTGCTGGCCTTCAGCTCCGCCGTCGTGCTCATCTCCGCGCTGGTTGCTCTCGCCACCTCCTACCTGTACGGCGCCATCCGCGTCACCGGCCGTGAGGTCTTCGTGGCCAAGGCCGCCCGTGTGCAGATCGCCGTCACCGCGGCGGTCTACCTGCTGCTGCAGGGTGTCAGCATCTGGCTGGACCAGTACTCCACTCTCACCCAGTCGAATGACCTGATCACCGGCGCCGGCTACACCGACGTCAGCGCCACCATTCCCGGGCGGGCCATCCTGGCCGGCATCGCGGTCTTCGTCGCCATCCTCTTCATCGTCACGGCCTTCATCGGCCGGTGGCGCCTGCCGGTGATCGGCACCGCGCTGCTGATCGTGAGCAGCCTGCTGATCGGTTCGCTCTACCCCTGGGTCGTGCAGCGTTTCCAGGTGGACCCGAGCGCGAAGACCCTCGAGGCGCCGTACATCCAGCGCAACATCGACCTCACCCGCGATGCCTACGGCGTCGCCGATGTGGAAGAGATCCCGTACACCGCCACGACCGAGGCCACGCCAGGCGCCCTGCGCGAGGACGCGGAGACCACTGCCAACATTCGCATCCTCGACCCCGCCCTGGTCAGCGACGCGTTCGCCCAGCTCGAGCAGTTCAAGCAGTACTACCAGTTCCCGTCCAAGCTCGACGTGGACCGCTACACGATCGACGGCAAGTCGCAGGACACCGTGGTGTCGGTTCGTGACCTCAACCTCAACGGCCTGAGCAGCGAGACCTGGGTCAACTCATCGGTCGTCTACACGCACGGCTACGGCGTCGTCGCCGCATACGGCAACCAGCGTTCGGCCGACGGCCAGCCGGTGTTCCTCGAGAACGGCATCCCCACGTCGGGAGCGCTCGGCGACTTCGAGCCGCGGGTGTACTTCGGTGAGACCTCACCGACCTACTCGATCGTCGGCGCCCCTGAAGGCACCGACCCCATCGAACTCGACTACCCGTCCGGTGAGGACGGCGCCCAGCAGACCTACACCACCTTCACCGGTGACGGCGGTCCCAGCCTGAACGGCCCGTTCAACAAGCTGATCTACGCACTCAAGTTCCAGTCCGAGCAGATCTTCCTGGCCAACGCCGTCAACGACGAGTCCCAGATCCTCTACGACCGCGACCCGATCACCCGCGTGCAGAAGGTCGCCCCGTACCTCACGCTCGACTCCGACCCGTACCCGACCGTCGTCGACGGACGCATCAAGTGGGTTGTCGACGCGTACACGACGTCGGCCAGCTACCCGTACTCCACAGCGGTCAGCCTGAGCGACGCCATCGCCGACACCGAGACGCCCGAACAGCCGTTCGCGCTGGACAACATCAACTACATGCGCAACTCCGTCAAGGCGACCGTGGATGCCTACGACGGCTCCGTGACCCTGTACGCCTGGGATGAAGAAGACCCGCTGCTGCAGACCTGGCAGAAGATCTTCCCGTCGACCGTCGAGCCGATGAGCGAGATGACCGGCGACATGATGAGCCACGTGCGTTACCCGGCCGACATGTTCAAGGTGCAGCGCGCGGTCCTGGGCAAGTACCACGTGACCGACCCCGGTTCGTTCTACTCCGAAGACGATGCCTGGACCACCCCGAACGACCCCGTGTCGCCGAGCACCAACACCACCCTGCAGCCGCCGTACTACCTGACGATGCAGATGCCCGGCCAGGATGCGCCGTCGTACTCGCTGTACTCGACCTTCATCCCGAACGCGTCCGGTGAAACCAGCCGGAACGTCCTGACGGGGTACCTTGCCGCCGACGCGGATGCGGGTGCCACCGACGGGGAACGGGCGGAGGGTTACGGCAAACTGCGCCTGTTGACCTTGCCGAACGACATCACGGTGCCCGGTCCCGGCCAGGTGCAGGCCAAGTTCAACGGTGATCCCACGATCTCCGCCGAGCTCAACCTGCTCAAGCAGGGCCAGTCCAGCGTGCTCAACGGAAACCTGCTGACGCTGCCCGTCGGCGGCGGTCTGCTCTACGTGCAGCCCGTCTACGTGCAGTCCACCGGTGAGACCAGCTACCCGCTGCTGCAGAAGGTCCTGGTGGCCTTCGGTGACCAGATCGCCTTCGAGGACACCCTCGATAACGCACTCAACGTGCTCTTCGGCGGTGAGTCCGGGGCCAACGCCGGCGACACCGACGTGCCGGCCGTGGAAACGCCCGCTCCGGGCGAGGCTCCCGTCGACGGAGACACAGCCCCGTCGACGACGACCGGTGACCCGGCGACGGATGCTCAGATCAGGTCACTCCTCGCGGAAGCCAAGCTGGCCGTGACCGAGAAGCAGGCGGCCCTGACATCGGGTGACTTCTCCGCTTACGGGGTTGCCGACAAGAAGCTGAATGATGCGGTCGCCGAGCTGCTGGTGCTGCTCGACCAGCAGTAGCGCGTAGTTCGCCGCCTCATCCATGCGCGGGTGGTGCGCCGGGGAAACCCGGTCGCACCACCCGCGTTTTGTCTGTGCCGGGCGCGACGCGCCCGGGTGGCGTCCCCGATTCGAGGGCCTTGAGTAACTGTGGTAACTTAGTTCTTGTAGCGCGGGGTGGAGCAGTTCGGTAGCTCGCTGGGCTCATAACCCAGAGGTCGTAGGTTCAAATCCTGCCCCCGCAACTAAAACAAAAGTCCCGGTCTCGAAAGAGGCCGGGACTTTTGCGTTAAGTCCCAGATAGGCCGGCCAGCGCCGGAATGCCGATCGGCTCCACCGCCAGAAGCGGCACGATAGCGATGCGGGCGGCGTACCGGGTGCGGACAGCGTCGATCTCGGCCAGCTCGTTGGCGGCCCGGCGCTTCAACAGCGCCGAGGTCGGTGACGCCGCCGCGATCGAGTTGTTCACGATCCACGCCCACGGTTCTATGCCGGCACGCCGCAGGTCTTCCTGCAAGCCGGCGGCCTCGAGCACGGGAGTGGTCTCGGCCAGGGTCACCAGCAATACCTTGGTCTGGGCCGGATCCTGCAGCTTCATCATCGGGGTGACGAAGTGCATCGTGGTTCCCATCTGGCGGGCGACCTCCCGGTGATAGGACCCCGTCGCATCCAGCAGCAGCAGGGTGTGCCCGGTGGGGGCGGTGTCGAGCACCACGAATTTGTTCTTGGCCTCCCGGGTCACTTTGGAGAAGGCCTGGAAGACGGCGATCTCTTCGGTGCACGGTGATCGCAGGTCTTCGCGCAGCATGGCCAGGCCCTGCTCGTCGAGGCGGGTGCCCTTGGTGGACAGGATGTGCTCGGTGTAGCGCTCGATCTCCACGGCCGGGTC
Source organism: Cryobacterium sp. MP_3.1 (assembly GCF_035984795.1). Taxonomy (NCBI): domain Bacteria; kingdom Bacillati; phylum Actinomycetota; class Actinomycetes; order Micrococcales; family Microbacteriaceae; genus Cryobacterium; species Cryobacterium sp. MP_3.1. The sequence continues at coordinate 18,644 of NZ_JAXCHV010000033.1, read as the reverse complement.
GATGCGGGAGACCTCGAGGTTGGTGAGTTCGCCGGCGAGCGTGTCGGTCAGGTGCGCGGCGGGGTCTGTTGTGGTGAGGTGCACGGCGAAGCCGCGTTCGGCCAGGGCGACGGCGACGGCGGCTGCCATGGTGGTCTTTCCCACGCCGCCCTTGCCCATCAGCATCACCAGCCCGTGGCCGTCGGCGGCGATCTGGTCCACCAGTACCGCAAGGCCGGCGTCACCGAGTTGCCCCGCAACGGACGAACTGCCCAGGTGTGCGGGGGCAACTTGTCCGGACCTGGGCAGCTCGGCGGCGGGCTCGGGGCTCACGGTGCTGCCGTCGTGGGGGAGGAGGCCGCGGAGAGCGGGCAGGCCCACCATGTTCGTGGCCAGCAGTGGCAGGTAATCGGTGGGCAGCGCGACCAGTGCCGGGTCGCGGGCGTCGAGCGCCCGCTGTTCCCGCAGGCGGATGGCGGCCGCGAGTGGGTCGTCGATCCCCGCGGGGTGCGGCGTTCCGGGTGAGGGCAGCTCGGCATCCGGGCCCGGCAGCACACCGTTGATCACCAGGTACTGCCGGTCCATGCCGATCGCGGCCAGCTCGGTGTGGGTGCGGGCGGCCTCGGCCAGGGTGGACTGCTGGGCGCGGGAGACCAGAACCAGGCGGGTGCGCGCGGGGTCGCCGAGGGCCGCCACGGCCTGCGCGTATACCGCGCGTTGTTTCTCCAGGCCGGACAGCGGGCCCAGACACGAGGGGTCGCCCTTGCCTGCGGTGAGGAACTCGGTCCAGTCGCCGGGCAGCTGCAGCAGCCGGATGGTGTGCCCGGTCGGTGCGGTGTCGAAGACGATGTGGTCGTACGCGGCGGTCCAGGCGGCATCCGTGAGAAGGTCGGTGAACTCGTTGAATGAGGCGATCTCGGTGGTGCAGGCGCCGGAGAGCTGCTCCTCGATCGAGGCGACCTCCGCGGCGGGCAGCAGGCCACGCACCGGACCCACAATGCGTTCGCGGTACTGCTGAACGGCCTGCTCCGGGTCGATCTCCAGCGCGGCGAGCCCGGGCACGGCGTCGATTTGAGTCACGGTGTTGCCGATGCTGACGCCGAACACCTGGCCGACGTTCGAGGCCGGGTCGGTGCTGACCAGGAGCACGGATGCGCCGCCCTCGACCAGCCGGATCGCACTTGCGCAGGCGATCGAGGTCTTGCCGACGCCGCCCTTGCCGGTGAAGAACAGGTACCGCGGGGCATCCGCCAGGAAGGCGGGGGAGCTGCGGGTACCGGGGTCGAGAAGGGTCTCGGTGCCCAGGGTCATCAGCAGCAGCTTTCGCCGCCGCCGCCGCAGCAGCCGTCAGCGGAGGCGGCGGGCTGGGCGGCACTGAGCAGCGACGGCCGGTCTTCGGCCGCGGGGGCGCCCAGGCCGGCCCACTTGGCCAACTCGGGGCGGGACGGGTACCGGCCGGTGAGCACGGTGGCGCCGTCGACCATGGTGACGGGAAGACCTTCCTGGCCCACGGTGTGCAGGAAACTGCGCATGGTCTCGTTCTCGGCGAACGCCAGGGGTTCCTGGGCGAGGTTGAACCGGCGCACGCTGCCGCCGGCCGAGGTCGCCCAGTCGATGTCGGCCGACACCGTCACGAGCTGCTGGTCGACGTCGACACCACAAATGCCGGTGCCGCAGCACAGGCCGGGTTCGAAGATCTGGATGGACGTCATGGGAGCCTCGGTATCCGCCGGGCGATGCGACACGGTGTCGAGCGCATCCGGCCATCCCAGCATATCGACGTGCATCGATTTACACCATTGCCGACCGGAGCCGGGAGCGGGTGAACGGGAGGTGAACGGCGCGTGTGCGGCTCAAGACAATTTCGGCACGGGTGCCGCAGTCGGCGTGAATCGTCTATATTGACAGATGTCGATCAATCACCAGCCGAAGGAATCCCCATGTCTGACCTCAGCGCAGGTACGTCCGCCGCCAAGCCCACAGTTCTGTTCGTCTGCGTGCACAATGCCGGCCGGTCCCAGATGGCCGCCGGATACCTGACGGCGCTCTCCGGAGGTCGCGTCGAGGTGCTCTCGGCCGGCTCCGAGCCGAAGGACCAGATCAACCCCGTCGCCATCGAGGCCATGGCCGAAGACGGCATCGACATTGCACACAACGTGCCCAAAATCCTCACGACCGAGGCCGTCAAGGACTCCGACGTCGTGATCACCATGGGCTGCGGCGATGCCTGCCCGATCTTCCCCGGCAAGCGCTACGAGGACTGGGAGCTGGCCGACCCGGCCGGTCAGGGCATCGAGTCGGTGCGCCCGATCCGCGACGACATCAAGGCGCGCATCGAGAAGCTGCTCGCCGAGATCCTCCCCGTCACCGCCTGACCACCGACACCCGACAAGGCGCAGACAATGGATGTTTCGGACCGTCGCCCCCTTCCCGGCCTCACGTTCCCGGAGGCTTACCTACACCGTCTTTCCGACGAGCTCTCGCTCAAGTTCTCCGGCATCTTCGGCCTCGAGACCGTGGAACGATACGTGCTCGAGTCCTACACCAGCCTCCTGCGCGGATCGACGGTGCGCGCACACGTCGCCGCTCGCACGGTTCGGTTCGCCACGGACCGGCTCACCGCGCTCGCCCAGGCCAAGGGCGCGATTGCGCGGGACGTCCCCGAAGTGCTCTTCGTCTGCGAGCAGAACGCGGGCCGGTCCCAGATGGCCGCCGTCCTCACCGCGCACCTCTCCGGCGGGCGGGTTCACGTACGCAGCGCCGGCTCGATGCCGTCCGGTGAGATCCACGCCACCGTGATCGAGGCCATGGCTGAAATCGGCCTGGACCTGGGCGAAGAATTTCCCAAGCCCCTCACGGACGACGTGGTGCAGGCCGCCGACGTCGTGGTGACCATGGGTTGCGGCGACGCCTGCCCGGTCTACCCGGGCAAGCGCTACCAGGACTGGGAGCTGGCCGACCCGGCTGGACAGTCGCTGGAAGCCGTGCGGGACATCCGGGACGATATCCGCGCCCACGTCGTCACGCTGTTGACCAGTGTCGGTGTGGAACCCCAGGCCCTCCCGGCCTGATCAGACCCGGCCCGCAGCTCAGCCGCCTCGGCGTGGCGCCGGGAATTCGGCTAGTCCGGGTTCGGGGTGTCCTTGTGCTTCGTGAGTTCGGCTCGATCGTCGGCCGAGGACTGCCGATCGCTCTTGGCGTGGGAGCGGTCCAGCGCTGCTGCTCGCCGTTCTCCGTGGCCTGAGTACGTTTCGCTGGTGTCCAGAAAGGCCTCGAGGTCGGCGGCTTCCGCGCGCTTGTCAGACTCGACATCTCGGATGTCGGCCTCATCGTCCCGGCGGTGTGCATCCACCAGGATCTTCTCGATCTTCTGATCCTGGGCGGTTCGGCCGGAGCTCCGAGCCTCGTCCTGATCGTCCTCCGGGATGCGGGCTGAGTCGGGTTCAGCAGCGTCAGAGTTGCCGTGCGGAGTGTCAGTCGAGTTGCCCACAGTTCCCATCTAACACCAATGGGTGGTGAGGAGCGACTGGCGTCTTCGGCCGCCAGCACCGTTCTCGCAACACAAAACGGCCCCGCACGCGAGTGCGGGGCCGTTGTGGTGGTGCAGGTCGAACGGTTGTTGCTGTGACGCGTGGAGCCTACTTGCCGGCCTTGCGGGCGGGCTTCTTGGCGTCCTCGGTCAGGGCGGCAACCACTGCACCGGTCTCGTGCGCTGCGTCAACCACGGCTGCGCGTCCGGCGCGAACCTCGGCGAACGACGTGCCGTAGTACGCGGCTTCCATGAGGGTCTTCATGTCGTCCAGCATCGGCATCCGCGGGTTGGCGGGTGCACACTGGTCGCCGTAGGCGCCCATGGCGAGCGAGTCGAGACGGCTGATGAAGTCTTCTTCCGGGACACCCTGTGCCTGGAAGGACGGCTTGATGCCGACCTGGTCGCGCAGCTTCTCGACGGCCTTGGCGTAGGACTCGACGCCCTCGGCCGGAGTGGAGGCCGGGAGGCCGAGGTGCTTCGCGATTTCCTGGAAGCGCTCCGGGGCGATGTAGTGCTCGTACTTGGGCCAGCTGGTCAGCTTGGTCGGTACGGTGCCGTTGTACCGGATCACGTGCGGCAGGTAGGTCGCGTTGACCCGGCCGTGGATCAGGTGCAGCTGCGCGCCGGTGACGTGAGCCATGGCGTGGACTATGCCCAGGAAGGCGTTACCGAATGCCATACCGGAGATCGATGCGGCGTTGTGCATCTTCTCGCGAGCCTTGATCACGGCGTCATCGGTGCTGCCGATGGTGCCCTTGACGCTGGTCTCGATGTTCTCGAAGATCAGCTTGATCGCGTGCAGGCAGAGGCCGTCGGTGAAGTCGTTCGCGTACACCGAGACATACGCCTCAGTGGCGTGGGTCAGGGCGTCGAAGCCGGAGTCAGCGGCGAGGAACGACGGCATCATGGCGGTGAGCACGGGGTCGATGATCGCGACGGACGGGATCAGCGCGTAGTCGGCCAGCGGGTACTTGACGCCGGTGACGTCGTCGGTGATGACGGCGAACGGGGTCATCTCGCTACCGGTGCCCGAGGTGGTCGGGATACAGACCAGCTTGGCGAGCTCACCGAGGTCGGGGAACTTGAACGCGCGCTTGCGCACATCGAAGAACTTTTCCTTCATGTCGGCGAAGTCGATTTCGGGGTGTTCGTACAGCAGCCACATGACCTTGGCGGCGTCCATCGGCGAACCGCCACCGAGGGCGATGATGGTGTCCGGCTTGAAGGCGCGCATTTCCTCTGCGCCCTTCTCGACGGCGGCAACGGTGGGCTCGGGGAGCACGTTGTCGATGATCTGCAGGGCAACGCGGCCCTCGCGGCGGTTGAGCACGTCGAGGATCTTGTCGACGAAGCCCAGGCGGGTCATGGTCGAGTCGGTGACGATGGTGACCCGGGTGACGTCGCGCATGTCGGCCAGGTAACGGATGGCGTTCGGCTCGAAGTAGGTCTTCGCGGGGATCTTGAACCACTGCAAGTTGTTGTTCCTCCGGCCGATGCGCTTGATGTTGATCAGGTTGATCGCCGAGACGTTGTTCGAGACGGAGTTGTGTCCGTACGAACCACAGCCGAGCGTGAGCGAGGGGATGAACGCGTTGTAGATGTCACCGATGCCACCGAGCGAGCTGGGGGCGTTGGTGATGATGCGGACAGCCTTGACGCGCTTGCCGAATTCCTCGATGATCGCGGGGTTCTCGCTGTGGATCGAGCCCGAGTGGCCCAGTCCGTCGAATTCCACCATCTGCTCGGAGAGCGAGATGCCCTCTTCGGCGTCCTTGGCGTGCATGACGGCGAGCACCGGTGCCAGCTTTTCGCGGGTCATCGGCTCGTGCGGTCCGACACCGGACACCTCGACCAGGATGATCGACGTTTCTTCGGGAACGCTGAAGCCGGCCTGCTGGGCGATCCACACCGGCGACTTGCCGACGACGTTCGGGTTCAGCTTGGCGCCGGCGCAGTTCTCCGAGTTGGCCTGCACACCGAAGATGAATTCCTCGAGGAGGGCCTTCTCTTCTGCGTTGGTGCGGTAGGCGTGCAGGATCTTGAACTCGGCCATGGCCTCGTTGTAGAGGGGCTCTTCGATGATGACGGCCTGCTCGGAAGCGCAGATCATGCCGTAGTCGAAGGCCTTCGAGAGCACGACGTCGTTGACGGCACGCTTGAGCTTGGCGCTCTTCTCGATGAAGGCGGGCACGTTGCCGGCGCCGACGCCCAGGGCGGGCTTGCCGCAGGAGTACGCGGCGCGGACCATGGCGTTTCCACCGGTCGCGAGGATGAGGGCCACACCGGGGTGGTTCATCAGCAGGGTGGAGGCTTCGAGGGACGGCTGTTCGATCCACTGGATGCAGTTGGCGGGTGCGCCTGCTGCGATGGCGGCGTCGCGGACGACGCGGGCGGCGGCCGCGGAGGACTCCTGCGCGGCGGGGTGGAAGCCGAAGATGATGGGGTTGCGGGTCTTGAGCGCGATGAGCGACTTGAAGATCGCGGTGGACGTACAGTTCGTGACCGGGGTGATGCCACAGATGACGCCGACGGGCTCGGCGATCTCGGTGATGCCGGTGAGCTCGTCGCGGCTGATGATGCCCACGGTCTTGAGGTTCTGCATGCTGTTGGTGACGTGCTCGCACGCGAAGAGGTTCTTCACGGCCTTGTCTTCGAAGACTCCACGGCCGGTCTCAGCGACGGCGTGCACGGCGAGCGAGGCGTGCTGAGACAGCGCGGCGACGGAAGCCTTCTTGACGATGTAGTCGATCTGTTCCTGGGTGAAGTCCGCGTAGTCCTTCAGCGCGACGTTGCCGGCGGCAACCAGGGTGTCGATCTTCGTAGCTATGGGAGTGGCGACTGGTTGGTCTGTGATCGTCATAGTTTTCCTCCTGGACAACCCGATCTGGGATCTTTGTCTCTGGTTCAAACATAGGCTGCCGGAACGCCCGAAACACGGGCCAAAGGTCCCACGTTCACTGGCTTTCGGCGCCCGTTCAGCATCCGTTCGCCCTGCACCGCAACTGTGCCCCGTTCGGACGATTGCGCCCGGTGTGCCGGACGCAGTTGTCCGCTTCGGGAACAGGTGCGAGCGAGGGGGCGGCCGGGGCGCTGGTCAGCCGGCCAGGCCGCGCACGGCGGCGACGGCCTCGCGCACCCGGGTGGCCGCCTCGGTCAGTTCCGCGGCGGTGGTGGTGGCCGACAGGGTGAACCGCACGGCGGTCTGGGCGAGATCGGCCGGGATGCCCAGGGCCGTGAGCACGTGCGACGGCTCGTCGCTGCCGGCGGCACAGGCCGACCCGCTCGAGCAGACGATATCGTGGCGTTCGAGCTCGAGCAGCACGGCCTCGCCGCCGGTGCCTGCGAAGGTGAACGAGGCATGGCCGGGCAGCCGGTGCAGCGGGTCACCGGTCAGTGCCGCGCCGGGGGTGCTCTCCAGGACCGCCGCGATGAACCCGTCCCGGAGCACGGTCAAAGCGGGCGCGAGCTCCCGCCGTTCGGCCTCGGCCAGGTCGAGGGCCACGGCGAGTCCAACGGCCCCGGCCACGTTCTCGGTGCCGCTGCGCCTGCCGCGCTCCTGGCCGCCTCCGTGCAGCACCGGTTCGACCTGCAGGCGACCGCGCAGGTACAGCGCGCCGACGCCCTGGGGCGCGCCGAGCTTGTGGCCGGAGATGCTCAGCGCGTCGACCCCGAGGCCGGCGACGTTCAGCTCCAGCCAACCGGCGGCCTGCACGGCGTCGGTGTGGAACGGCACACCGGCCGCGCGGGCGATGGCGGCGAGTTCCCGGATGGGCTGCACGGTGCCGATCTCGTTGTTGGCGTAGTGCACGGTGACGAGGGTGGAGTCGGGCCGAAGAACCAGGGCGAGTTCGGCGGGATCGACCCGGCCGGAGGCATCCGTGGTCAGCAGGGCGATCTCGAAGCCGTGCAGGCGGCGCAGATAGTCGCAGGATTCGAGTACGGCCTCGTGTTCGAGGGCGGTGGTGATGATGTGCCGGCCGCGCGGGGAGCCCAGGGCGAGGCCCTTCACCGCGAGGTTGGCGGCCTCGGTGCCGCCGCCGGTGAGAGTGATCTCGCCGGGCCGGCAGCCGAGCACTCCGGCGATGCGGGCCCGGGCGGTCTTCAGCGTGGCGGCCGCGGCCTCACCCACCCGGTGGTGGCTGGACGGGTTGCCGAAGCCGCGGGTCATGACCGGCCAGATGGCTTCGGCGACCTCGCGGCGCAGCGGCGTCGTCGCGGCGTTGTCCAGGTAGATCATGGCTGCTCCGGGTTCGGGGAAGGGGCGGTCAATCCTCGGTGAGGATCACCACGTCCAGGCCCAGGTCGAGCGAGCGAACGCTGTGGGTGAGGGCGCCCACCGAGATGACGTCGACGCCGGACTCCGCGATGCGTCTGACGGTGTCGAGCGAGACGCCGCCGCTGGCCTCCACGATGGCCCGGCCGGCGACCAGGCGCACGCCCTCGCGGAGGCTGTCGGCGTCGAAGTTGTCGAGCATGATGGTGTCGATGCCGGCCGCGAGCACGGGTTCGATCTGCTCGAGGGTGTCCACCTCGACCTCGAAGTGGGTGGTGTGCGAGAGCTTGGCGCGTACGGCCAGCAGCGCCTCGGTGAGGCCGATGCCGCCGGCGCTCAGCACCGCAAGGTGGTTGTCCTTGGCCATCACGGCGTCGGAGAGGCTGAACCGGTGGTTGTGGCCGCCCCCGTCGCGCACGGCCTGGCGTTCGAACGCGCGCAGGCCGGGTGTGGTTTTGCGGGTGTCGACGATGCGGGCCGCGGTGCCGGCGGTCTCGGCCACGTATTGGGCGGTGAGGGCGGCGATGCCGCTCATCCGCTGCACGAAGTTCAGTCCGATCCGTTCTGCCTGCAGGATGCCGCGGGCCGGGCCCGACGCCTCGGCGAGCAGGTCGCCCGGAGCGAAGGTGGCTCCGTCGGTGACGTGGAGGTGCACCGTGATGCGCGGGTCGATGAGCCGGAACGCCGCAGCGAACACGGCTCCGCCGCTGAACACGCCGGCTTCCCTGGCCACCAGCTGGGCGGTGGCGACGGCGTCGGCGGGGATCAGCATCTCGCTGGTGAGGTCCCCCCACGGGGCGTCCTCGTCGAGGGCGGCCCGCACGACGGTGTCGATGGCGTGTGTGGTCAGCATGCGATGGCCTCCGAAGGCTGCGATGGAACTGTGACAAGAGGGCGGGTTGACGCCGGGTGCCGGGTGAAGCGCGGCCGGGCGAGTTCCGGGCGGCTGTCGGGGAAGTCGGCGCGGTGGTGGGCGCCGCGGGATTCCTCGCGGGCCAGGGCTGCGGCCACGATGAGGCGGCCGAGGTCGAGCAGGTTGCCCGTCTCGAGCTCGGCGACAGTGGCCCTGGCCCGGTCGACGGCCCGCCACCCGGCCAGGGTCACGGCGGCCCGGGTCAGGCCGGAGCCGGACCTGTGCACCCCGGCGGCCTCCCACAGCAGATCCTGCAGGGTGCTGCGGTCGACGAGCGTGCCGGCCTCATCCGGGTCGCTGCCGAGTTCGTCAACTGCGTCGAGGTCGTCGAACAGCGGCGGTCGCTGGTCCTCAGCGTCGAGCGCCCGCACGGCCCGGTCGGCGAAGACAGCGGCTTCGAGCAGCGAGTTGGATGCCAGCCGGTTGGCGCCGTGTGCTCCGGTGCGGGCCACCTCACCCACCGCGTAGAGGCCGGCCAGCGAGGTGCGGCCCCAGCCGTCGGTGGCGACTCCGCCCATCCAGTAGTGCGCGGCCGGAGCGACCGGAATCGGTTGCACCGCCCAGTCCAGACCGGCGGCGCGGCAGGCGGCCGTGATGGTGGGGAACCGGCTCTCGAGCAGGTCTCGGCCGAGCCCGGTGGCGTCCAGCAGTACCGGGGCGCCGCCCTGCTTTTTCATCTGGGCGGCGATGCTGCGCGCCACGATGTCGCGGGGCGCGAGCTCGGCATCCGGGTGGATGGCCGGCATGAACCGTTCACCGGTGCTGGTGAGCAGCACGGCGCCCTCGCCACGAACGGCCTCCGAGACCAGCGGGGTGCCGGGCACCGCGAGCGCGGTCGGGTGGAACTGGTAGAACTCGACGTCGGCAACGGCAGCGCCGGCCCGCCAGGCTGCGGCGACACCGTCGCCGGTGGCGATGGTCGGGTTGGTCGTGTGCCGGTACAGCGCTCCCGCGCCTCCGGTGGCGAGGATCACGGCGTCGGCGGCGACAGCGTGTCGGGTGCCGTCCGGGCCGAGCAGCATCGCGCCGGTCACCCGGGCCGAGCCGGGGGCGTCGGTCACGATCAGGTCGACGAGCATGGTGTGTTCGTGGATGGTGATCTGGTCGCCGCCGAGGGCGTGGGCGCGTTTGGCGCGCTCCTGCACCGTGGCCACCAGCGCGGTCTCGATGGCGGCGCCGGTGGCGTCGCCGCCGGCGTGCAGCACCCGGGACCTGGAGTGCGCGGCCTCGAGCCCGCGGGTGATGCCCGATTCGTCGCGGTCGAAGTCGACGCCGAACCGGATCAGGTCGCGCACCCGGGCCGGGCCTTCCTCGCAGAGCACCCGCACGGCGGCTGGGTCGCAGAGTCCGGCGCCGGCGCGCAGGGTGTCGAGGATGTGGGCGTCGGTGGAGTCGTCGGGGAACAACGCCGCGGCGATGCCGCCCTGGGCGTAGCGGGTGTTGCTTTCGGAAAGGGCGGCCTTGGTCACCAGGGTCACCCGGTGGCCGGCATCGGTCGCCCGCACCGCGGCGATCAGCCCGGCGAGGCCGCTGCCGACGACCAGCACGCGCGTCATGGTCAGGCTCCGGTCACGACGGGGGCGACGGGGCCGGCCGCGGGCGGCTTGGCGGCGAGCATCCGTTCGAGCGCCACCCTGGCGTGCCCGGCGACGTCGTCGGCGACCGTGATGCGGTTGAGCACCTCGGCCGGCACGCCGTCGCCGCCCACGAGGGCTTCGAGCACCCAGGCCAGGTAGCCGGAGTGGATGCGGTACATGGTGGAACACGGGCAGACGACAGGATCGAGGCAGAAGATGGTGTGCTGCGGGTACTGGGCGGCGAGGCGCTGCACGAGGTTGATTTCGGTGCCGATCGCGAACGTCGACCCGGCCGGTGCGGCCGCGATGGCCTTGGCGATGTAGTCGGTGGAACCGTATTCGTCGGCCGCATCAACGACCGCCATCGGGCACTCGGGGTGCACGATCACGCGCACGCCGGGGTGCTCAACGCGGGCTGCCTCGATCTGCTCGACGGTGAAGCGGCGGTGCACGCTGCAGAAGCCGTGCCAGAGGATCACCTGCGAGTTCTCGAGTTCGGCCTCGGTGTTGCCGCCGAGGGCCTTGCGGGGGTTCCACATCGGCATCCGCTCGAGGGGAACGCCCATGGCCTTGGCGGTATTGCGGCCCAGGTGCTGGTCGGGGAAGAACAGCACTCGCTGGCCGCGCTCGAAGGCCCACTTCAGCACGGTCTCGGCGTTCGAGGAGGTGCAGACGATGCCGCCGTGCTCGCCGCAGAAGCCCTTGAGCGCCGCGGAGGAGTTCATGTAGGTGACCGGGATCACCGGGACGCGCCCGTCGGCATCCGGTTCGGTGCCGTAGAGCTCTTCGAGCTGTTCCCAGCACTCGGTGACGGAATCGATGTCGGCCATGTCGGCCATCGAGCAGCCGGCGGCGAGGTTGGGCAGGATCACGGCCTGCTCGGGGCGGGACAGCAGGTCGGCGGTCTCGGCCATGAAGTGCACGCCGCAGAAGACGATGGCTTCGGCATCCGGCCGGCTCTGGGTGGCCACGGCGAGCTGGAAGGAGTCGCCGATGAAGTCGGCGTGCTGCAGCACCTCTTCGCGCTGGTAGAAGTGGCCGAGCACCACAACACGGTCGCCCAGGGTGGCCTTGGCGGCCCGGATCCAGTCGCCCAGTTCGCCGTTGGATGCGGTGCGGTAGCGCGCGGGCAGCTCGCCCTGGCGGGGAGATCCGGTGGGGATGACGTCGCCCATCGAGGAGCCGGGTCCGTAGCCGGGGGCCTTGTCGTCGAAGTACCACGGGTCGACGGCGAGGTCGGGGGTGCAGGTGCTACCCGTGCTTTTGCCCGTGCTGATCAGACGGATGGTGCGGTCGACCGATGCGATGGTCATGTCGTGCTCCTCGGGGAGTGCGGGGTGGTTTGGAGGGGAGTTTCGGGCCAGCCGACCGTGGAGCCCAGGGGCCCCTCGGCGATGGAGTGGGAGTCGTTGTAGCGGTAGAGCCGCGGCGGCCGGTGCGGTACCCCGGCCAGGCGGAGCCCGGTGTCGACGACGGTCCCCGTCGACTCGATCATGCGGCGGAAGTTCGCCGGGTCGAGTGCTCTGCGCAGGACCGCCTCGTGCACGTCGCGCAGCTGGGCGAGGGTGAACGTCTCGCCGAGGAAGGCGTGCGCGATGCGGGAGTATTCCACCTTGGTGCGCAGACGCCACAGCGCGTACTCGACGATGTGGTTGTGGTCGAACGCGAGCTCGGGCAGCCGGTCGGCCGGGAACCACTGCACGTTCTCATCGACGGCGGCGAGGTCGGCCTCGGTGGACTGCACCAGAGCCCAGTACACGATCGAGACGACGCGGCCACCCGGGGAGCGGCTGAGATCGCCGAAGGTGTACAGCTGCTCGAGGTACTTGGGGGAGAGGCCGGTGGTTTCCCGCAGGGTGCTGGCCGCGGCGGTGGAGAGCTCCTCCTCGGGCGGCAGCCAGCCACCCGGCAGCGCCCACAGGCCCAGGTACGGGTCCCTGGTGCGGCGCACCAGGGGAAGCCAGAGCGTCATGAAGCCGGACTCGACGTCGGGCCGGAGCGCGAAAATGACCGTCGAAACCGCAAGCACAGGCGGGTGTAGATCGGTCATCGGGCATCCCTCGAGTAAAGGTCAATATGACTCTAACGTGAGGTCCATCATATAGTCATCGTGACCAGAAGTCACACCCCGGGCTCACAGCCTCGTCTACCTCGTCATTTCAATGAGGATGGTGCGGTTGATCGTGCGGGACGACACGACGGAGAAACCCGCCTCGCGGAGCACGGCAAGGTCGGTTCCGGTCGTCGTTCCCCGGCTCCCGACATTCTGCAGGAGCCAGACTCTGTCGGTTCCAGCCAGCCGGAAGGCGGCCACCTCGAGCGGGAGTGTGCGGTCCCACAGCCCGTCGGTGTTCTCGAACGACTCGTCGCGGGTGATGTCGTTCAGCCCGACGAACGCCGCCGGATAGAGGTGACCGGCCAGGCGCGGGCGCCGCGACGGCCTGGTGCTCTCGTCAAAGACGACGGCATCGCGTGGTCGGGCCTCTGCGCGCAGGATGTCGGCTGTCTGGCGCCAGTCACTGCCGTGGTCCTTCGCGAAGTCCGAGCGTTGCGCGAGATACCCGGGTGCCGCCAGGGCCACCACGAGCAGCAGGGTGGTCGCCCGAGCCCAGAACGGCCGCAGCCCCACGATGCCCGCGGCCATCAGGATGGCGGCCGCCGGCGCGCAGATCGAGAGGTAGCGATAGGCGTACATCGGCGTGATCAGGTGGGTGCCGATCAGCAGGGCGGTACTCGGGACGACCAGCCAGGCCAGCAGGACGACCAGTTCGCCCCGCGGTGCCCGCCCGGGCCCGGCGTTCACGCCGACGCCGTGGAACCGGGGGACGAAAGCGGTCAGGCAGCCGACCGCGATCAACAGCCAGGCCAGGGCGGCGAGGGCCGGAGTGCCGAACCACTGCTGGACGGCGGCGTCGAGCGGGCTGGCCTGGGCGCGTCGGGCCAGGAAGGCGATCTGGTCACGCTGGGTGTGGGCCAGGATGATGATCGGGGAGGCCACCGCCAGCGCGGCGCCCACCCCGCCGGCCCACGCCAGCACGGTGACGCGACGGCTGTGCCGGGTCAGCAGGGTCGCCAGCAGCGCGTGCACGGGCACCAGCAGCGCGATGTAAACGAACACGGCGATGCCCGAGGCGAGCAGCACCGCGTAGCCGGCCCAGAGCGCCACGGTCAGTGTGGCGGTGGTGGGCTTGGACCGCACGATGTGCACGAGGAGCGCCGTGCACCACACCGCGACCATGGTGGCCAGGGCCGTGGACCGGGCCTCAGCGCCCATATACGTCACCCGGGGGAGCACCGCGAAGACGAGGGCAGCGAACAGGGCGACGCGCGGGTTGACGAGCATCCGGGCCAAGACGGCGGTGCCGGCCGTCGCGGCGCCGATGGACAGGGCACTGAGCAGTCGGGTAGCGAACTCCGACGTCCCGAACACGTCGATCCAGCCGTGCAGAAGCAGGTAGTAGACGCCGTGCACGGCATCGACCGTGCCGAGCATCCGAAACAGCGACGGAAGCGACCGCTCGGCGGAGAGCACGCTGGCTGCCTCGTCACCCCAGTAGGAGGGCTGCCAGGATCCGGCCACCGACACCAGGAAGCCGACCAGGCCGAGCAGGGCCGCGGTAGCGGCGAAGCCGCGCCGACCGTGTCGCGTCGGCTCCGGGGCCTCGACGAGCGGAGAGGCGAGAACAGTCGTCACCTCCAGACCCTAGAACCCTCCAACGTTTACCGACGAGGGGCCTCAGCGACCGGACGGGTTCACAAAGTGCCGCTAGGGAACGTGCCGCGGCAGCCGGATCTCGACCGCAAGTCCGCTGCCGGTGTTGCGCAGCAGGACCGTGCCGTTGGCGCGCTCGACGATGGCGTGGACGATGGCCAGGCCCAGGCCCGATCCGCCGGAGCTGCTTGACCGGGCGTTGTCCGGCCTGGAAAATCTGTCGAACGCCAAGGGAATGAACTCCTCCGGCAGGCCGGGGCCGGTGTCGATGACGGTGATCAGCGCGCCGGAGCCTGAGCGGGAGAGTGAGACGGTGACGCCGCCGTGGCCCGCCATCGCCGTGACGGCGTTGGAGATGAGGTTGTCGAGCAGCTGGCCCATATTCGTGGCCGAGACGCCGTAGCGACCCACCGGATCGTCATCGTCGATTCGGTAGACGACCTCGAGTTCGTGGCCGTCCCGCATCACTCGCGCCCGGTCGACCGACGCCGTGATCTCGTCGACCAGACCGGTCCAGTCCGTCTCCGGCGGCGACTGCACGCTCTCCAGCTTGCTCAGCTCGAGCAGATTGGTCGCCAGCCGGCTCAGGCGCCCGGCTGTTGCCGACGCGTCTCGGATGTCGCGCTCGAGAGCAGGGGCATCGCCGGAGTCGAGATGGGCCAGCTCGAGCTGCGCCTGAAGCACCGCGAGCGGGGTGCGCAGTTCGTGACTCGCATCCGACACGATCTGTTTTTCGCGGTCCACGCCGCGCCGGAGTCGCTTGATGAAGTCGTTGAGGGTGCGGGCGAGCTCGCTCACCTCGTCCTTGCCGGCTGGAACCCGCAGCTGCGCCGAGGAGCCCGTCGTGCTCAGACTCTCGGCTTCCTCACGCAGGCGGGTCACCGGGCGCAGCGCCGCGCCGGTGAGCAGCCAGGAGGCCAGTCCGAACCCGGCGGTGAGGATCACCGTGCCCAGCACGAGCACCCCGGTGAGCTCATCGAGCAGCAGGGTGGGGGCCTGCTGGCTGCGGGCGGCTATGACGAGCCAGTCGCCCGAATCCGAGGTCACCGGCGTCGCCGAGACCAGGTAGGTGGCGGCGGGGGTGGTCACGATCTGCGGTTCGGCACCCACGTCGATCAGGGCGTCGAGCTGCCGGTCCAGGCTGCGCGGCAGCGACGACTTCCGCACCGTCCCGGTCGGGTCGACGATGGCCAGCAGCTGGCCCTCGCTCGGGCTCTGGATGGCCTCGGCGGGGTTCGTCGCGAGCTGACCCAGCAGGGACTCGGCGTCGTTGCGCAGCATGGTCTCGTTCGAATCGGTGAGAATCGATTGCACCTCGAGGCGGACGAAGAACGCGGCGGTGCTGAACAACAGGGTCGCGACGAGGAGGCTGCCCAAGGTGATGCGCGCGCGGATCGACAGCGCGGGCAACCAGATGCCCCGGGGGCCACTCACCGGGAGGGCCGCCTCATCCGGCGAGCTCCACGGCGTAACCGGTGCCTCGCACGGTGACGATGCGCACGCCCGCGGCATCGGTATCGATCTTCCGGCGCAGATAGCTGATGTACTGGTCGACGATGTTGGGGTCGATGTGGTTGGTGCCGTTCCAGATCTCTTCGAGAATGGTGGTGCGATCGACCGTGGTGCCGGCCCTGCTGCAGAGCAGCCGAAGCAACGCCACCTCCTTGGGGCTCATCGACACCGCACGTCCGGCCACGGTCACCCGCAGGTCGCGGGAGTCGAGCACTATATTGCCGATCTCCACGGTGGTCGGGGCGCCCATCGACCGGCGGCGCAGCAGGGCACGCACCCTGGCAGAGAGCTCGGCGAACGCAAACGGCTTGGTGAGGTAGTCGTCGGCCCCGCTGTCCAGGCCGAAAACCCTGTCGTCGACGGTGTCGCGTGCGGTCAGCAGCAGCACGGGCATGGTGTTGCCCGACTCGCGGATGCGGCGGCAGATCTCAAAACCCGACATCTGGGGCAGCATCACATCGATGGCTGCCAGGCTGAAGCCGTCCCCTTTGAGGGCGATGAGTGCGTCGACCCCGGTGGAGACCCGCACCGTCTCGTACCCCTCGGCCTGCAGGCCCCGTTCGATGAGGGCACCCATCTGGTCATCGTCCTCCACGACCAAGATCTTCATCCGTCACCCTTCGCTCGCACCAGGGTCTCATGCTGGCACGTTGCGTGATGCTTCGCTCGCGACCTGCCGATGGCAAGCTGGGAAGCCGCCGCTAGGCTGACGACATGGTGGATGCGCGCGCGAGCGACGAACTCGGGGTGGCCGTGGCGCAGTTCGCGCCCGGCGCTGATCAGGCGGCGAATCTGGCCGTGATGCGCTCGCTGGCCGGTACCGCCGTGGCGCGCGGGGCGCGCATCGTGGTGTTCCCCGAGTATTCGTCGTTCTTCGAGAGCCGGTTGGGTGACGCATCCGTTGCCGCCGGCGAAGCGCTCGACGGACCGTTTGTGACCGCGCTGGGTCACCTGGCCGCGGATCTGGGCGTGCACATCGTGGCCGGCATGCTCGAGCGCACCGACGACCCCCACCGAGTGCAGAACACTCTTGTCGCCGTCGACCCCGCCGGGCTGGTCGTGGCGCGGTATCGCAAGCTGCACCTCTACGACGCGTTCGGGTCACGGGAATCCGACCGGGTGCTCGCCGGTGTCATCGAAGCGCCGGAGACCTTCGTCGTTGCCGGTCTCACCGTGGGCCTGCAGACCTGTTACGACATCAGGTTCCCCGAGGTCACCCGCCGTCTTGTCGATGCCGGCGCCGACCTTGTGCTCGTCCCCGCGGAGTGGGTGCGCGGACCGCTCAAGGAGCAGCACTGGCGCACCCTGGTCACGGCGCGGGCACTCGAGAACACCGTCTATCTCGCGGCGGCAGACCATGCGCCGCCGAGCGGCGTCGGCGCGAGCATGGTGGTCGACCCGATGGGTGTTGAGCTGGTTACGATCGGCGAAACGACGGATGTGGCTGTCGGCTGGATCTCCGCTGCCCGGCTCGCCGAGGTGCGACGGGTCAACCCCGCCCTTGCCCTGCGCCGCTTCGGCACGGTGCCGCTCTAAGCGCTCATTCCGGCGCGGCCACCGACGACTTCGGCAACGCGGAGGCCGACTTCACCGCGAACGTCACATCCATCCCACCCGCGTGATTGGAATCGATGGCGCGTTCTTCGCTGGTGGCGATCAACCCTTGCGAGCTGTTGGCCGAGCGCGTCAACTGCGCGATCCACTCCGGGTTGAGAGTCGGGGTGTGTCCGCCGGTGAACTTGAAGTACAGCGGTATCGCCGGATTCATCCACGCCGAACTGCGGCCGTCGCCGACCTCGATGGCGTTGCGCCAGGAGAAAAGGAAGCTCTCGCCACGGCGGAGTTTCTGCACGATCACGACTTGCAGGTGCGTCAGGATCCTGTCGTCGAATTCAACGACGACCCGGTCGTAGGTCAGGGTGCCCATGAGTCTTCGCGTTCACTTCCAGATTGGCCACGCTCGGTGCCGGGAACGGGTGAAAGCGATGATGGGGCACTGACAGCAGAACCGGAGAATCCCTCAACTCTCCTCTGCTGCCCGGCAAAGCGCAAGGAATTCGGGGGAATGCAGAGCCATGAGGGTGTCGAGCGGACGCTCGACGTGGCCGAAGTGGCCGGTGCCGGTGAGCACCGTGACCTCGAGGTCGGCGATCACGCGGGCCAGTCGCCGGTCGTCGTGGTCGCCGACGAAGACATCACCGTCGCCGTGCACCGATCGCACCGGGCACTCGATGCGGGCCCAAGACGCCTCGGCGTTGTAGCGCCCGGCCCGGCCGGCGGCCAGGGTGAACGAGCGTGGCCGAGTCTCGGCGGCCAAAGCGGACAGCACGCTCCGGTCGACCCGGCGGATGTTGCTGAACAACGGAGCCACCGCGGGGCGCAGCAAGCCCAGCCGATTCAGCCCGGCTGCCAGACCGCGGCCGGCCGCGCCGCACGCCGAGAGAATCCTCATCACACCGAGCAGGGCCGTGAAGCCGGGCAGCACGGCGAACCGGGACAACGGATGCCGCACGCTGTCGATGACACCGAACGTCGTCGCGGACACCAATCCGACGAAGCTCGTCTGCCCGGGTCTGCTCGCCGCGAGCTCGAGAGCGACGAACCCGCCCAGCGAGTGCCCGATCACCCGCCAGCGCCGATACCCCAGGGCCCGCGCGATCTCGGCTACGGCCGCGGCGAGGGACTCAATGGTCTCAGCATCTTCGTCGATCGCCAGGGGAGTGTCGCCCCAGCCGGGGAGGTCCGGGATGATCAGGTTCTCGAGCGGGGGCGCGGGCAGCCGGTCCGCAGCGCGGATCAGCGGCGTCCAGGTGGTCCACGATCCTGCCGCACCGTGCAGCAGGATCGTCGCGGTGCCGGTGGAGCCCGTCGCGGTGCGCCGACCATGCCGCACCGTGACCGGACCGAGGGTCGTGTCGATCAGGCTCGTGCCCAGACCCAGCCGGCTGGAGTCGTGTGACAGCGCAAACGGGCAATAGCCCAGGTCGGTGTCGAACCCGGCCTGGACGTCGGTGGCGGTGCTCATGACAGGGGTTCGGCGCGGCCGGCGGTGCCCTACGTGTCAGGGTGAGTTGAGGCCAGTAGCTCAGAGCAAGTCCGCCGTTTGACGTAGGGCGAGAATCAGGAAGTCCCACCATGTCCAGCCC